>CAVFUK010000011.1:0-23145 GCA_963625535.1 Anaerovoracaceae bacterium | reverse complement strand
TGAAGATGCTCAGCTGCGAGAACTTCGTGATGCCGGTGAGGAAGGTGAACTCCAGATAGGGATCGAGCTTCTTCAAGGGACTGTAGAAGTTCTGCATGATGAAGCGGAGTTGCTGCAGGTTCTCCTCCTCGTGAACCACGTCCAGCAGCGGAGCGTCGTACTCATCGATGATGACCACGGCTTTCTGTCCGGTTTGCTTGTAGGCACGCCTCACGAGTCCATTCAGTCGGTCGTTGGGATGTTTTTCCCTTTCATCTCGGCCATAAATGTCTTCATATTTCGCCAGCTCCAGGTTGAGATAATCCTTCAGTGTCTCAGCATCCATGTGTTTTGCTCCGCTCATGTCGAAGTGGAGCACGGGGTGTTTCACCCACTCCTTCTCGTAGTCGGCGATGGCAAGGCCTTCGAAGAGTTCTTTCCGTCCCTCGAAGTAGGCCTGCAGGGTGGAGGCGAACAGCGACTTGCCGAACCGCCTTGGGCGGCTCAGGAAGACATATTTCATTTTCTTCTTCCGGAAGTCAACAATGTACTTTGTCTTATCTATGTACAGGTATTCACCTTCACGGATTTCCTTGAAGCTCTGTATCCCCACGGGATAAAAGTTCACTATCGTTGTCATCGTCTTGCTCCTTTATGGTTTCACGCCGCTAAGTTACGGAATATTTTACGAAAGATGCAACCATCGCTTCAAAACTCTGTATGTATTATGGCTAACATTCTGCACTTTTTTTGCATAATTCATTTTAATCCACTACTTTTGCTTTCCGATTCTGTAGGCGCGCACGTGCCTGGCAGAGTGTAACAGGGTGTAAAACAGTTCGATATCATACTATGAGGATAGGGTTCGATGCCAAAAGACTATACAACAACTTCACTGGCCTTGGAAATCACAGCCGTACGACGATAGACATTCTGACGGAGTCGTTTCCGGAAGAGGATTACCGCCTCTATACCCCCAAGGTACCGAACAACCCCATCACCCTACCTTATCTCCACAAGCCACACTGCCAAACCATCACCCCCAGCGGGCTGCTGAAGGGCGGCCTCTGGCGCACGTTCGACCTGGTACGTTGCTTGATGCGCGACCGCATCGAGCTGTTCCACGGACTGAGCAACGAGATACCCGTCGGCCTCTCCCGCTCGGGCATCGCCTCGGTGGTGACCGTACACGACGTGGCGTTCAAGACTTTCACCGACATGTATCACCCGCTGGACCGCTTCATCTACGACCAGAAGTGGCGCTATGCCTGCCGTCACGCCGACCGCATCATCGCCATCAGCGAGTGCACAAAGCGGGATGTCATCCGGTTCTACGACGTCCCCGAGGAGAAGGTCAGTGTACTCTATCAACCGGCGAGCCCCATCTTCTACACCGACGAAGACAATAATTCCGCCGACACCCCGGCAGCGGACAGCCCCTACATGCTCTACGTGGGTTCGGTCAACTCCCGGAAGAACCTGCTGGGCATCGTCAAGGCCATGGAGTTGCTGCCCCACGACCTACGGATGCCGCTGGTGATCGTAGGCAACGGACGCGGCTACAAGCGACAGGTGCAGCAGTACATCGCCGACCACCATCTGGAGCGGCTGTTCATCTGGAAGCGGGTGACCGACAACAGCGACCTGAAGCGGCTCTACGCGGGCGCGGCACTATTCGTCTACCCCTCCTTCTACGAAGGGTTCGGACTGCCAGTGGTGGAAGCCCAACTCTGTGGCTGCCCGGTGGTGACGAGCAACGTCAGCAGTCTGCCCGAAGCCGGCGGACCGGCATCCATCCTAGTGGACCCGGGCGACACCCAGGCCATCGCCGACGGCATGGCGAAGGCGCTCACCGACTCCGCCCTACGGAGCCGAATGATAGCAGAGGGGCGCGCGTACGCGATGGAGGCTTTCCGCCCCACCACATTGGCCCAGAGGCTGATGGATATTTACAAGATTACATTAAAGCATTAACATAGCAAGAGAGATGGCAAACTACGACATAAGAGAACTTCAGCTTCGGCTGCTCGAGATTCTGCAGGTGATTCACGACATGTGCGAGAAGCACGGACTGCGCTACTACATGATTGACGGATCGCTGCTCGGTGCCGTCCGCCATGGCGGCTTCATTCCCTGGGACGACGATATGGACATCGGCATGCCCCGCGAGGACTATGAGGCCCTCATCGCCCACAGTAAGGAGTGGTTGCCCGAGCCGTACGAGTTCGTCTGCTTCGAGAACGACGACAAGTATCCGCTCCACTTCGGCAAGATACAGGACGCCAGCACCACACTGATTGAGCGCCCCCATCTCTACTATCTCGGAGGTGTCTACGTGGACGTGTTCCCCATCGACGGAGCCCCCGCGTGCAAGCTGACACAGCGCCTCTACCAGATGAAGTACAACTACCTGCGCAAGGCGCTCTACTTCCTGTTCCGCGACCCCTACCGGCACGGACACGGCGCGTCGAGCTGGATACCTCTGCTCGCCCGGAAGCTCTACACCCTGCCGGGGCTGCAGAAGAAGATTAAGCGCCACATGATGAAATACGACTTCAACCGCCAACGCTTGGCGGCCGTGAACCACAACGACGGGCTCAAGAGCATGGTGGACCGGCAGACCGTGCTGGGCAACCCCACTCCCATACAGTTCGAGGGCCGCAGCCTGTGGGGGATGAAAGACAACGACGCCTACCTCACCCAGCTCTTCGGCGACTACATGACACCGCCCCCACCCGACAAAATCCATCAACACAACTTCTATTTCATGGACCTGACGCTCCCCTACCGAGAGTTCGACGAGCGCAAGTTCCTGTCAGAGCATAAACACTAAACTCATTTAATCCGCACAAAACAGCGTATGAAGAAGATATTAACGGTTGGCGTGTACGACCTGTTGCACGTAGGCCATGTGGAACTCTTCCGCAAGGCCAAGTCGTTGGGAGACTACTTGATAGTGGCGGTGCAGGACTCCGAGGACGTGCTCCGGTTCAAGCCCGAAGCCAAACTGGTGTACGACACCGAGCAGCGTTGCTACATGGTGCGCGCCATCCGGTACGTGGACGATGTGGTGGTCTACCGTAACGTGAAGGACATCGTGAAGGAGGTGGACTTCGACGTCTTCGTAGCCGGCCCCGACCAGACCCACGCCGGATTCCAAGCCGCCTTCGACTATTGCCGGGCCAACGGCAAGCAGGTGGTGCTACTCCCCCGCACAGAAGGCATCTCCTCGTCCGAGCTGAAGGAGATCATCGCCAGCATGTAACGCCCCGTCACATACACACCCGAAGGCCGCAACTCCCCTTGCTCGTTTACCGAACGAACAAGGGGAGTTGTCGTAACCACCGATACTATTTGGGGCCACAACATCATCTCTCCTGGCAAATGTTCCATAGCGGATGGTTGTGCGTCACGTGTCAACCAATCGTGCGTCACGTGTCAACCGATTGTGCGTCACGTGACCACCAACCGTTAAATAGTTGTTAATACGCCATCAATATTTGCAAAAGGGACCCTCACGGTAGTACCTTTGGGCAAACAAACAATAGTAAGATATGGCAATACAGTATGAAATCGACACGCTCAAGAATATTCCTGGGAGCGAGGAGGAACGGAAGTACGTCAAGCTGCACATGCGGCGCCACGATGGCGACCGTGTGCTCTATGAGCATTCAGAACAGTTCGTCGGTGTGAAAAGGGGAACTATCAAGAATGTGATGTCTACCATGCAGGACTACATGGTGGAGATGCTCACGGATGGAATAAATTTTCATTTGCCCGAGATCGGCTACTTCACCTTGTCGGTGGAATTGGTAGAGAAAGGCGACGATAATCCGCCTTCAAAGGGCACCTCAAGACAAAAGGTACGGGTACGGGGCATCAATTTCAAGCCCGACGCCGCATTGCTGGAAAGGATACAGCAAGAAGCCAAGTTCGAGCGGGCGGAATACTCCATCAGGTCATGCTCTTACACGGAGGAGGAGCTCCGCAAAGAAATCACTGATTTCCTGTCCAAGAACCGGATTCTGACACGAAAGGATATGTTAATTGCTTTCAATCTGAAACAATATGCCGCCACCAAATGGCTCAACTACTTCTGCGAGACCGGCTTCTTGATAAAGCAAGGAACGGACCGTCACCCCAGCTATGTGTTGGGGAAGGAGCAATAGTAGTGACGGGGGAAAGTCTATCCACCATATCCGGGCTGATCCTCGGCTACGATGTTGGCACACGTATTCTGTTCGTCGGATATCAGACAGTTGTCTCTATTTTTATACACTAATATGGCCACATCAACAATTATGCAATTCACATAATGTGATTTGCATAATTTGACAAAGAGGGAAACTTTGCACTCGAAGACATGGTAAAGTCGAGTGAATCAACGGGATCCATTCAATATCGATTCGGGGTGCTCCAGTTCTTCCACGAGTACATCGACCATAGTGCAGGGCTTGTGCATCGCATAGTTGGTGTCAGAGTACAGCGTCCGGAGTTGTTTGGCGAAACGTTTGGCCAAGTCCTCGCGACCATACTGCTGGAGCAATCGATAGATATCGGGGTTGCCCTTATGATACTTGAAACTATCGTCTCCCATCCTATTTCTAAAGGCGGCTTCGAGTTTATCGATATATGCCGAACGGCCAATGCCGGCATCCAGATACTCAAAATGCAGATAGTACCATAGTTCGAAGGCCTCATTTGTCCATGCACTGTTGAACCCTAACCGATGAGCCTTCTTGACGGCTTCGTTGAAATCATCGAAATCGTCCTTGTCGAACACGACCCACACGCGGTCGAAGGTCATGGCATTCTTACGCTCCAACTCCGTCTTTATCTCCTGCGTCCTGTCCACAAGAGCGACCGTAGACCGGCCTTCACCTTCTATCGTCACCTCGCGGACAGCGGAGGTGTGAGTGTTGACAAGAGCCTCGAAATAGTGTGGCTCGGTCTTCGCGCCCTCACAGACGATGAGGAAGCGAACAAGTTTCTCACGGGTGTTCTCCTTGCGCTTCTTGGAAGCCTTCGCCGCCCGACGTTCCTGCCTAAGCCGGGCGATTTCGTCTTTTCTCGAATATCCCATAGCCACAGTTATTTACCGATGAAAGGAATAGCGCCATAGCGGCCACGGATGTAGTCGCGCTTGATGTCGCGGTCGTTGCGCACCTTCTTGCCGTCCTCGTCCTTGAATTCCACAAGCGAGTAGATGTCCGTGGACTCTACCCTATCCTTCTCGGCAAACCATATCTGGTCGCGACGGATTATCTCCAAGTCGAGCAGGTTGGTGTCGTGGGTGGCGAAGATGAGCTGTGCGCCGTGCCGGTTCTTCTCCGGGTCCATAAACAGGAGCACGATGTTGCGCGTGAGCAACGGGTGCAGTTTGGCATCCAGTTCGTCCACAATCAAGATCTTACCATCATTCAGCGTGTCGAATATCGGACCGGAAATTTCTATCACCTTCTTTGTACCTTCGGACTCCATCTGGTTCTTGTGGAAGTTGCGCTCGCCTATCACCAGACCATTCTCGTCATAGACATTATGAGTGGTTATCGGCTCCACTACGCTACCGGTGGCAACATCCTTCTCCAATTGCGACCGGATGGACTGCGGGGCACTGTCCAACGCCTCCTGAGAAATGCCGACCTTCTTCACAGAGAAACGAGTGAAGCCGAGCTGAAGTGACTTGAAGAACTCCTGCGCCTGGTCCGCCCCATTCAAATGGTCCAAGAACATCCGTAACGTGAAAGCCTCGTAGCCCTCACTGTCGATTCCCGACAACACGTTGCATGCGCCGAACCATCCCATAATGGAGTTAGACTTCTCCCCCTTCAACTGCGCTACCAGCGACAGGAAGAGACGGTTGGAGTTGGTCATGTCCTCTTTTCCCTGTCCCTCAGGAAACCTCTTCGGCGACACCTCAATCACATCGAGCGAGCGAAGGAAGAGCTCATACTCCTTCTCACCGGAACGTTTCTCATAAAGCCACTCGGAGATGATTTCGGTCTGGTTGTACTCGAAGCCATACCGATAGAGCGTCTCGTCCTTGATGAACTGTATCTCGAACGAGGTGGGTTGCGAGCCGGAGTTCTCGTCCAACGCAAAAGGGTCGTAAGGCAACGAGTCGCCGTCATTGAGGCGCACGGAATGCCTTACCATTCTGCGCATGGTAGCTATGGCCTGTATCAAATTGCTCTTGCCACCCGAGTTCGCTCCATAGAACACCGCCAAAGGCAACAAACTAGTCTTGCCCATGTTGATGACAGAGTCCTTGTGCTCCTTGACGGAACTGGCCTCCATGCTGAAGGTACGCTCTTGCTTGAATGAGCGATAGTTCTTAACCGTGAAATTTACAAACATATCTCATACTTTTCCGCAAAGATACCTATATATCACCATACAGGCATCATTATTTGAGAATATTTCTCAGATAATACAACTATCGACCTTCTAATAATAATGCGAAAACATAACACGAACAAGTGACGATTTAGGCCATTCCCCCTGCGAATATGCGCGTTTGCGTCATTTATTGACGCAACAGGACTATTGTGATGAAGGGGAAGTTCTTACTTTTGCCACATAATTTGAACTAATACACACTGTGATGAGAAACATAGAGACGATTCAGAGGATGCGGCAGAGCGGGACGATACTCCTCCTGCTACTTTTCTGCTCCATTGCCGCACTGGCCCAACGCGAAATGCATGCCATCAACGACGGATGGCGCTTCTACCGAGGCGACTGTCCCGAGGCGGCACAACCCACATGGGACGACAGCCGATGGACAGCCGTACACCTGCCCCACACCTGGAACACGGACGCCTACGAGACGAAGGACTACTACCAAGGGAAGGGCTGGTACCGACGGGCACTGGACATACCTGCCGGATGGAACGGAAAGCGGGTGTTCCTGAAGCTGGACGCCGCATCGAAGTACGCCGACGTCTATCTGAACGGGAAACTGATAGGCAGCCATGCCGGAGGATACACGGCCTCAACGTTCGACATCACCGATTATATCTCACAGGACACACCCAACGTGGTGGCGCTCTGCGTGGACAACTCACGACAGGACATACCCCCCACCTCGGCGGACTTCACCTTCTTCGGTGGCGTGTACCGCGACGTGTGGCTCGTGGCCGTACCACGCCAACACTTCTCGCTGACGGACTACGGGTCGGACGGGGTGTTCGTGCGCGCCGCTTGCCAGTCGGGCGAGCATGGCGACATCCTCATCAGAGGCAGCATACACAATGACGACTCGGCGAAAGCCACCCTCGAGCTGACCAGCACGGTCTACTACCCGAACGGGGAGAAGGCCGCGACTACACAGAAGAAGCTGCAGGTGAAGGCCGGGGAGACGACCACCTTCCAAGAGAAGGCGCTCACCATTGCCAAGCCCGAGCTGTGGACACCGGAGAGACCCACACTCTACCGCGTGGAGACCGTCCTGCGCAACGCCCGCACGAATCAGGTGCTGGACAAACTAGAGCACTACACCGCCTTCCGCTATTTCCACTTCGACGCACAGAAGGGATTCTTCCTCAACGGCAAGCCCTACAAGTTACGGGGCATGTGTCGCCACCAGGACCAGCAACCCATCGGCGTGGCGCTTACGGACGAGATGCACCGGCGGGACTTCCGGCTGATGAAGGAGCTGGGCACCAACTTCATACGCATCTCACACTATCCACAGGACGACGCGCTGCTGGAGATGTGCGACCGCCAGGGAATGCTCGTGTGGGAGGAGATACCCATCATAAACCTGGTGCCGGACACACCGGGCTTTGCCGACCATTGCGAACAGAACCTGCGCGAGATGATACGTCAGCACTACAACCATCCGTCGGTCATCGCCTGGGGCTACATGAACGAGATATTCATCGAGGCCAAACGCCCGACCACGAAACCAGAGATGCTGAAGACCTTGATGCAACGCGCGGTGGAACTGGCCGAGCGACTGGAGCGCGTACTGAAGGAGGAAGACTCCACCCGGGTGAGCGTCATGGCCTTCCATGGCAACAACATCTACAACGATGCCCACCTGGGCGACATCGTCGACGTGGTGGGATGGAACCTCTATAAAGGATGGTACTGGGGCCGGCTGAACAGCTTCGAGGAGTTCCTGGCCGAGCAGCAGAGAGACCACCCTACGCACCCGGTCATCATCAGCGAATACGGAGCAGGGTCGGACAAGCGGCTGCACAGCACGTCGCCCCGCACCTTCGACTTCAGCTGCGAATACCAGCAACTGTTCCTGGAGCATTACCTGCCGATACTGGAGGAGACGCCCTACGTGAGCGGCGGCTCGCACTGGAACTTCATCGACTTCTCGTCAGCCGTGCGGGGCGAGTCGATGCCACACATCAACAACAAGGGGCTGGTGCGCGCGGACCGCACACCGAAGGATGTCTATTACTACTACCAAGCGATGTGGCGCAGGGACATTCCCGTGCTCCACATAGCGAGCCGCGACTGGAACGTGCGCAGCGGCCTGCAAGAGCGTGCCGGAGAGTCGGTGGTGTTGCCGGTGAAAGTCTACACGAACCTGCCGGAGGTGGAGCTGTTCGTCGACGGACGGTCGGTAGGCCGTAAGAGTGTGACGAACTGCCATGCGGTGTTCGACGTGCCGTTCCTGGGAAGCGACCCTTACCTGTCGGCCACGGGAACGTTCAACGGCAAGGAGGTCTACGACGGGTTGCGCGTGCGGTTCCAACCCGTGCCCTCGCACCTGGCCGATGCGGACTGGGCGACCCTGGAGCTGGCCATCAACGTGGGAAGCAACTGCTTCTTCACCTCCGACGAGAGCGGACTGACATGGGTGCCCGACCGGGCCTACACCGAAGGCGGATGGGGTTACGTAGGCGGAAAGGAGAAGACCACGCAGACCGAGATACACCTGACGGCGGACGGACCGCTCTACCAGACCATGCGCGAGGGTGTGGAGGAGTATCGGTTCGACGTGCCGGCGGGCAGCTACGAGGTGGAGCTGCTGTTTGCCGACCCGGACGGCATCACCGCCTCGCCGGTCTATCTGCTGGGCCGGGCGGAAGAGAACACCACGAAGAAGACCAACGTCTTCGCGGTCAGCATAGACGGACGGACGGTGGAGGAAGGTCTGTCGCCGGCGCGCGACGCAGGTTCGTTCCACGCCGTGAAGCGCCGCTACGTGGTGAGCCACGAGGGTGGCAGCCTGAAGGTGACCTTCACCCCCAAGGTCGGGAAGACCTACCTGTCCGGCATCAAACTAAGGAGATTCTAACAATCACATAACAAGCATTCATTTATTAAAACTAATATCATGAAGTTCAGAAATTTACTCATTATCGCCCTAGCCATGGGCGGATGGGGGCTGCAGACAGCGACAGCTGATGTGCCCCGCAAAGAGTATCCTCGGCCTCAGTTCGAACGACAGGCGTGGATAAACTTGAATGGAGAGTGGGATTACACGTTTGACCCTGCGAACGTGGGTATGGAGAAGGGGTATCAGAAAGCCACCGCGTTCAGCGACAAGATAACGGTGCCTTTCGCTCCGGAGAGCAAGTTGTCCGGAGTCGGACACACCGACTTCATCAACCACATCTGGTACCACAGGGTCATCCGCATGCCGCAGGAGTGGAGCGGACGCAACGTGATGCTGAATTTCGGCGCGGTGTACTTCAACTCAGAAGTGTTCATCGACGGCACGTTGGTGGGACGGCACTTCGGCGGTAGCTCGTCGTTCAGCTTCGACGTCACCCGTTATGTGGCCGACGGTGCGGACCATCACCTGGTGGTGCGTGCCAGCAGCAACGTGCGCACCCTGTTGCAAAGCGCCGGCAAGCAGAGTCTGCAGCTGGAGTCCAACGGCTGCAACTACACACGCACCACGGGCATCTGGCAGACGGTGTGGATGGAGGCCGTGTCGAAGGTAGGTTTGCAGAGCGCACAGGTGACCACGGACATCGACCAGAAGCAACTCGTCATCCATCCCCGCTTCTACGGCGACAGCAACAGCCACACACTGCGCGTCACCCTGAAGGACGGGACAAAGCGCGTGGGCACGAAGAGTGTGAAGGTGAGCAACAGCTCAATCATCGTCTTCACACTGAAGGACATGAAGCTGTGGTCGCCCGAGTCACCCTTCCTCTACGACCTGCAGTATCAGGTAGTGGACGCCGCCGGCCAGGTGGTGGACGAAGTGTCGTCGTACGTAGGCATGCGTAAGATACACATCGAGGGGAACCGCATATACCTGAACAACGAGCCTTACTATCAGCGCTTGGTGCTCGACCAGGGATTCTACCCCGACGGCATCTGGACGGCACCCTCCGACGAGGCACTGAAGCACGATATCGAGCTCTCCATGTCGGCCGGCTTCAACGGCGCGCGCTTGCATCAGAAGGTGTTCGAGGAGCGGTTCTACTACTGGGCGGACAAGCTCGGCTACCTCACATGGGGCGAGGCTCCCAGCTGGGGTATGGACGCCAACAGCATAGAGGTGGCACGCAACTACCTGCAGGAGTGGTCGGAGATTGTGCAGCGCGACCGCAACCATCCGTCGTTGCTCATCTGGACACCGATGAACGAGGAGTGGTGGCCCGACCCCGTGCAGTATCCGCGCTTCGCCAACGACCTCTACTGCCTGACCAAGGCGCTGGACCCCACACGTCCGGTGAACGACGCCAGCGGCGGTTGCCACATCCGGACAGACATCTGGACCGTGCACAACTATGAGCAGGATGCCAGCAAGCTGAAGAAAGCGCTCTACGACAATGGCAAGTTCTTCCAGACACCGAACCATCCGCAGGGAGTGCCGACCACCAACGTAGGATTCAACAAACTGGTGGTGGAGAGCCCCTATGCCTATCCTCAGTACGAGGGCGGAATGCCTTATCTGATTGACGAGGTTGGCGGCATCAAGTGGGTGGAGTCAGCGGACAAGAGCAACACCAAGAAGTCGTGGGGCTACAGCACACCGCCTGCCACGGAAGAGGAGTTCCTCCATCGGTTGGAGTCGCAAATCGACGCGGTGCTGAGTCTGAAGGACCAGGTGTGGGGCTATTGCTACACACAACTGACGGACGTGGAGCAGGAGCAGAACGGTATCTTCTTCTACGACCGCAAGCCCAAGTTCGACCTGAAGGTCATCTCCAGGATTTTCTCCAAAAAACCATAGCATCAGCTCCACCGTCATTCCACGGGGATGGCGGTGAGGGCGATGTCCCATAAAACAAGAGAGAGGCGCGTCAACAACTGCTGATGCGTCTCTCTCTTGTTTTATTCGCGAATCCCTAGCGAACCGTGGTAGACCTATATTATATATAAGGTATACTGCAGGCCGACTTACTCGAACGAGGCGGGCATGGCCAACATCTGGTACATGATGGCGGTGGCCATGCGTTTGTGGCCCAGGGCGTTCGGGTGCAGACGGTCGGTGGCGCCATCGTGGAAGTACTGGGCATGGGCATCGTTGACGGGATAGAGGCCGCTGATGCTGTTGAGGTCGATGACAGGGACGGCCCACACGTTGCCGGCTTCCTTCACAATCTTCACATACTCCTCCACATAGATGCCGAGCTTGTTGGCGTAGACCTCAGCGGGCTGCACGTTCACCTCGCCGAACTTGGCGTAGGCGCGGTGTATCGGAGTCATCAGGATAATCTGTTTGGTGGGGAAGTGCGTCTTCAGATAGTCCATCGCCCGGTTGATGCGGCCCTTGAAGGTGCTGTCCGTCATGCAGAAGTGGCGCAGGCGGCGTGTCTCCATGTTGCCGTTCTTCACCTGTGTCACCTCGGCTCCTTCGGTGTACCACTCGCCGGGGACAACACCGGCATTGTAGTCGTTGGTGCCGGCGAAGATGAAGATGGCGTCGATGTCGGTGCCGCGCTCCTCATAGAGTTTCTTGGCCTGGTCGAGTATCTTGTTCCACTGGTTGCCGTTGATGCCGTAGACGTAGGGGGTGAAGCCGAGCATCTCTGCGAGATACTCCCAATAGCACTTGTCGGTGCCGATGCGTTTCTTGTCGGTGATGGAGTCGCCCAGGAAGGCCACCTTCTTGCCTTTCCACTGACTCTCTTTCACGGCGGCGGGGAGGTTGTCGCCCGAGGTTTCCTTCACACGTGGAATGGCGTAGACGTTGGATATCAACATCAGGACGGATAAAAAGCTTGCGATAATGCGTCGATTCATGATACAATAAATTTAGCGGTTAAAAGAAAAAAAGCACCTCTCACTGGTATGAAAGATGCTTCAGTAATATCGTACTCGGAGCGGGACTTGAACCCGCACAGCTGCAATAGCCAAGGGATTTTAAGTCCCTCGTGTCTACCGATTCCACCATCCGAGCATCCTCTCAGGGAAAGGAGCGGAAAACGAGACTCGAACTCGCGACCCCAACCTTGGCAAGGTTGTGCTCTACCAACTGAGCTATTTCCGCAACTTAGATGCGTGCGCAAAGATAGAGCAATTAGCGATACGCTCCAAACGTTTCGCTCCACTTTTGGACGAAAAAGTTCATTTCTCTCCTCTGCGGGTACGTATGAGGATGACTCCGTTGGCACCGCGGGCACCGTAGATGCTGCCGTTCTTCAGCACCTCCACGTGGTCCACCTCGGCTAGACTGATGGAGGCGACGTTGTCCACCTCCATGCCGTCGACGATGTAGAGGGGTGTGGCGCTGGCCAGGATGCTGTTGCGGCCCTGTATCATCACGTCGCCCTCGTCGCCGGGGCGGTTGGGTGTGGAGACGCGGAGTCCGGCAATGCGTCCCTGCAAGGCTTCGAGCAGGGTGGTTGCTCCGCTCTTGCGCAGCTCGTCGCCGGAGATGCCGTTACTGTAGCCGGCGAAGTTCTTACGTCGTTGGAACCCATAGCCGGTGTCCACCAGCGTGGTGTCTTCGCGTGCGTCGACGGTATGCTCCTCCAGGTACCACACGATGCGCAGTTGCTTGCGGCCGTCGAGGGGCACGGCGTAGGTCTCGTCTTTATAGCGAAGCCTCAGCGTGTCGGTGGGCTTCACGTCCGCCAGTCCGAAGCGTCCCTTGCGGTCGGTGCGGGTCTTGCGGTCCGCGTCGCGGGTCAGTGCGATCTTCACCTTGGACAGTCCCTTGCCGGAGCCGTCCGTCACCAGTCCGCTCAGCGGAGTGGTCTGTTGCGCGTGCAGTGCGGCGCAACCGATGAAAGCCATCCACAATAGTAGTAAGTTTTTCATATGCTGCATTCTATTAAAGGTTCATCATTTTCTAACAAAACCCGAGTCCATCCATCACTGGCAAGCCATCGACAGCGGAAGGCGACCGAAGAGGTTTCCTATATTCATTCCTCCCAGCAGAGTCCGCCCATCACCGGCAAGCCATCGACAGCGGAAGGCGACCGAAGAGGTTTCCTACATTCATACCTCCCGACAGAGTCCGCCCATCATCGGCGAGCCATCGACAGGGGAAGGCGAACCGAGGAGGTTTCCTACATTCATACCTCCCGACAGAGTCCGCCCGACCGTAGTGTCGGCGAGCCCGGACATTCCCGACGGGCTCGCCTAAAGGCCGAACGGGAAGCGTTTCCGTTCATCGAAGGAGAGCCACTGCAAGGAATACAGGGGAGCCGCTGCAAGGGAGCGTTTATCGTCCCAGCAGCTTCTTCTCGGCCTCCTCCATGGTGGTGAAGTCGAATCCGGCGACCACCTGGTCCATCAGCGCCTCTATCTTGTCGTTGCAGAGGTTGCCAATGCTACCCTCGTGGGTGTGGTGCACACTCTTCACGGGCTGGAAGCGGCCTGCCTCGATGTCGAGGCCCACCTTCTTGTAGGCGTCGCGGAAAGGCATTCCGGCGGCGGCGAGGCGGTTCACCTCCTCCACACTGAAGATAGGGGCGTACTTGTCGTCGTCCATGATGTGCTCGTTCACCTTCATCTCGTGGATGATGTGGGTGGTCATGCGCAGGCAGTCCTCCAGCTCGTCGAAGGCGGGGAGGAAGATTTCCTTTATCATCTGCAGGTCGCGGAAGTAGCCCGACGGCAGGTTGTTGGCAATCATCATAATCTGCTGCGGCAAGGACTGTATCTTGTTGCATTTGGCTCGTGTGAGCTCAAACACATCGGGGTTTTTCTTGTGGGGCATGATGCTGGAGCCGGTGGTGCACTCGTCGGGCAGCTTCACGAAGCCGAAGTTCTGGCTGTTGAACAGGCAGGCGTCGAAGGCAAGCTTGGAGACCGTGCCGGCTATGGTGGCCAAGGCGAAGGCTACGTTGCGCTCCATCTTGCCACGGCCCATCTGGGCGTAGACCACGTTGTAGTTCATGGTGTCGAAGCCCAGCAGTTGGGTGGTGAGGGTGCGGTTCAGCGGGAAAGACGATCCGTAGCCGGCAGCCGAGCCCAGGGGGTTGCGGTTGCACATCTTGTAGGCGGCCTGCAGGAAGAGCATGTCGTCCGCCAGGCTCTCGGCATAGGCGCCGAACCAGAGTCCGAACGACGAGGGCATGGCTATCTGCAGGTGGGTGTAGCCGGGCATCAGCACATCCTTGTAGCGGTTGCTCTGGGCAATGAGCACATGGAAGAGTTGCTCCACGCACTCGGCAATCTCCTTGATGCGGGTGCGGGTGAAGAGCTTCAGGTCCACCAGCACCTGGTCGTTGCGCGAGCGTCCGCTGTGGATCTTCTTACCCACGTCGCCCAGCTTGCGGGTGAGCATCAGCTCCACCTGTGAGTGGACGTCCTCCACCCCTTCCTCTATGACGAACTTGCCGGCCTCGGCAGTCGCGTAGATGGATTTCAGCTCCACCAGCAGTTGCTGCAGCTCGTCGGCCGTCAGCAGCCCGATGGTCTGGAGCATGGTAATGTGGGCCATAGAGCCCAACACGTCGTATTTGGCCAGGTAGAGGTCCATCTCGCGGTCGCGTCCCACGGTGAAGCGTTCAATGTCCTTGTCCACCTGTACACTCTTTTCCCAAAGTTTCTGTGCCATAGTTTCTATCCTCGTCTCTTTTATGTTGTACACTATATATATTTAATAAGGTATCCGCGCGAACGTGTCGGCCATCTTGTCCACGGCATCGTTCAGGGGTTTGGAGAGCATGGAGGCCATGATGAAGTTGAGCTCCATGTCGATGACGACGGTCATCGTGCAGGCCTCGTCAGTCACTTTGCCCAGCTGCAGGCGCAGGCTGAAGGGCAGCGGCGACTGCACGGTCTCGAACAGCAGGGTGGAGCAGGGCTCCGCCTTGGTCAGACGCAGCTCGATGTCGCCCGCCTGGGGGATGTTGAACCGGATGGAGTCCTCGGTGATGTCCACCTTACCTGCCCCGGCGGGAATCTGGTCCTTCATGGCGGCCATGCTCTTCAGGTCGGAGAGGCGGCCGTAGACACGTTCCTGACTATAGGGAATCTGTTTCTCTTGACTTTTGAATTCGCTCATATTCGTTGTATTACGTTGGTGACAAAAAGGACTGTCCGGGCAAGAGGTCAAGTCCGAACGGTCCTTCACAGTAGTTCTTTATGTTCGTTTCACGCCTCCGCACTTCAATGGTGGTTGCGCCACATGCCTTGTGCAGCGGCCTCCACTCCGGTGCGAAGCGGAAGGGGCATTACGCGTTCCAGTGTGCGGGGTCTTTGCGCCAGGTCTGCAACACTTCCACATCGTCTTCGCTGATGTAGTTGGTCTTGAGGGCAGTCTCGAGCACGGCCTCGTAGTTGGTCAGTGTGACGAGCTCCACCTTGGCCTCCTTGAAGGCATTCACGGCGATGTCGAATCCGTAGGTGAACGATGCGACCATACCTATTACCTCGCAGCCGTCGCGACGGATAGCCTGCACAGCCTTCAGGCTGCTGCCTCCGGTCGAAACCAGATCCTCCACCACCACGACCTTCATGCCCGGGCGAAGCTCACCTTCGATGAGGTTCTCCAGTCCGTGGTCTTTCGGGGTGGAACGTACGTAGACAAACGGCAGATTCAGTTCGTCTGCCACCAATGCGCCTTGGGGAATGGCACCCGTGGCCACTCCGGCTATCGCGTCCACCTCGCCGAAACGCTCGAGGATGATGCGCGAGATCTCAATCTTCACAAAGTTGCGAAGTGCTGGATACGAAAGGGTTTTGCGGTTATCGCAATAGAACGGTGACTTCCATCCGGATGCCCAAGTGAAGGGATTGGCCGGTTGCAACTTGATAGCTTTAATCTTAAGCAGTTTCTCCGCAAATATCTTCTCCAAAGTTTTCATAATAGATTTTGTATTAATACCGGGCAAAGGTAGGGAAAGTTTATGGAAAGTCCCCTATTTCGAGGAGGCAAATTTTAGAACTATTTTTAAGCGAGGGACTCGTAGGAGGAAGGGAAGCCCCTAAGAGGGCATCGGCGACGGACAGCGACCACTTGCCAATCGGACGTTAGGGATGGTGAATATAGAAGGACGAAACTCGCCTATGTATCGTCGGCGACCGCTAGCGTCAGCACACTGAGGCGGACGTTTGGAATGATGGAGAAAGACGGACCGGAGTTCCGCCTATGTATCGTCGGCGACCGCTAGCGTCAGCACGCTGAGGCGGATGCCGGGGATGGCGGAGAGGGTCTGTATGCAAGAGAGAATGGTGGCGCCGGTGGTCACCACGTCGTCGATGAGGAGGACGTGTTTGCCGGCGAGGGCGGCGGCGTCGGTCAGGGCGAAGATGCCCTGCACATTGTCCCAGCGGTCGGCGCGGTGCAGGTGGGTCTGACTGACGTTAGCGATGTGGCGAATGAGGGAGCGGTTGTCGATGGGGAGAGCCGTCACCGCGGCAATGCCTTGGGCCAGCATCTGACACTGGTTGTAGCCTCGTTGGCGCTGGCGCGGCACGGCAAGGGGGACAGGCACCAACACGTCGACGCCGTCGAAATAGGCGGCGCCTATCTCCTGCGCCATCAGCCGTCCCATGAAGACGCCTATCTGGGGTTGATGGTAGTATTTCAGGTGGTAGAGGATGTGACGAACGTGGTTGTCGTTGCGGTAGTAGATGAAACTAGCCGCCCGCTCCAAGGTGGCGAATCCCCACAAGCGACGCGCCAGCGGGTTGTCGGGCTCCTCGCTGTAATGGGTGCGCGGCAGGTCGCGCAGGCAGTGCACACAGACGTAGCGCTCGCCACCGCCGAGCTTCCGTCCGCAGACCACACAGCTGCGAGGGAACAGCAAGTCGCTGAAATCATGGAGCCAACTCATCCCAGCGTCCTCCTTTCTTCCACCCAAGTCCTCACCACCTCTGGTTTCATCATCGGAGAGGCTCCTCCGTTTATCCACGGTCTGATCACCTTCCGGTCCACCATCACTCCGAGCCCATAGCCTCCCCGCCTCCGATTCTTCTTCGGAGAGACTCTTCCGTACGGCCAAGGGGTGGCTTCAGCGGGGACGCGGCTTTTAGTCTTCTTCCTCTTCATAATCGTCGACCTTCAGTAGGCGGCAGATGAGGTTCATCTCGAAGCCTCGGCCTAGGGCGAAGCGGATAAGCTTGCCGTTGCGCTCGTAGTCGGACTTGGCGGCGACGGACTTTCGCTTGGCGCGGAGCAGGCGGTCGAGGATGGAGAGGTACTCCTGTTCGTCAATCTCCTGCAGGGCCTCGTCGGCGAGGGCCTCGTCGATGCGCTTCTGCCAGAGGGCTTGGCGAATCTTGGTGCGGCCCCACTGGTTGCCACGCAGCTTGTCCGCCACAAAGAAGCGGCAGTAGCGACGCTCGTCGATGAAGCGTTCGTCGGTCAACCGCTGGAGGATGCGGGCGGTGGCTTCGGGGTCCATGCCCCACTGGATGAGCTTCGCCTGCACCTCGGACAGGCAGTGTTCGGCGGCCGAGCAGTAGGCGGCGGCTTTGCTCAGGGCTTCGCTCTCGGTAATCTCTTTCATAGGTTATAGTTTGGCGCTCACCATCCGGTCGTTGCCGGAGAGGTCTTTGCGCAGTTCCACATCTTGGTAGTTCATCGCACGCAGCAGGTCCACAGTGGCCTGTCCGTAGGCACGGTTGATCTCGAAGAAGAGCCGTCCACCGGGCTTCAGCAGTCGGCGTGCCAGTCGGGCGATGGCGCGGTAGAACAGCAGCGGGTCGTCGTCGGGCACGAACAGCGCCAGCCCGGGTTCCCAGTCGAGCACGTTCGCCTCCATCTCCCGCCGCTCGGAGCAGGTGACGTAGGGCGGATTGCTTACAATCACGTCGTATGTACCGCAATCGTCTTGTTCGGTCCTCGGACACAGGTCGTTCGCTTCGCCGCACCGCTCGTCAGAGTCACCCAGTGAGGCAAGGGTCTCTTCGGGAACAAACCTTTCGGAAGTTTCTTCTTCCGAAAGGTCATCAGTTCTCCCTTTATTCATTCCGTCTTTCCGCGGCGGTTCTTCGCCTTCCGCCAGCGCATCCCTTCGCAGGAAAGTGACGCTTGTGCCAAAGCGTTCGTTGTTCCATCGGGCAATGGCGAGGGCCTCCTCGGAGATGTCCCAGGCGGTGACGGTGGCCGCGGGATGGCGCTTGGCAAGGGAGATGGCGATGCAGCCGCTGCCGGTGCCCACGTCGAGCACACGGCAGGGGGCGGCGGGCAGGGTCTCCCCTATCCACGCCACCAACTCGGCGGTCTCGGGGCGGGGAATCAGCACGGCAGGGGTGACGACGAACGTCTCGCCGCAGAAGTCAGCCTCGCCGAGGATGTACTGTATGGGCTCGTCGCGGAGCAGGCGCTGAAGAATATCTTCCAAATCCTTGCGCTGCTCGGGCGAGAATTGTTTATCTTTGCCCATATAAATGTCCGTCAGGCTCGTGCCGAAGCGTTTCTCCAGTATCAAGCGGGCGAGGGCGTTGGCCTCCGAGGCGGAATAGCGGGCGCTGAGCGTCTGACGGATGTAGTGAAGTAGTTGTTGCATCATGGATGCAAATGTAGTAAAACGAAACCATACGACGCGATGGGTGAAGACGAAAAATTTATGGACCATACGATGAATGAGGACGAGAAATACATGCGGCGCTGCATACAGCTGGCGCAGAACGGTGTGAACGGCACGGCTCCCAACCCGATGGTGGGGGCTGTGGTGGTGCACCAGGGACGAATCATAGGCGAGGGTTACCACATACGCTGTGGGGGACCGCACGCCGAGGTGAACGCAATCCGCTCGGTGAAGGACGAGGCGCTGCTGCCCGAGAGCACCATCTACGTGAGCCTGGAGCCCTGCTCACACTACGGGAAGACGCCGCCTTGCGCGGACCTCATCATCTCCAAGCGCATTCCCCGCGTGGTGGTGGGCTGCGTCGACCCCTTCGCCAAGGTGCAGGGCCGCGGCATCCAGAAGCTGCGCGACGCAGGCATCGAGGTGACGGTGGGCGTGCTGGAGCAGGAGTGCCTGCGGCTGAACCGGAAGTTCATGACCTTCAACCGTCTGCATCGCCCCTACGTCACACTCAAGTGGGCGGAGTCAGTCGACGGATTCATCGACCGCTGTCGCACCGAGGCGGACGGCCCCGTGGTCTTCTCCACCACGCTGACGCAGATGATGGTGCACCGGCAGCGGGCGGAGCACAAAGCCATCTTGGTGGGACGGCGCACGGCGCTGCTGGACAACCCTTCGCTGACGGTGCGTCAGTGGATAGGCGAGAGTCCGCTCCGCTTGGTCGTCGACAAGGAGCTGACGCTGCCCCGCAGCCTGCGCCTGTTCGACACCTCGGCACCCACGTGGGTCTTCACCGCACGCGACGTCACCTCCACCGAGGCGGCGCGCTACGTGCAGCTGGACTTCGGCCGCGACATACTGCCGCAGATGATGTACTCGCTCTACGAGGCACAGGTCCAGAGCCTGTTGGTGGAGGGAGGCACCACGCTGTTGCAGAGCTTCATCGACGCGGGACTGTGGGACGAGATTCGCATCGAGCGTTCGCCCCTGCGGCTCGGCACGGGCATCAAGGCGCCGGACCGCTCGTCCATCGGCCACACGCCGGAGGTGGAGCAGCACTTCGGCCGCACCTTTTATATATATAAGGTATAGGAGAAAAATTTTTCTTCGCGGAGAATAACGCGCCGCATTGCCGATGGATAAAGGGATTCAGAGGTTTAGCACAATAAATGCATCGTCTGTGCCAGAAGTAAAAAGTTCGTGAAACATTTGGCAATGTGGATTCTATCCTATATTTTAGCCGGGCAAAAGTGTCACTTGCTGCGGACACGCTGGGTTTGAGGCCAGTGACTGCGGCGACCGACAGCGAAAACTGTGAATAAATAACATATAATAGACATACATCATGATGATAAAGAAATCATTGATCCTACTTGCAGCCTTGACACTGACGTTCACGGGCTGCTCCAACGAAGAGGCCGTGGAGCCATCGTCCTACGTAGCGGAGGGAACTCCCATTAAGGTGAACGCCACCGTAGAGGAATTGACAGGCGAACTGACGACAAAAGCGGCAGGCTACGACGGAACCAATATGCCGAAGGAGTTCTGCCTCCAGATTAAGCACCCGACGAGCGATAAATTCAGCTACTATGCCTGGATGAAGTACGACGACACGAGCAGCAAATGGGTAGCGTACGCAGACGATGCCCACAAGACAGAACTGACGATGTACTGGGCAGGCGACAACCAGAGTGTGACGGTGACAGCCGCAACGTTCGACTTCAAGGGCAAGACCACGTTCGATGGCTTCACACCCGAAACCGACCAATCCACCGACGACAACTTCACCAAGAGCGACTATCTGTTTATGCAACCCACATCGTTCGACCCCACAGAGACGAACAACACTGTAGAGGTGACGCTTTCTCACCTCATGGCCAAGCTGGTAGTCAACTTCAACTTCGGCTCGGCCGTTACCACCAATCCGATAAGCACAGTCACCATCAGCGGAATAGACCAGAGTTGGGGATTCACCATTGGCCAGAATGATGGCGCAATGACTTGGGCAGCCGGCTCGACAACGGACGCTAAGGACTTCACGCCCCGCTTCGTGAGCTTCGCCGAAGGTGTTGCCACCTACGAGGCGCTTGTGAAGCCGCAGACAATCGCTAGCGGTGATCTGGAGGTCAAATTCACCAACACGGAGAGTAAAAGCTACATTTGGACTTCTAGCGCCGACATCACATTGGTAGGCGGAAAGCCCAACGTACAGACGCTGAACATGCCGACGGCATCGGGCAATGAGTAAACAACTAAGTTTCACAGGTAAACTAGCACACTGACAGATTATGAAACAGACATTCATACTCTTGGCAGCCTCGGCTCTGATGATGGCAGGCTGCTCCAACGAAGAGAACACATCATCGACTTACGTGGCCGAGGGCACACCTATCACGGTGAACGCCGTGGTGGGCGAGATGCAGACCAAGGCCGACGACGGCAAGACCGCCGTGACGAAGGACTTCTACCTCAAGATAGTGAACGAGAAGAAGACTCCGAAATACACCTACTACGCCGCGATGAACTATGAGAACAGCGTATGGAGCGCATACACGGACGACAAGCACCAAGACGTCCTCAAGATGTATTGGGCGGGCGACGGACAGCCGGTGAAGGTGACAGCCGCCACATTCGATTTCGACACGAAAAGTGCGCTCACCTTGAAGGCACAGACCAACCAAATGTCCTCGATAGATGCCTCCGACCACTTGGTGATGCAGGAGACGCCCGTAGATCCTACGACAAACGGCCCCACCATCAATGTGAACTTCAAGCACGTCATGTCGAAGATTGTCGTGAAGATAGACCTGGGCAAGGAGACCGCATACACGGCGACCCCCATCAATGAGCTGTACATTGAAGGCACAGAGACGGAGCGCAACTTCAGCATCAGCGACTGCACATTCTCGCAGCTCACGACTCCCGTCGTAGACGACATCACGGCACACATGAGCAACTTCACCGAAGCGGTCACAAACGGCACCTCCACCACGGCGGGAGCCACAGCCACCGTGACGAAAGCCGCCACAGTGAGCTTCGAGGCCATCCTCGTGCCGCAGGAGATTAAATCGGGCAACCTCACCATCAGCTTCCAGCTGAACGACGGCAAGGCTTACAAGTGGTCCACAGCAAGTGATGTGACACTGGCCACCAACACCGAGTACACCCTAGAGCTGAAGCTGATTGGCGACAAGCTCACCATGAAAAACATCTCCGTGAGCCCCTGGAACGCCGACGCCAAAGACCTCGGTGGCGGTGTAGTGTCGGAAGCTACAGTTGAAGCCTTTTCGGTGCTTGAGATAGACGGAGACAAAACGCTCTTGACGGAAGAAAACATAAACGCCGCCCTCAAGGGGGGGGGGGTACGAAGCTGAAGATTACAGGGTCGTTGTCTAGCGATGGTAAAACGTTCATAAATACAGAATGTAATGCTCTATGTAACAATAAAACCATCACAGAGCTCGACTTGTCGGACTTGACGGGAGATTGGATTAATTACCTTTTTTTAAACGGTGGAATCCAAGAATATAATAAAAACAGCGATTACAACGTTTCTGGGGTGAATACAACGATAACAAAACTGACGTTACCTAAAGTGGTAACACAGATAAGCACCCATGCTTTCTACGGAACCAAAATTACCGAGTTTACCATACCGGCAACAGTTACGGTTGATGAGAGTAGTTTAAGCGGTGATTTTTGTATAAAGTCCAATGCATTTGCTGAAAATACCGAACTGACCGAGGTTACTATACTTGGCAACGTGGTACCAATCGCCAGTAGCGCTTTTGAGAATTGCTCAAAACTCAAAAAAGTAACGTTTAAAGGAACCCTGACACGCATAGGAAGATCTGTATTTAATGGCTGCAACAACCTCACTGATTTGTACCTGACAAACTGCACGAGCTTGCCGCAGATAGAAGATACAAACCTTGAAAGCGATCAAAAAGTCTTCACCAACACTAATGTCACAACGGTACACCTCAGCAAGGCACTCTACGACAAGCGTGAGAGCGAAACCTATTATAGTGGATGGAAAACATATGTAGACAAGAAATGCGTAACCTTCACATACGACGAATAAGAGAAGCGCCAAAGCTTCACTACCCCTCGTAGCGACACCATAAACGACAGTGTCCGCAGCGCCGAACGAAACCTCGGCCTTGCGGACACTGCTGTTTTATATGAACTGCAGCTATTTTCCCCCGATAAAACAGTCAAGAGGCAACCGTCACCGAAGTTAGCGTCCGTGATAAAAAGGAATCTACCCACCGACAGTTGCACAGTTCACGAAATATTACGTAAC
>CAVFUK010000010.1:0-62334 GCA_963625535.1 Anaerovoracaceae bacterium | reverse complement strand
TGGCTCAGCGACTACAGCAACGGCTTGATGGTGGAAGGCAATGCCAACCTTGTGCGTTGGATGCACGTCACCCCGTGGAAACAGGATGTAGAGTCGTGCGACCGCGTTGGTCTCATCCAGGCCATGCCTGCTGGCGATTCCGAGAAAGACCGCACAGGACGTCAGTGGCAACAGCGTGTCGACTTGATGCGCGACGCCATCATCTACAATCGCAACAACCCCAGTATCCTCTTCTACGAGTGTGGCAACGAGAGCATCAGCCGTGAACACATGTTGGAGATGAAGGCCCTGCGCGACCTGTTCGACCCTCATGGCGGTCGTGCCATCGGCTCACGTGAGATGCTCGATATCAACGAGGCCGAGTACGGAGGCGAGATGCTCTATGTGAACAAAAGCAAGAAGCACCCCATGTGGGCTACCGAATATTGCCGCGACGAAGGTCTGCGCAAATATTGGGACGAGTACAGCTATCCGTTCCACAAGGAGGGCGAAGGCAACAGCGAATACCTCTCCACAGTGACCAATCTGAAGAAGAGAGGTATGGATGCCCGCAACTATAACCACAACCAAGATATGTTCACCGTGGAGTTTGTACGCCGCTGGTACGACTACTGGCGCGAGCGTCCCGGTACAGGCGAGCGTGTCAGCTCCGGTGGAACGAAGATTATCTTCTCCGATTCCAATACCCACTACCGTGGCGTGGAGAACTACCGCCGTAGTGGTGTGACCGATCCCTTGCGCATCCCGAAGGACGGATTCTTCGCTCATCAGGTGATGTGGAACGGATGGGTGGACACCGAAGCCTACCAGACCTACATCGTGGGGCATTGGAACTACGACGAAGGAACCGTGAAGCCCGTCTATGTGGTATCCAACGGCGACGAGGTGGAGCTCTCGCTCAACGGCAAGTCCCTCGGTAAGGGCAAGCGTGAGTACGACTTCCTCTTCACCTTCGACAAAGTGACCTACGCTCCGGGCAAACTGGAGGCTGTCAGCTACAAAGACGGCAAAGAGGTAAGCCGCTATGCGTTGACTACCGCCGGTGAGCCTGCGTCCATCAAGTTGACCACCATTCAGAACCCCGAAGGCTTCCATGCCGACGGCGCTGACTTGGCTCTCATACAGGTGGAGGTGGTGGATGCCGAGGGCCGTCGCTGCCCGTTGGACAACCGTACCATCAACTTCTCCTTGAAGGGTGAGGGCGAATGGCGTGGCGGTCTAGCTCAGGGACCAGACAACTATATCCTCAGCAAACAACTGCCTGTGGAGTGTGGCGTGAACCGTGCCATCATCCGTAGCACACGTCGTGCCGGCAAGATTGTGGTGAAGGCTTCCGCCAAAGGACTGCCCACCGCAACCGTAGAACTGCAGACCGTGCCGGTGGAGGTAAAGAACGGACTGAGCGAATACATCCCTGGGGAGACACTGAAAGGTTGGCTCACGAGGGGTGAGACACCTGCGACTCCGTCTTATACCGATACCAAACGTGCAGTGCCCATCCTCGGTGCTACCGCTGGCAGCAACCAGGACAATGCGTTCCTCAGCTTCGACGACAATGAGTTGAGCGAGTGGAGCAGCGACGGCCAGCTGAACTCCGCATGGATCACCTACACCCTTGCCGAGAAGACTGCCGTGGACGACATCTGCATCAAACTGACCGGATGGCGCCAGCGCTCCTATCCCCTCGAAGTCTATGCCGGTGAGACCCTCATCTGGAAAGGCGATACCGAGAAGAGCCTGGGCTACGTGCATCTGAATATAGTGAAGCCCGTCAGCACCGACCAGATAACCATTCGTCTGAAAGGCGCTACCACCGACCGCGATGCCTTCGGACAGATTGTGGAGGTGGCTGGTGGCCCTGCCAACGAACTCGACCGCAGACAAACCAGTAAACAAGAGCTGCGCATCGTGGAGGTAGAGTTCCTGCAGCACATCGCGAAGTAAATCATATTGGATTCCCAACCGACCGTCATACATAGGTTGGTTGGAAATCTTTGTATTATCATAAACCCTAGTGAAAAACAATACAACGATGAAATTCCGTCATATTATCTGGATGTTTGCCCTCTTGCTGTTGCCACAATTCCTGTCGGCAAAGTCGGACGGCAACCGTCAACGTTACAACTTCAATCCCCAGTGGCTGCTCCATGTCGGCGACGCGTCCGGTGCGGAGCGATCCGGCTTCGACGATGCCGAATGGAAACGCATTTCCCTGCCTCATGCCTTCAACGAGGACGAGGCCTTCAAGGTACACATCTGGCAGATGACCGACACGGTGGCCTGGTACCGCAAACACTTCCGTTTGCCAGCCTCGGCAAAGGGCAAGAAGGTGTTTATCGAGTTCGAAGGCGTGCGCCAAGGCGCGGACTTCTACCTAAACGGCAAACACATCGGCCTGCACGAGAATGGCGTGATGGCTGTCGGCTTCGACCTGACACCTTATATTAAGTATGGTGGCGAGAATGTCATCGCTGTCCGCACGGACAACGACTGGAGGTATAAGGAGCGTGCTACCGACAGTGTATTCCAGTGGAACGACCGTAACTTCAACGCCAACTATGGCGGCATCCCCAAGAACGTCTGGTTACACATTACCGACAAACTCTATCAGACGCTCCCGCTCTACAGCAATCTGCAGACGACGGGAGTCTACGTCTATGCCTCCGACATCCAGGTGAAGAGTCGCACGGCCGTCATTCACGCGGAGTCGCAAGTGAAGAACGAATACAAGAAAGCCGTAGAGGCAGGCTACCAGGTGACTGTCTACGATTACGACGGCAAGCAGGTGGCCTCCTTCCAAGGCGAGCCGGTGACGGTGCAGCCCGGTGAGACGACGCTGTTGAAAGCCTCTTCGCCCCTGACAGACCTCCACTTTTGGAGCTGGGGCTATGGCTATCTCTATAAGGTGAAGACCCAACTGGTGGTGGACAACCGGGTGGTGGACGAGGTCGTCACTACCACTGGCTTCCGCAAAACCCGCTTCGGTGAGGGCAAGGTGTGGCTCAACGACCGTGTGCTGCAACTCAAGGGCTATGCCCAACGCTCCAGCAACGAGTGGCCCGGCGTGGGTATGTCCGTGCCGGCATGGCTCAGCGACTACAGCAACGGACTGATGATAGACCACAATGCCAACCTCTTCCGTTGGATGCACGTGACCCCCTGGAAACAGGATGTGGAGTCGTGCGACCGCATGGGTGTGCTGCAGATGTTCCCCGCCGGCGATGCCGAACGCGACATCAGTGGCCGTCGGTGGGAACAACGCAAGGAGTTGATGCGCGATGCCATCATCTATTGTCGCAACAACCCCAGCGTAATCTTCATTGAGTCGGGCAACGAGAGCATCAGCCGTGAACACATGCTGGAGATGCGTGCCATCCGCGATCAGTATGACCCCTATGGTGGACGTGCCATTGGCTCGCGTGAGATGCTCGACATCCGCGAGGCGGAGTATGGCGGCGAGATGCTCTATGTGAACAAGAGCGAGCATAGCCCGATGATTCAGACCGAATATTGTCGCGACGAAGCCTTGCGCAAGTATTGGGACGAGTATAGCTATCCCTTCCACAAACAGGGTGACGGCCCCTTGCATAAGGGCAAGGATGCCAGCGCCTACAACCAGAACCAAGACCAACTCACCATTGAGTTCGTTCGCCGCTGGTACGACCTGTGGCGTGAACGCCCCGGTACGGGCCGACGCGTGAACTCCGGTGGTGCCAAGATCGTCTTCTCCGACACGCAGACCTACGGCCGTGGTGCCGAGAACTACCGCCGTAGTGGTGTGGTAGACCCTCTGCGTATCCCCAAGGACGGCTTCTATGCACACCGCGTGATGTGGGACGGTTGGGTAGATGTGGAAAACCAACATACCCACATCATCGGTCACTGGAACTATCCTGAGGGTACAGTAAAACCAGTCTACGTGGTGTCCGCCGGCGATCGGGTGGAACTCTTTGTCAATGGTAAGAGCAAAGGCTATGGTGAGCAGAGCTATCGCTTCCTCTATACCTTTAATAATATAGCGTACGAACCCGGCACCATCGAGGCTGTGTCCTATGATGAGGCTGGCCGGGAGGTGAGTCGCCACTCCATACAGACCGCCGGAGAGCCGAAGCACTTGAAGCTGACGCTGATGCACGGACCGAAGGGCATGTTTGCCGATGGTGCGGACCTGACACTCGTACAAGTGGAGGTGGTCGATGCCCAAGGTCGGCGTTGCCCGCTGGCCAACGATATGGTGAAGTTCACCTTGCAAGGCGAGGCTGAATGGCGGGGCGGCATTGCACAAGGCGAGGACAACTATGCCGGCAAGACTGAGTTGCCTGTGGAGTGCGGCATCAATCGTGTGATGCTCCGCTCTACCGACAAAGCCGGCAAGGTGACCCTGACAGCTGAGGCAAAAGGGTTAGGTAGCGAGGCGGTTAGCTTCGAGACACATCCCGTGGAGGTGAAGGACGGACTGAGTACCTACATCCCTTCGGACGGGCTGCCCAGTCGCTTCGATAGGGGAGAGACACCTCTCACTCCTTCCTACAAGGATACCAAAGTGGATGTGCGCATTGACAGCGTGCAGGCCGGTGTGAACCAAGCTGATGCATACAAGAGCTTCGACGACAATGAGCTGAGTGAATGGAAGAACGACGGTCGCCGCAGTACGGCATGGATTACCTACAAGCTGGAGCGCCGTGCCCTCATCGACGACATCTGCATCAAGCTGACCGGATGGCGTCAGCGCTCTTATCCGTTGGAAATCTTTGCCGGCGACACGCTGATATGGAGCGGCAACACCGAGCGCAGCTTGGGCTACGTGCATCTTACTGTAGACCATCCCGTGCTCTCCGACCGCATCACTATCCGGCTGAAAGGCAGCACCCAGGACTCCGATGCCTTCGGACAGATTATAGAGGTGGCGGTGCCCCAGGCTGGTGAGTTGGACCTCTTCAAGGCAAAGAACGGCGAGAAGACCAACAACGAGCTGCGCATCGTGGAGGTGGAGTTCCTGGAAACATTGAATCAGTAAACTATGTCGCTGTCATGAAGAGTAGAATAATGTCCATACTTTTAATATTAGTGGTGTCTCTTGGGTTGAGCGCTCAAGAGCCGTCTCTTACGTTCCGAAACCCTTTACTGCCGGGCTTCAACCCCGACCCATCCATCTGTCGGGTGGGGGAGGACTATTACCTGGTCACCTCCTCCTTCACGTGGTACCCGGGCATCCCGGTGTATCATAGTAAGGACTTGGTCAACTGGGAACTGATAGGCCATGCCCTCGACCGACCGGGGATGGTTGATATGGAGGGGCTGAATGATAACGACGGAATATGGGCCACGACCATCCGCTATCACGAGGGTACCTATTACCTGATAACCACAGCCTCCAAGGCGGGTGGCAATTTCTACATGACCGCCAAAGACCCGCGTGGCCCGTGGTCCGACCCTGTCTGGCTGAAGGAGACCACAGGCATAGACCCCTCCCTCTTCTGGGACGACGACGGGCGATGCTACTACGTGGGCAATGCCTGGGATTTCAGGAAGTCGTGGCCGGCCCAGTGTGCCGTGTGGATGCAGGAACTGGACCTCGAGAAGCAACAACTCGTAGGCGAGCGCAAGATTCTGACCTACGGCCATGCCAACAACGCTACCTATGCTGAGGGACCGCACCTCTACAAAATCGATGGCAAATACCTGTTGCTGATGGCGGAAGGCGGATCGAGTTACCACCATGCCGTGACGGCGCACCACAGTAAGACCCTGTGGGGACCCTACGTGGCCGACAAGGTGAACCCCGTGCTGACCCATCGTCATCTCGGACGCGACTATCCCATCCAGAATCTCGGCCATGCCGACTTGGTGCAGACACAGAGCGGGGAGTGGTATGCTGTAGCGTTGGGCATCCGTAATATCGATGGACATAACCCGCTGGCCCGCGAGACATTCCTGGCTAAAGTGGCGCTTGAAGACGGGACACCACTCTTCAATCCAGGATACGGCATTATGCGTAGCGAACAGGAACGTCCCTCGCTCCCTTGGACACCTTACCGCCAGCCATCACCCACAGATGAATTCGCGGGCGACGAACTGGACGCTCGCTGGCATACGGTACGCATTCCCTCTGCACCGTTCCACACATTGAAGAATGGTAAATTAGAACTATCTTTGCAACCGACAGTGATAGACAGTCTCTCCTGTGCGGCCATGCTGATACAGCGCATCCGTCATCATCGGTTTGTGGCGACTACCTCGCTGGAGTTCCGGGCTCGGAAGGAGAACGAGCAAGCCGGATTGGTGGTGTATCGCACGGCTAATGGCTACTACACCCTGATGAAGGGGAAGAACTCCATCACCCTGACTCGTAAACATTTGGGACAGAAGACGGTGGTGGCACAGTGTCCCTATGCCGACGACCGGGTCTACCTGAAAGTGGAGGCAGATGGCATGAAGCTGACCTTCAGCTTCGGACCAACGCCCGAGGAGATGACTGCTATAGGAGGTATGCAAAGTCAGGATGCCCTGTCGGACAACAAGATGAACAAATTCAACGGTCCGGGCGTGGGTGTCTATGCCACCGCTTCGGGGAAGCCGTCGAAGAAGGTGGCCTCGTATGAATACTTCCGCTACGACGCTGTGGATAGTGAAATGAAATAACAATTATAAATGAAATACCTATGAAACGAACACTCTCAATACTCTTGGGCACTACGCTGGCCTCGCTGGCGCTTGCACAACCGATGCCCGAACGGGTAGCTAATTACCAACCGGACGGGCGCACCTTTGTCTCAGTGAACGGCAATAACCGCTACACCCGTGCCTTGTATGGCAGCTATGCCGACTACCGCATAGAGACGAGCGACCGCCCCATCTTCGCACTCTACCGAAAGGTGAACAACAAGAACATCCGGTTCCGGGTGACCTACAAAGGCGAAACCTTCCAATTGGACTCCGCCGCCTACTGCGAGGCACGCTATGAGGCAGGCCGCCGCGACTATCTGTTGCGTGACGCGCGTTGGGCAGGTGCCGAGCTGCGTCTCTCCGTCTTGTCCTATCACGACACGGAAGGTGCCGTGTGGAAGTTCTCCACGAAAGGCTTCACCGCCCCCGTGCAACTGCAAGGACTCATCTGCGAGACCTCTGTGGACAAGTTTGTGCGCTATGGCGACATCGGCAAGATGGAGAAGCCTGGTGGCTTCGAGGCACCTCAACAGCCGAAGCAACTGCAGACAGTAGAGGGCGCGATTGAGAGTGACAGAGACTTCTACGTGTCGCTCGACGGTGATACGCTGACCATGAGTCCTGACTATGCCGACCGCTATGCGCGAGCTGAGCAGGACCGTGAACAGCTAGCTTCTATGGTTACCTTCGATACCCCCGACCCGTATATGAATACCATTGGCGGTGCCATGGTGATGGCTGCCGACGGTGCCTGGAGCGGCCAGGTATGGCTCCATGGCGCTGTGGGTTGGCGCATGCCGTTGCCCGGTTGGCGGGCCGCCTACATGGGCGACTTCCTGGGCATGCAAGACCGTCAGCGCATCCATTTCAATGCATACGCCAAGAGTCAGGTGACCGGTGTGCCCGTGACGCAACCTCACTTGATGGATGCCGAGCACAATCTCTCGCGCGGAGCCTATAAGTGGGGCACCCCCATGTATAGCAACGGATACATCTGCCGTACCCCCGAGCGTAACGACCAGTTCCACCACTACGACATGAATCTGGTCTACATCGACGAACTCCTGTGGCACTTCTCCTTCGATGCCGACACGGCCTACATGCGCCAGATGTGGCCCGTCATCAAGAGCCACCTGGCCTGGGAGAAACAGACATGGGACCCCGATAACGACGGACTCTACGATGCCTACTGCTGCATCTGGGCCAGCGATGCCCTGCAGTATCACAGTGGTGCCGTAGCCCACTCGTCTGCCTACAACTACCGCGGCAATCACTTGGCGGCACGCATCGCCGAACTGATAGGTGAGGATCCCAAGCCCTACCAGGAAGAAGCCGACCGGATAGAAAAAGCCATGAACGAACGCCTGTGGTTGCCCGAAGGACATTGGGCAGAGTTCCAGGACTTCATGGGACTCCGACGCCTGCACAAGAGCGCTGCCCTGTGGAGCGTCTACACCCCGATAGATTGTGGCCCATGCACTCCCGAGCAGGCCTACAGCGCCACACGCTACGTTGATGCCTGCATCCCGCACATCCCCTACCGCTACGACGGGAAGGTGTATGCCACGGTGGCAACTTCCAACTGGGCTCCCTACGAATGGAGCCTGAACAACGTGGCCATGGCGGAGGTGATGCACACCATCTTGGCCTACTACCAGGCAGGCAGACCCAATGCTGCCTACCGGTTGTTGAAGAGCAACATACTCGACTTCATGTACCTCGGCTCCAGTCCAGGCAACTTCGGACAGATCTCCCAGCTGGACTGCTCCATCGGTGAGGCTTACCGCGACTTCTCCGACGTGACCGGCATTTCCTCGCGCACCTTGATAGAAGGACTCTATGGCATCACGCCCGATGCTCTCTATGGCCGGTGCATCATCCGTCCGGGATTCCCCGACGAGTGGAAGGAGGCTTCGGTGCACACGCCCTACCTCGACTATACCTTCAAGCGTGAGAACGGGAAGGAAATCTACACCATCAAGCAAAACTTCAAGCAACCGCTGCGGATTGTTATCCGTCAGAACTGCGAGAACGGACAGTATGTGGAGACTGTTTGCAGTAACGCAAAAGAGCAACGCATCGTGCTCGCGGCTACCGGTTACGTGGAACCCGCTGAGGCTGAACCGCAACAACCAAGTCCCGCTGAAGGCACGGCCTTCGATGAGGTGGAGACGAAGAGCTGCCGCATGGTGAACATCGATGAGGCTTTCAACTCCAACGTGACGGACATCTTCCAAAACCGATACCTGTCACCGCGCTCGCCCTACACTACCCTCTGTCTGCCAACGCAAGGCATTGGCGACTGGTGCTCCACCAAGCGCACGGCGAAGATTGACGACAGCGGTTTGCGACTGCAGGCCCAGGGTGATGTCTTCACGGCTGTGGGCGTTCCCTTCCGCACCCCGCAGGTCGGCAAGAACATTGCCTACACCAGCTTGTGGGACAACTACCCGGACAGCATCACCGTTCCCTTGAAGGGCAAGGCTAGCCATGCCTACTTGTTGATGGCGGGCAGCACCAATACCATGCAGAGTCGCTTCGAGAATGGCGTGGTACGCATAGCCTACAGCGACGGCAGCTGCGAGACGCTCACGCTGCAGAATCCTGAGAACTGGTGCCCCATAGAGCAGGACTACGACGACATGCCTGCATTCGCCCTGTCCCATCCGCGGCCCTATCGGGTAGGACTGATGACGGGCAAGGTGAGCCGTACGCTCGCCCTTGACCTCGGCGCGGAGCGTAAGGCCCAGTCGGCTGACATCCCCGAGAACAAAGTGCCCTCGCTTCAGATAGAGGGTGGGGCGGCCCAGCTGATAGACATTCCGCTGAACCCGAAGAAGAAACTGAGTAGTCTCACCTTGCGGTCTACCGCTAACGATGTGGTGATAGGTCTCATGAGCGTCACTCTACAGAAGTGAACGAGATGAAGCGACTGAGATATACTATATATATAATGGGTATACTGGCGAGTTGCTGCTGGACCACTGCGTCCGCCAAACGCATCGAATTCCCCAGAGGGGAGACAATTCGTTATGCGCTCGTCGGTGACAACGAACCGCAGGTGGTGCAGTCTGCCTTACAACTCTTTGCTGAGGATGCCAAGGCTGTGTTGGAGGCCAATCTGCAGCAGACTGATGCCACGTCGGCTCAACTGGTGATAGCTACGCTGTCGCATGACAGCCGGGATTCGTTGGCTGAGCATTCCCAAGGCTTTCGTGCGGAAGAGAAGGACGGACAACTCTGTGTGACAGGAGCCGACCCGCAAGGCACGGCTTATGGCATCATGGAACTGTCGCGTCTGTTGGGCGTGTCGCCTTGGACATGGTGGGCCGACAGCCGGCCGACACCCTTGAAACGCTGGATTATCCCCAGCGGATACCGCAACGAACAGAGCCCGGCCGTGGAATACCGCGGCATCTTCATCAACGACGAGGACAGTGGATTCTGCCCTTGGAGTTGGAAGACCAACGACCCCTCGGACGTGAAAGGTCGCATCGGCCCCAAGACTCACGAGCGGGTGTTCCAATTGATGCTCCGTCTGCGTGCCAACGTGTTTTTGCCCGCTATGCACACTTGCTCTGTCCCCTTCTATCTGACCGCGGGCAACCGCGAGATGGCGGACCGCTATGGCATCATCATCGGCACCTCACACTGTGAGCCGATGTTGCGCAACACCAATGGCGAGTGGCGCATGTGCGGTACGGGTGAATACAACTTCGTGACCAACCGCGACAATGTGCTCCGCTTTTGGGAAGAGCGGGTCGTGGAGACCGCCCATTCCGGTGGCTTCTACACCTTGGGAATGCGAGGCATACACGACACCGGCATGCTGGGTGTCAGTGAAACGGATCTCAACGAACAGCGTGACGCGCTGCAGCAGGTCATCGATGCCCAGCGGGCGATGTTGGCTCGTCACGTCAACGCTGATGTGAGCCGTGTGCCCCAGGTGTTCATCCCTTACAAGGAGGTGCTGCCCGTCTACAAAGCCGGACTGCAGTTGCCCGAGGATGTGACGCTGATGTGGTGTGACGACAACTATGGATACATCCGCCACCTGCCGACCGAGGAAGAACGTGCACGCGCTGGAGGCAATGGTGTCTACTACCATTTCTCCTACTGGGGCCGTCCACAGAGCCACACGTGGCTGCCTTCCACCTCACCCGCTTTGGCGCAGGTGGAACTGGAACGCGCCTATAGCCATGGCATCCGCAAGATATGGATCTTCAATGTGGGCGACATCAAGCCCAACGAGTTCCTCACCGAGTACGGACTGGAGATGGCTTGGAGCAAGGAGGTGCTGACGGATGCCGACTGTAGCCATTTCATGGAGCAGTGGCTCTGCCGCGAGTTTGGCGAGAAGTTGGGTAAGCGACTGTTGCCCGTGATGCAGACCTACTACGATCTGTCCTACCGCCGGCGCGCGGAGATGCTGGGCCATACACGCATCGAGGAGGCAGACCCGTCGTACAAACAGGTGAGCGATCTGCCTTGGACGGATGAGGAGGTACAGACTTTCCTCGACCGCTGTCGGTGGATGGAGCGTGAGGTGCTGCAGATAAAAGAGAGCGATGCCGTGCAAAACAACGCTTCGGCGTACTTCGAACTGGTGGAATATCCCTGTCTGAGCTACGCGGCTATGGCCCGCAAGATGCTTACAGCACAACTGGCCCGCCATGGTCAAGCCTCGTGGCAAGATGCCAAGCAAGGCCATCAGGACATCTTCCGCTTGACGGACGAATACCACGCGATGCTCAACGGGAAGTGGAACAATATGATGGGATTCTGGAAAGGACATTCCATGTTCAAGGCGGTGGATACCACCCGTACTTCTCCGGCCGTACCCGCACCATCCGTATGGAAACGTGCCTTGACCGCCAAGGACGGAAAGTTCAGCACTCCCTCGTACGTGGTGCCGGGGCTTGGCTATAGTGGACAAACTCTGTCCATCGCCAAGGACGATGCATTCCAGGTCACCCTGCCGGCCACAGCCGATTCCCTGCAGCTGACCTTTGCCTTCGTCCCCAGCCATCCGGTGGATGCCGATCGGTTGGAGGTGCACGTAGAGGTAGAGGGCGAGCGCTCTGTGCTCCTAGGTTATCAGACCGAAGGACGCAGCGAGGAGTGGAAACAGAACATCGAACGAAACCAAGCTTTGCGTACTGTGGTCTTGGCCCCCTCGCCCAAGAAGCGGCGGATGACCATCACTGCCACTACCGAGGCCGTGTTGCTCGACGAGATATTGATGACGACTAATCATTCTAAACCATAAATAAACATGAGAAACAAAAGATTACTTCTTACGTGGACAGCATTGCTTCTGCTTTTGATAGGAAGCTGTCCTGTAGCGTGGGCTCAGCGGTTGGCTTTGCCCGATGTGTTATCCTCCAATATGGTGTTCCAGCAGGGACGTGATTTGCCCGTGTGGGGCATGGCGGCTCCGGGCGAACGGGTGACCGTCACCTTTGCCGGTAAACGTTACCGTGTGCGTGCCGACAAAGCCGGACAGTGGAGTGTGCAACTGCCGGCCATGCAGGCGTCATTTGACCCGCAGCAGCTGACGGTGAAGGGCAAAGACTCCATCATCGTGTGCGACAACATCGTGATAGGCGAGGTGTGGATTTGCTCCGGTCAGTCGAACATGGCCTACAAGATGCGCCGTGGCAAATACAACGCTCCCTATAAAGGCAACGATCTGGCCGCGGAGGAACTGCTGAAACCGACCAATCCGAACATCCGCGTCTTCGTAGTACGTCGCGACGGTAAACCGGCCGCATGGCACGAAGCCGGTGGTGATAATCTGGCGGAGTCGTCAGCCGTGGGCTACTACTTCGGCAAACAATTGCAGGAGAAACTCGGGGTGCCGGTGGGTGTCATCACCTCCGCTGTGGGTGGCACACGCATCGAGGCGTGGACCTCGCCTGAGGCTTATGCCGAATCGCCCCTGTTCGCTGCCGAGATGGCGAAGGACAACGGCGTGATTGACAACAAAGCCGTGGGCGACCTCTATCAGAAGATGATTGTTCCCTTGGCATCCTACGCCGTCAAAGGCTTCTTGTGGTACCAAGGCGAGAGCAATATCACGGATGAAGGCACCGAGCGGCGCTATGCCGAGAAGTTCAGCCTGCTGACTTCCAACTGGCGCACGCTGTTCAAGGCACAGGATGCTCCGTTCTACTACGTACTGCTGGCTCCTTACCTCTATTCGGCCCGCAACCCTAAGCACAAAGGTGTGCCCTCCACCGCTGAGGAGCTGCCCCTCTTTTGGCAACAGCAGATAGGTATGCAGCGGACCATCCCCAACATCGATTACGTCACCGTGTGGGATATGGTGGACAATGTGAGCGACATCCACCCCTCCTACAAATGGCGTGTGGGTGAACGTCTCTCCCGTCTAGCGTTGGCAAAGAACTACGGACAGAGTGAACTGGAATATTCCGGCCCGCGGGCCACGAAGGCCGAGCAGGTAGGCGACTCATTGGTAGTCTCCTTCGACCACGCTGCCAAAGGCCTGCAGAGCGACAACAAGAAGCGTCTCAACTGGTTCGAGATTGCCGGTGAGGACGGCGTCTTCCGCGCTGCCCTGGCGGATGTCTACGGCGACAACCAAGTGCGGGTGTGGCATCCCGACGTGAAGCGTCCCGTCAGCGTCCGCTTCGGTTGGCACGAGACGGCTATGCCCAACCTGGTGAATAGCGAGAAACTCCCCGCTTTCCCCTTCGCCCTCTCCGTAGAGCGATAGAGGATAATACGCTGCGTGACATACTTTTCCCTTCCCTCCTACATTGGCAGATGTGATGTAAACCCTTGCTTGTGTTGATGTAAAGGGAGAGGTGCTCTTATTGCAGAGCATTGGTTCGTACGGTGTTTGACAACTGTCATCCACGTGTATGGCAACTGCCGTACACATGGATGGCAATTGCCGTACACCTGTTTGGCAATTGCCATGCAACCTACTAATCAAGGTTCTTGCAACGATTAATCCAGTCGCTGACGCCCTTTCACGCTTAATCAACGGGCAATCTATATGCTTCCCGACACTTCCCCTCCGCTTAGACAACGAGCAGTGTGGTTTTTGATACTCTCCTCCGCTCAAATAAGCAATTTTTCGGTCTATTGGTCTGTTTCTCCATTCCTCGTTTTTCGTCAGGTCTGTACTTTTGTCGCAACTAAATTGCTACTAGCTATGAATGCACGTACCAGAATGCTTGTAAATCACTTGAAGTTGCGCCAGTGGGGCAGTTGCTTGTTCCTCGGGGCAATGCTTTTCTGTATGACTGCTTGCTCGGGCGACACGCCCGTAGTTGAGGACGAAGAACCTGTGCCCTCCGAAGAAACCAAAGAACCCGAACCGGATACTCCAAAAGAGCCTGAACCGACTGTCAACGTCAATGTAGGGCGCGGACTGGTGGCCTCCATCAACGGCAATAAAAACGCTTCGTACTTCCCCGACTATAATAACAAGGTATTGGTCAGTTGGCGTATGTTCCCCACCGATGACAAGACCACAGGTTTCGACCTCTACCGGAAGAGCGCCGGTGGTGATTACGTGAAGTTGAACAGCGAGCCCATCACCTCGTCCACAAACTTTCAGGACACCAAGGCAGACCGCTCGGTGGACAACACCTATCGGTTGTGCGCGGCAGGGTCCAACACTCCGTTGGACACGTACACTCTCACGGCGGCACAAGCCTCGGCTGGCTTGCCCTACGTCTCCATCCCCTTGAAGAGTGCGCTGGACGTTGTCGAGGGCTACGACTTCAGGGCCAACGATGCCAGCATCGGTGATGTGGACGGTGACGGGAAATATGAGATCATCCTGAAACGCCTCGCAACCAAACTTGGCACGACGACGGAAGGAGAGGATAATCTGGAAAACGATGATGAAACCGAGACCTCCGCGACTGCCGAATTAGGCCCTTATCACACCACGCTGTTGGAAGCTTACCGCACCAATGGCACTTTCCTGTGGCGCGTGAAACTGGGCCCCAACATCATTGGCGGTAACTCTACTTCCATGGCTGTGGCCGATTTCGATGGGGACGGACGTGCGGAAGTGGCGGTGCGCACCGGTGAAGGTGCTGTCTTTGCCGACGGCACGGAGATAGGGGATACCGACAACGACGGGAAGACCGACTATCGGGTGGCTGGTGCCAACTATGTGCCCGCTTGTCCCACGTTCCTCAGCGTCATAGACGGACTCACCGGAAAGGAGTTGGCCCGTGGCAACTACATCGAGCCGGGGCAGAGCACCGACTGGGGCGACAACTACTGGAAGCGGGCAAGCAGCATCCGCGTGGGAGTGGCCCATTTCAACAGTTCTTATCCCTCTATAGTCGCTTGTAGGGGTGTGTACGGAAAGTCTGTCATCGAAGGATGGGATTACCGCAATGGCAAGCTTACGAAACGTTGGCGGTTCAACACGGCTACGCCAGGCTATTCGTCGTGGGCGGGACAAGGCAACCATAGCCTCTGCACGGGCGATGTGGACGGCGACGGTTGCGATGAGGTTGTCTATGGCGGCATCTGCATCGACCACAACGGAAAGGGTCTGTGGAATTCCGGTCAAGGACATGGCGATGCCATGCACATGGGCAAGTTCGATCCTTCGCGTGACGGACTGCAGATATGGTCGTGTTTCGAGAGCGGCGATGTGGCCGCAGCCCTGCGTGACGCCAAGACTGGAGAGACGATATGGGACTACAAGAAGTCCGGCGACATGGGTCGCTGCGCTGTGGCGGACATCGACCCCGACAGTCCTGGCTGCGAAATGTGGTGGTACCAAGGCAACGCTCACTCCCCTAAGGGCAACGATCTGGGCTACAGCGGGATGAGTACCAACATGGCCATTTGGTTTGATGGTACCCTCAACCGTCAGCTCTACGACCGCAGCACCATCAATGCCCCCAGGAACAGCAAGGGGCGCGTGTTCACGGTCTATCGCTACGACGTGACCACCATCAACTCCACAAAGTCGAACCCTAACTTCTACGGAGACATTTGGGGCGACTGGCGTGAGGAGCTGATTCAGGTTACCAGTGATTTCTCTGAACTTCGCATCTTCACCACTTGGTATCCCACGGAGTATAAGTTCCCCTATCTGATGAGCGACCGCGTCTACGAGATGAGTGCCCTCAATCAGAACATCGGGTACAACATGCCCACCGAAACGGGTTATTACCTGGGCTCGGATTTGCTGAAATGAAAGACACAATACTGACTTAGACTATAGAGATTATGAACGCGATAGTGACAGTTGTCTGCATAGCGTTGGTTTTGGCCTTCGTCTTCTTGATGCTCATCGGTGTCATCCACCTGGGTTTCGCCGAGTTTTGCCTGGCCCTGATAGGGCTGCTTTCGTTAGTGTGCGTTTATTTCATAATAAGGATAAAACGGATGAAGTGAGCGCCCTCCCTTCACTGCGGGAACGCGCGTTTCACTGTCATCCGTTTTAGTTTATCAGATGTCCTTCCGCCCTTGGGAGGACATTGTTTTATCTCCCCGTCTAGGGGAGAATCATTTCGTCTCGCCGCTGGCGCTGTCCTCCTGTTGCTTGCCGCCCTTCTGGAACACCGACGGCGACACGCCGAACTGTGCCTTGAAGCACTTGCTGAAGTAGAAGGGGTCGTTGATACCTACCTTGTACGACACCTCGGCCACGGTCAGGTTCTCCTGCGAGAGCAACAGCTCGGCACCCTTCTTCATGCGCACGATGCGCAGATACTCCACGGGTGAATAGCCTGTCAGTCCCTTTATCTTCTTATAGAACATGGTGCGGCTCAGCTGCATCTGTTGCGCGAAGTCGTCGATGGTAAAGTCGGCGTTCGTCATGTTCGTCTCTATCACCTTCTCCATCTTCTCGGTGAACTCGCGGTCGCGGTCGGTCGTGTACATGGCCGTGTGTACCATGCCCGGCTCGCTGGTGTACTTCTCGCGCAGTTTCTCCCGCTGCTCTATCAAGCGGAAGATGCGTGTGATGAGGAACTTCGTGCTGAAGGGCTTGGCTATGTAGGCGTCCGCACCGGAGTCGATGCCCTCAGTTTGTTTCTCGATGGAGCTGAGGGCCGTGAGCAGGATGATGGGGATGTGGCTCGTGGCGAAGTCGTGCTTCAGCTTCTTCGTCACCTCGAACCCGTTCATGCCCGGCATCATCACGTCGCACACCACCAGGTTGGGGTCGCACTCCTGTGCCTTCTGCAGTCCGCTGAGGCCATCCTCGGCGATCTCCACTTGGAAGTAGGTACCAATCTCCTCCTGCAGGAACCGACGCACGTCGGCGTCGTCCTCGATGATGAGTATCTTGTGGCGGTTCAGCGGGCCAATCTCTTTCTTGAGTGCCTCTTGCTGCTCGATGGTGAAACTGTCTTCCGTGACGGATGCCTTGTCCTCACTCGTGTCGACTTCTTTCACCTCCACAAAGTCCGCCTCGTCGTGCACCGCCGGGTCTGTCGGCAGGGTGACGGTGAAGATGGACCCGCCCGTGGGGTTCTCGCTGTAGACGATGGTGCCCTTATGCAGAAGCACAAGCTCGTAGGTCAGATGCAGCCCCACACCGATGCTCTCGCGTGAGAAGTTCACCTGCATGAAGCGTTTGAACAACTGGTCGCGCTTCTCCTGCGGGATGCCCACACCATTGTCGATGGCTTCTATCTTCAGTTGCTTACTGGCTTCGTCCACCGTGGCAACCAGTTGTATGTGGCCTCCCGACGGGGTATACTTGAAGGCGTTGGAGAGGAGGTTGTACACCACCTTGTCCAGACTCTCGCGGTCGATGAACATCCGGTAGGATGGGGTGGAGGGGCGAAACTCGAAGTTCATCTGCTTCTGTTCTGCCAGGTCGTTGAAGTTTTGGCAGATGTCCCCGAGGAACTTCATCACGTCGGTCTCTTCCAGTGCGAGCTTGAGTTTGTTGTTCTGCAGCTTGCGGAATATCAGCAGTTGGTTGACGAGGCGCAGCATGCGGTCCGTACTGCGGGTGAGGGTCTGTAGCAACCGATGTGCTTCGGGTGGCATTCCACTCACGCTGGACATCTTCTCGAGCGAGGCGCGTATGAGTGTCAGCGGGGTACGGAACTCATGCGAGATGTTGGTGAAGAACACCAGTTTGTACTCTGTCAGCTGTTTCTCTACCTTCATCTGTGTGCGCAGCGTGTTGAATTTGCCCACGATGCGGAAGGTGAACCACAGTGCCACGATGAGGAGCAACAGGTAGAGCGCGATGGCCACGTTGCTCTCCCAGAAGGGCGGGCGTATGGTGATGTCCAGCACCGTCTCCTCGCCCTTCCAGCGGTTGGCATAGTCGTAGGGCATCACGTGGAACCGGTAGTGGCCGGGCTTCAGGTATTTATAGGAAGCGAAGTCCTGGTCGGAGCCTTCGTTCCAAGTTTTGTCGTAGTTCTCCAGCCAGTAGCGGTAGTGCGACTGTCCGTTGTCGTTGTAGTTGAGTTCCGAGAAACTGAGTATGAGTGAGTTCTGGTAATGCTCCAGTGTCACCTGGTCGGAGTAGGCGATGTCGCGGCTCAGAGGTGAGTCCTTTGTCATGGGGCTCACGGGTGTGCCGTTGATGTAGAGTCCCGTGATGGTGGCATGGGTGGTGGGCGTGTTGTCCGTTATCTTGCGTGGGTTGATGATGGTCACGCCATAGTCCGTGCCGAAGTAGAGATGGCCTTTAGGGCCTACCGCGGCTGTGCTCTCGCTGTAGGCGTTGCTCTGCAGGTAGGCGGAGAAGTAGTAGTTGTCGAACGAGCAGTTCTCCGGGTCGAAGCGCGACATACCATACTCGGTGGCTATCCACAACCGTCCCCGTTCGTCCCTCAGGATGGACTGCACCATGTTGTGCACCAATCCGTCCGCTTGGGTGAACTGCTTGTAGGTGAACTTATCCTCCTTGGGCGAGTAGGTGCAGAGTGCGAATCCGCCTCCGCAGGTTCCTACCCACATCTGGTTGTCGCCTTCGGGTAATAGTATCCTTATCTCGTTGCCGCAGAACTTGTGGTTCGTCAGACTGTAATGTCGACCCTCCTTGCCGGCAATCAGCGAGTCGGGGTGGATCAGGTAGACTCCGTCGCTGGTGCCTTCCCAGATGATGCCGTTGCCGTCCTGTTGCAACGCCCGTATGTCCTTCAGTCCTACGTTGTCCGATATGAAGTGCCGGAAGGTGTATTTCCCGTCTGTTGCTCGGATGGCCAGGTTGAGCCCTGTGTAGAGTGTACCCACCCAAAGGCGCCCCTTGTTGTCGCGTAGAAGTGAGAAGACGTTGTTGCCCGACAGGGATGTGCTGTCCGCATCGTTGTATTTATACCAAGTGTTGCCTATCTTCAGTCCGGCTCCCCGGGTGCCGATACACAGGTTCCCGTCATTGTCCGTCAGGGCGGCGTATCCTTTTATGGGCAACTGGTCTACCTCCCGGAGCTGTTTGCCGGTGCTGTATTCATAGAGCTTGCCGTCGCCCGTGCCTATCAGCATGGTGCTGTCGGGTGTCGGCATCAGCAGACGTACGGTGTTGGCGCGGTTGCTGATGGTCTGCTCCTGCGGTATGATGTGCTCCACACCTTGGTTGGTGACAGTGAGCCGTTGCAGCCCCACACGCTCGGCGCTCACCCAAATGCCGCCGGCATTGTCGACTTCCAGGTAGGAGAGGAAATCCGAGTTCAGCGGGTTGCGTTTCTCCTTGCCGGCGGTGAAGTGGTGAAGCTCTTCCGTGACGAGGTCGTAGGCGAAGAGCCCGTTGCCGTAGGTGGAGATCCACAGCACGTCGTTGTCGTCGTGCACGATGCGGTAGCGCTCATAGTCCACCAGGGATACCTTCTCCTTGGGGAAGAGGTCGAACTCGCGCATCTTACCCGTCTGGGCTTCGATGTACCACACGTGTCCGGTCTTGTTATAGACCCAGTAGTCGCCCCGGTCGTCGGTCTTCACCTCTCCATTGTTGATGGCGAGTCTCTCGCTTCGCACCATCTTGTGGCTGTCGAAGTGGAACTCGAACGTCCCCTTGCCGGTGAATATGTACCACCGGTCGGGCAATGCGAGATGGCCGGTATACTTCAGTCCCTCAGCGGAGATGGGCAGGCTGGCCAGCCGTTCCATCTTGTTCCCTTTCCAGATGTAGACGTTGCCGTCGCGGCTCATGATGTAAACGACTCCTTGGTGCACGCAGGCTCCATAGGTGTTGACGTGTCTGTCTATAACGCGTATTTTTCCATTCTCGTAGACCGACACGCCACTTTTGGTTCCTATCCAGGTTTTCCCTTTCGCATCCTGCACCACGAAGCGTACCCACGGATTGGGCAGCTTCCCTTGCCGATGGGAGAAGATGGTGGACGATACCTGACGGTTCGCATTGCAGACAACTCGTCTGACCACGGTCTCCGTCGCGGTGGACCACAGCCAGATGGTGCTGTCGGGGGCTTGGAAGAAGGTGTTTGGGCGTTCGTCTTCCTTCATGTTCAGGTTCACGAAGCAACCCCGTTGTAGGTCGTAGCAACTGAACTTACGGTTTGTCGTACCTATCCACAGAAACTCGTAGGGACCTTCCTGCAAGTTGTTGATGTTGTTGTGGGCCAGCGACAGGTCGGTGCTGCCGATGTCCGACTGGAAGTTGAGGAACGTGCTGCCGTCGTAGCGGCTCAGTCCGTTGGTGGTTCCGAACCAGAGGAACCCCTTGCTGTCCTGAAATATCCGTCGCACCGTGTTGCTGGGCAGTCCGTCGGTCGTACTCAGCGACTTAGAGCGCAGTTCCATCCGTTCGGCGTAGGCGTCGGGCATGGCCCACATCACCCATGCGACTAGTAGTAGGCATATATTTTTCATCGTAGTCAATCAAGCTAGTTGTGATAAATCTCTTTTGGCCTACAAAGGTATCAAAAACATTAAATATACCAAAAAGATTGTAGTTCATTTCCAAAAGTCCTATCTTTGCTTGTCGTAAAAAGCCAACTATTAACTTTAATATATATCGTTGAATTATGAAGACAAATTATGAGATTCGTTACGCTGCGCATCCCGAAGATGCAAAAAGCTACGATACCACACGGCTTCGCCGCGATTTCCTCATCGAGAAGGTGTTTGGTGCTGATGAAGTGAACATGGTCTACTCCATGTACGACCGTATCGTGGTCGGTGGCGCACTGCCCGTGAAGGAGAGCCTGAAGCTGGAGGCTATCGATCCGCTGAAAGCTCCTTACTTTACTACCCGTCGTGAGGTCGGCATCTACAACGTAGGTGGTCCGGGCGTGGTAAAAGCTGGCGACGTGACTTTCGAACTCGACTATAAAGAGGCCCTCTACCTCGGCTCTGGCGACCGCGATATCTACTTCGAGAGCAAGGACGAGAAGAACCCCGCCAAGTTCTACTTCAACTCGTGCGTGGCACACCGCAACTATCCCGACAAGAAGATTACCAAGGCCGACGCTGTGGTAGCTCACATGGGATCGCTCGAGGGCAGCAACGAGCGCGACATCAACAAGATGATTGTGAACCAGGTGCTTCCTACCTGCCAGCTGCAGATGGGTATGACCGAGTTGGCTCCGGGCTCTGTGTGGAACACCATGCCGGCTCACGTGCACAGCCGTCGTATGGAGGCTTACTTCTACTTCGAGATTCCTGAGGACCAGGCTATCTGCCACCTGATGGGCGAGGTTACCGAGACACGCCACATCTGGATGAAGGGCGAGCAGGCAGTGCTCTCTCCCGAGTGGTCTATCCACAGCGCAGCCGCTACTCACAACTACACCTTCATCTGGGGTATGGGCGGTGAGAACCTCGACTACGGCGACCAGGACTTCTCTAAGATTACCGACCTGAAGTAATCCTGACGGCTGATAGAATGTGACTAGAAAAAGATAATTTACTAATTAATTAATATAACAAACGAAATTATGAATCCGTATTTGAATTTCTCTCTGGAAGGCAAGGTAGCCCTCGTAACAGGAGCTTCCTATGGTATTGGTTTTGCCATCGCTTCTGCATTCGCAGAGCAAGGTGCTAAAATCTGCTTCAACGACATCAACCAGGAACTGGTAGACAGAGGCCTGAAATCTTATAAAGAAAAAGGTATCGAGGCTCACGGATATGTTTGCGACGTGACCGACGAACCCGCCGTACAGGCTTTGGTAGCTACCATCGAGAAAGAGGTAGGCGCTATCGACATCCTCGTGAACAACGCCGGCATCATCCGCCGCGTGCCGATGCACGAGATGGAGGCAGCTGACTTCCGCAAGGTGATTGATATCGACCTGAACGCTCCGTTCATCGTTTCAAAGGCCGTTCTGCCTTCGATGATGAAGAGAGGCCATGGCAAGATCATCAACATCTGCTCTATGATGTCTGAGCTTGGCCGCGAGACCGTGTCGGCTTACGCAGCTGCCAAGGGTGGCTTGAAGATGCTTACCCGCAACATCTGCTCAGAGTATGGCGAATACAACATCCAGTGCAACGGCATTGGCCCGGGTTACATCGCTACCCCGCAAACAGCTCCGCTGCGTGAGAAACAGCCCGATGGCTCTCGTCACCCGTTCGATTCGTTCATCTGCGCCAAGACTCCTGCCGGACGTTGGTTGCAGCCTGAGGAACTGACAGGTCCTGCCGTGTTCTTGGCTTCCGAGGCTTCGAACGCCGTGAACGGACACATCCTCTATGTGGATGGCGGTATCCTGGCTTACATCGGTAAACAACCTAAATAAGCCCCGTCTGTCATGAAGAAGAATTTCATCTGGATTGCCTCGTTGCTGATGATGTGCGCCTGCTCACAGAAGCAGACCGTCACGGTGACGGTGTCCAACAGCACGGACCTCAACCGCGCTGAGGAGATGGTGGAAGTGTCGATGGAGAGCATCGCACAGAAACTGCAGCTGGCCGACACCGCCGAAGTGGTGGTGCTCGATGCCAACGGCAAGCAGCTTCCTTCGCAGGTGACCAGCGACGGCAAACTCATCTTCCCCGCTACGGTAGGTGCTAATGCTACTGTCAACTACACCATCGAGGCCGGTACACCGGAAGTGGTGGAGACCAGCGCTTGCGGTCGCTACTATCCCGAGCGTGTGGACGACATCGCCTGGGAGAACGACAAGGTGGCGTTCCGTACCTACGGACCTGCCCTGCAGGCCAGCGGTGAGCGTGCCTTCGGCTACGACGTGTGGGTGAAGAACGTTCCCGAGATGGTGGTGGAGAAACGCTATGCCGACGAGCTCAACCCCGAGACTAAGGCTAAGATTGCTGAGCTGAAAGAGGCCGGTAAGACCGAAGAGGCCGACGCCCTGGCTCAGTCTGTCAGCTACCATGTGGACCATGGCAACGGACTGGACTGCTACAAGGTTGGTCCTACGCTCGGTGGCGGCACGGCTGCCCTGTTGGCTGCCGACTCGTCCATCATCTATCCGTACTGCTACAAGGAGTATGAGATACTGGACAACGGTCCGCTCCGTTTCACTGTGAAGTTGGTCTACAACCCGTTGGTTGTCAATGCCGACTCCAATGTGGTGGAGACCCGCATCCTCTCGCTCGACAAAGGCTCGCAGCTCAACAAGGTGGTGGTTACCTACCAGAACTTGAGCGCTACCACTCCTGTGGTTACCGGACTGGTGATTCACCCCGAGAACCCCGAGGCTTACAAGGCTGACGCTAAGAATGGCTACATCGCTTACGAGGACCTGACCGACAATGTGAATAACAATAACGGCAAGATCTACGTGGGTGCTGTGTTCCCCGCCCTGGTGAAAGAGGCCAAGGCCGTCTGCTTCCCCGAGAAGGAGAGTGAGGAGTTGCGTGGCGGTGCCACCGGTCATGTGTTGGCCATCAGCGACTACAAGCCCGAGACCGAGTACGTCTACTACTGGGGTTCAGGTTGGAGCAAAGCCGGCATGGACTCTATGGAGAAATGGGACAGCTATCTGAACGAATATGCTCAGAAGGTTCGCAACCCTTTGACCGTTACCATCAAGTAAGCTCACAAGCCTACATACATCGTGCGCCCGGTTTGTTCGGTACAGAAGAACAGACCGGGCGCATTGCGTTTACCACTTGCCATTGCCTCCCTTAATCGACAAATATGTACCAGCGATGCCTCTTAATGGAAAAATATTGCACGAAACGGCTTCTTAATGGAAAAATATGTATTTCCTTACCATAGGCTGAGTGCTTAATCGAAAAAAATGACCCGCTGCAACGCCTTCAAGGAGAGCGATGAGGCGATATTGATGTTCTGATGCTTTCGAGAGCGCTTGGGCTGATTAGCACTGTCTTTCGGATGGACACTAAAAGGGTCGGCGGATGCTACTTCTCCTTCACCGCCAGGATATTGCGCATCAGGCCGGCGTACTTGGCTCGCTTCACGGCGGAGCCTTTGAACAGGGTGCGGTACTGCTCCTCGGTGAGGTGGTCCCAATCCTCGCGGGTCATCTGCAGAAACGCCTCTTGGGGTTGTAGGGCGGGCTCTGTGGCCGGTTGAACGAAGCGGTTCCATGGACAGACTTGCTGGCAACGGTCGCAGCCGTAGATACAGTCGCCCATGGCGGTGGCGGCTTCGGAGGGGATGTCGCCCCGGTTCTCTATGGTCAGATAGGAGAGGCAACGGTTGGCGTTGAGTTGACGGGGTGCCTCCAAGGCATGCATGGGACAGGCTTGCAGACAGCGGTCGCAGGTGCCGCAGTGGTCGGGCTGAGGCGTGTCGTAGGCGAGCGGAAGGTTGAGTACTAGTTCCCCTAGGCAGAAGGTGGAGCCTGACCCCGGAATGATGAGCTGACAATTCTTCCCTATCCAACCTAAACCACATTGCTGGGCCCAATAGCGCTCCATCAACGGGGCGGTGTCGCAGAAAGCACGGCCCGTGGCCTCGGGGAATTGCGTCTGAATGGCTTGCAGCAGTTGCAGCAGCTTGCCCTTCATCACGTTGTGATAGTCCTTGCCATAGGCATACCAGGCGAACTGGTAGTGGTCGGGCGCTATCAATTGCTTGGGGTAGTAATTGAGCGCCACGCTGACCACGCTCTGTGCCCCCTCCACCAACAGACGTGGGTTGAGCCGCACATCCTGATAGTTGCTCATATAGGCCATGCCCGCCTGTTTGCCCTCCGCTATCCAGTGGCGGAAACTCTGTTCGGCATCGGAGTCGACGGGCTGAGCAGCGGCGCACCCACAAGCATCAAAGCCGAGACGTTGTGCCTCGGCTTTGATGTATTCACTGTATATCTGTGTGATAGGGTCCATAGGGAGTGGGTCAGTCGAACACCTTGAACGTGTAGCCTTGCTCCTGCAACCATTCGATGGAGCGGGGTAGGGCGTACCGGAGGTTCTGCTCGGACTTCAGAGAGTCGTGGAAGGTGATGATGGAGCCGTTGCGGGCGTACTTCTTCACCTTCTCGAACACCTGCTCGCCGTTGAGGTGTTTGCTGTAGTCGCGCGTCACCAGGTCCCACATCACGATTTGGTATTTCCACTTCAGCACCTCATACTGTAGCCACCGCATGTGTCCGTGGGGTGGGCGGAAGAGGTTGGTCTGTAGCTTCTCGTTGGCCTTCTCGGCGTTGGCCATGTAGTTGCGCGTCAGGTATTCGAATCCGCGGATGTGGTTGAAGGTGTGATTGCCCAGCCGGTGGCCGGCGGCCTTCACCATCTCGAACTCCGCGGGGTGCTTGCGCACGTTGTCGCCCACCATGAAGAAGGTGGCCTTTATCTGGTACTTGTCGAGCACGCTGAGCACCCAAGGGGTGACCTCGGGTATCGGACCGTCGTCGAAGGTCAGATACACAGCATGCTCCTTGGGGTTCATTCTCCAGTAGGCGCGGGGATAAATCCAGCGCACCAGCATCGGGGGTTGCTCTATAAACATAAGCCTCTTACTCTATATTTATTTACTGCCTAAGCGAAGCTTCAGCATGTCGTACAGCTTGTTGAACTTTTCGGCGTAGGTCTTCGTCACCTCCGCGTCGGGGTCGTTCTCCACCAACACACGCGCCACCTCGTTGAGCAGCGAGATGTGGTACTGGCACTCGTCGAAGTTCTGCTGGAAGTGGGTCTCGTCGAGGCTCATCACCCAGGCGGCGTGCTCGGCGGACTTCTTACCCAGCACCTCCACGATGGCCTCGGCCTGCTCCTTCTTTCCCAGCTGGAAGTAGGCGTTTGCCAGTGTCATCGATCCGCTCTGGTAGTCGTGCGGCAGGGTGGCGTTCGGTATCACCTTCTCGCAGTAGTCGAGGGCCTTCAGCGCCTTGTCGTTCTTACCCTCCTTCAGCAGTTGCGTCACCAGTTGGCTGAACATGCGGCGGTGTGTGTAACACATGCGTGTGATGGTCTCGTCCAGATATACCTTCGGGTTCTCTATGCCGCCGAACTTGAACTTGTTCATCAGGTTGTCATACATCTTCTCCGTGTCGATGTAGTATCCCTCGCGCATATTCTGCGGATAGCCCAGCTGCTGCATGTTGAACGGGGTGATGCGGTAGGCCAGACCCTCTTGCACGAAGAAGGGACTCAGCCCCATATGGTTCTCCTCGCCCACGGTGGTGGCTATGTAGATAGGCCGTTCCCAGTTGGCGTTGGCCAGCATCTCCAGCATCATCAGGTCGCTCTTGTAGAGGGCGCGCTTCTTCAGCGGGATGATCATCTTATCGGGGATGCTGTCGTTCAGCTCCTTCGGTATGATCATGCCCGAACGGCGCACTGCATCCTTGTCGATGGTGATGTAGACCGTGTCGGTGGGGATGAAGTGGAGGTCGGCGTTCTTCGTGCGCACCCAGTACTTCAGGATGTTCTTCAGCTCGAAGGGGTCGTCGCCGAAGCTCTCCTTAGCGGCCTCGGGGTTGCTCTTGTAGATCTCCAGCACCTGCGACTTGGCTTCGGGACGTATGGGGACATACTCGTTGGTGCCCGACACGTACTCGATGCGGTTCCATTGGATGGGCACCGAGGGCGACTCGTAGGCCGGACGGCGCATCTGGTCGATGTACCAGTCGGTCTGCAGGTAGCTGAGGTTACATACGCGCACATCGGTGCGGAAGTTCTCCGTCTCCTGGTTGTACCACAAGGGGAAGGTATCGTTGTCACCATTGGTGTAGATAATCGGTTTGCCCTCTTGCTGCAGGCTCATCAGATAGTTCTGCCCGAAGTCGCGGCAGGTGTATCGTCCGCTGCGGTCGTGGTCGTCCCACGTCTGGCTGGCCATCTGTATGGGGATGCAGAGGCAGAGGACGGAGGCTATCACGGCAGCCGTCACGCAGATGTCGGTTCGCTTGCCGGTCTTGTCGGCGAACCTGCTGATCTGTCCGTTATCGTCGTATGTCTCTGCGGGCTTAGTCCCCTTGCCGAGGTATTTGTTGATCAATCGTGCCACACCTACCACGCCCAGACCAATCCAAATGGCGAAGGCGTAGAACGAACCGGCGTAGGCGTAGTCGCGCTCACGCGGCTGGTTCGGCGTTTGGTTCAGGTAGAGCACGATGGCCAGTCCCGTCATGAAGAAGAGGAAGAAGACCACCCAGAACTGCTTGATGCCCTTCTCGCCCTTGTAGGCTTGCCAGAAGAGGCCGATGAGGCCCAGCAGCAGCGGCAGACAGTAGAACACGTTGTGTCCCTTGTTGTTCTTCAGGTCGTCGGGCAGCAGGCTCTGGTCGCCCAACATTAGGTTGTCGATGAACGAGATGCCCGTTATCCAGTTGCCTTTGTCGTTCTCGCCGCTACCCTGTATGTCGTTCTGCCGTCCGGCGAAGTTCCACATGAAGTAGCGCCAGTACATGTAGTTTACCTGGTAGCTGAGGAAGAATCGTATGTTGTCCCACTGCGTAGGCATCTTCACCATCACGGTCTGTCCGCACTCGTCGTAGGGCACCTGGTAACCCTTCACGCCACCCAGCCACTCTTCGTAGAGGTTGTGGCCGGCCCAGTTGGCGTGTTGCTCGCTGTACATGCGGGGGAAGAGCATGTTCTGTGCATAGACGTAGTCCGTCTTGTGGCGCACCACCTCGTAGCTGTCCTTCTCGTCGGGGGTCACCTTCTCCTTGCGTTGGTACACCGGAGCGCCCTCAACGGACACCGGCACGCAGTAGCCACCCTCTTGTTTCAGCTTCACTTTCGACGAGTAGGCCTGACCGTAGAACAGCGGGCGGGTGCCGTACTGCTCACGTCCCAGGTAATCGCCCAGCGTGAAGATGTCCTCCGGGGAGTTCTGGTCCATCGGTGTGTTGGCTGTGGAGCGGATCACTATCAGCGCGTAGCTCGAGTAGCCTACCATGATCATCATCAGGCACAGCAGGGCGGTGTTCAGCGCGCGTGCGCTCACCATCACCTTCTTGCTGAAGACACCGAAGAGCCACATCACGAGCAGTGCCAGCACCACGATGCCACCAATGATGCTCAGCGCACCATAGCCGTAGAACGGGATGCCCAGCATGGACACTGTCGCCACGAAGGCGATGTTCATCCGCTTCACGCTCTTCACCGTGTAGCTTTCGTACACACCCCAGATGAGGCAAGCGGCCAGCAGCACGATGTAGACGATGACACCCGTGTTGAACGGCATGCCCAGCACGTTGACGAACAGCAGTTCGAACCATCCGCCCACCTTCACGGCGCCCGGCACGATGCCGTAGAGCACCACGGCTATCAGTATCATCGAGCCCACGAGTGCCAGCAGACTGCCCTTCAGGTTAGCGTTCGGGTTCTTCTTATAATAGTATACCAGCACGATGGCGGGTATGCAAAGTAGGTTCAGCAGGTGCACACCGATGGAGAGGCCCGTCAGGTAGGCGATGAGTATCAGCCAGCGGTCGCTGTGTGGCTCGTCGGCCACGTCCTCCCACTTCAGTATCAGCCAGAAGACGGCTGCGGTGAAGAGTGATGAGTAGGCATACACCTCGCCCTCCACGGCGCTGAACCAGAAGGTGTCGCTGAACGTGTAGGCCAAAGCGCCCACTATTCCGGCGCCCATGATGGTGATGAGCTGTCCTAGCGTCATCTTCTCCACGTCGGGGCAGATGAGGGAGCGCGTCAGGTGTGTGATGGTCCAGAAGAGGAACAGGATGCACCCCGCGCTCAGCAGTGCCGACATGGTGTTCACCATCCGTGCCACCTGGCTCGGGTCGCTCACGAACTGCGAGAAGAGGTTGGCCGTCAGCATGAAGAACGGTGCGCCAGGCGGGTGGCCGACCTCCAACTTATATCCGGTGGTGATGAACTCGGGGCAATCCCAGAAACTCGCGGTGGGTTCTATGGTGAGGCAATAGACGATTGCCGCCACCACGAATGTGAACCATCCCGTTATGTTATTTACCAGTTTATACTGTCTCATGAGTCTTGTTGTTTTTTAGATACTCGTTTGGCGGGCAAAGATACAAAAGTTACAAAGAAAATTTGCTACCTTTGCTCAATCTTTACCTATTATTATATATAACATGGCAGAAACTCTAGAAAAAGTCAGCGGAACGAAGGAGGAGATGTACCGCGTCCTCGTGCCGCAAATCAAATCCCTGTTGGAGGATGAGACGGACCCCATCGCCAACATGGCCAACGTGGCGGCCGCCATCATGGAGACCTTCCGCTTCTGGTGGGTGGGCTTCTATCGGGTGATGGACGGCCAGCTGGTGCTCGCTCCCTTCCAAGGCCCCTTGGCCTGCACCCGCATCGGCTACGGGCGGGGCGTGTGTGGCACCGCCTGGAAAGAGGCCCGCACCGTCATCGTCCCCGACGTGGACGCGTTCCCCGGTCACATTGCCTGCAGCTCGGCCTCGCGGTCGGAGATTGTGGTGCCTATTTTCCAAGGCGGACAAGTCACCGCGGTGCTCGACATCGACAGCGACCGGCTCTCCACTTTCGACGATGTGGACGCGCAATATCTGCAACAAATTTGCCGATTGTTAGGTAGCTAAAGCCAAAAACATTACTTTTGCCACTCAATACTCTAAACCAACAACGCCTATGAAAAGAGATGTCGTGCTCCTCGATGGAGCCGTGGGAACCAGTCTTTGGAAAAAATCCAAGGACAGACACCCCGTATGGACTTACAATATCAATCAGCCCGAACTGGTGACCGAGCTGTTGACTGAATATATGGCCGCCGGATCGCAGATAGTGCTCACCAACACCTTTGCGGCCAACCGTTCGTTTGTCGGCCGCGAGGGCGTCTACGATGTGCAGGGAGTGGTGCGTGCCGGCGTCAAGCTGGCCACCGATGCCGTGGAGGGCACGGATGTGAAGGTGATGTTCACCGTCGGTCCGCTCATGGAGATGCTGGAGCCCTTCGGCGGCATCAGCGAGTTCCAGGCCAAGATGATGTACGAGGAGCAGATAGGCGCCGGCATGAGTCTGGACGTGAAGCCCGACATCATCTACGTGCAGACCTTCATCGACCTGGCCATGGCGGAGATTGCCATCAGCGTGGCCGAGAAGTACGATGTGCCCATCTTCTGCACCATGAGCTTCGCCGAGAACGGCTACACCATCATGGGCAATTCCGTGGACGAGTTCATCGCCGCCATGGAGAAGCACCCCAAGGTGCAGGCCATCGGACTGAATTGCAACATCACCCCCGAGCAGGCTGTCCCCGTCATTGCTCAGTTCGCCGGCAAGACCACCAAGGAGCTCATCTTCAAGCCCAACGCCGGTCAGCCCAAGGTGCAGGATGGACAGACCGTCTCCGCCGAGGACGCCGCCTCCTTCGTGAAGGCCTCCCTCCCCGCCCTCGACTACGGTGTGAAGTACATCGGCGGCTGCTGCGGCACCGACCCCCTCTACATCCAACTGTTGCGCCGCGAACTCGATAAGGAATAAGTGTAACTATATATGCAGGTATGAAGCGGGCGGTCATTGACCGCCCGCTGTTGTTAAAGTATGGTGCGCTCGCGATGTCGGAACTGTCCATTATGAGTAGAATATGGGGTAGCTGGTGTGTGAATAGACTATATATAATAAGGTATAGAGGAGTGTCCAAGATGTCCCTAGTTGCGCACTGGAAAAGTAAATCCTATTGCGGATGGACTCTTGCTAGGTAGTTGATGGAAGTAGGGATAGGAAAAGAGGCTAGGCGCCCCATCGCTGTAGGATTCCTGCTAAGCGGTTAAGGAAAGTAGAGAAGAGAGTGGTAAAAATCTCCGCCCGACCTTAAACCTGTGCCGGTCTAAAGTCGGGCGGAAATCAGTTAGTGGGAGCAACACGGATGCTGCCCGTCACACTGGTTACTTGTCACAGAAGTCGACGATGGGGACGGTCTTTTTCCCTGGTTCAGTGATGGTGGCATCTCCGGTGGAGCAGCTGTACTCGTACGTGCCGATTTGCTTCGCTACTTTACCTGCGGGTACCTCGATAATCTGGTCGTCATAGTAAGCCGTGCCTTTCTGGGCGGGGATAAGCACCTCCGTCCCAAGGGACAGACTGTCCTCGGAATCCGATACCCGGGCCAAGGCATCGCCGGTTTTCAGTACGTCGGCCACTCTGAAGGCCCTGGCGTTTATTTCCTGCCTCGGCTCACCGAACAGATGTTTTGTAGCCGTCATTTCGGTGGTGGACTCCTTGCACTGATTCAAGCCGTCCGCCGGTTTAATGTATACCAGTATGAAGACAAAAAATGCAACAATGGACAGGGCGATTCCCGCCAACACTCCTCCTACGAAGGTCAGAATGAATTTAGTTCGTGTACTCATAATCTATAGTTTATTTAGGTTCTTCCGCAAAGGTAAGTCGTTTACTTCGGTCCGCCAAATAAAATGCTGAGAATTAAGTGATGACTTTCAGATCTTTTTATGCGTGGCTTTGCTTTTTTATTCCTGTTAGGTAATATCTCCGCTCAGTCCTGCTTCTTCCCGTACGGTGCGTCCGGCTCGGCGGCGATGGAGGGTGTCTCCTCTTCGGACGGAGCGTAGCGGTGCAGGGTGCGGTCCTCCAGGTAGATGTGGTTCAGTGTGAATACTAGGGACTGTAGCGTCTGCTCCCGCACCTTGGGCATCAGCTGGCATTCCCATACGGTGACGCAGTGCCAACCCATGGTGGCCAGCTGTCGCTGCTCCTCCTTGTCCCGCTGCTGGTTCCGCTCTATCTTCGCTTGCCAGAAATCCGTCCTCGTCTTTGGTAGGCGAAAGTAGCGACACCCCTCGTGGCCGTGCCAGAAGCAACCGTTCACGAAGATGACCGTGCGGTAGCGGCGCAGCACGATGTCTGGGTGGCCCGGCAACCGCGGGTGGTTGAGCCGGTAGCGGAAGCCCTGTGCAAACAGGTACTTGCGCACCGTCAACTCTGGCTTCGTCCCCTTCCCCGGAATGGAAGCCATGCATCGGTGCCGCTGTTCCTTGGTCATCTTGTCCATATCTGTAAAGTGAATGTAGGAAGTAAATTCCCGACTTCTTGTTTGAAGTCGTGTGCCTTTCCCACTCGAGGAACAAAGATATGACTTTATTCCTTTCCTTGAGCAAGTCTCTTGCAATTTTGCATCAACCCCGCACAGAAATCCGCGGAAACTGCACGAATCCCGTGCAATCCCTGCGGACACCCCTGTCCGTTATTTCCCCAGCTGGTCGTAGGCCTCGTCGGTGACGGGCTCCAGCCACTCGTTGCTGGTCTGCTCGCCGGCAACCTCCACGGCAAGGTGGGCGAACCAGCTGTCGGCGGCGGCTCCGTGCCAGTGCTTCACACCGGCGGGGATGTTCACCACATCGCCGGGCATCAGCTGACGGGCGGGCTTGCCCCACTCCTGGTACCAGCCACGGCCGGCCACACAGATGAGAATCTGACCGCCACCCTTCGCGGCGTGATGGATGTGCCAGTTGTTGCGGCAGCGCGGCTCGAAGGTGACGTTGTGGATGCTCACCTGCTCTGTGGAGACAGGGGCCAGATAGCTCTGGCCGATGAAATACTGGGCGAAGCCAGTGTTGGGGTTGCCGATGGGGAAGAGCATCTCACGCTCGAAGGCGGCCTTGGCGTCGGCGGCCGTAGGTTCGGCCTCGTTCCACACCTCCTTGGCCAGGCGGAAGGCGGCCCAGGCCTTGGGCCATCCGGCATAGAAACCGATGTGGGTAAGCATCTCGGCAATCTCCGTGCGGGTGACGCCGTTGTTCTTGGCGAACTGCAGGTGATGCTTCAGCGACGTGTCGGTGATGCCCATGCTCACCAGGGCCGTCACGGTGATCATGCTGCGGTCGCGCAGGCCGAGTTTGTCCGTGCGGCTCCACACCTCTCCGAAGAGTACGTCGTCATTCAGTTCCGCGAATTTGGGGGCGAAGTCCCCCAGCTGGTCGTGCCCAGCCGTCTGTTTGATAGTAGTCTGACTCATAGCAGTGTTTGATATTGCAATCAACAAAATTGAAAGTAAAAGTATTCGATTCATAGTCTCCAGTCTATTTTTTGATGAGGTTCCGATTCATGCTACAAAGATAGAACCTCCCACGTAAGTGCACTATACCTCAATTCGGGTTCTCGCTACCCGATTTACGGATTCCCTCCGGCCGCGTGTTTTACAGCCCGCGGGGGCCGCATCGGAGAGTATATGGTCTCGGGGCGTTGGGCATATGGCCTAGACCATAGGGCCATCTTTCGGAGGGCGCAGCTACTGATGTTGATGGAAGCGGAGTACGCGGTGTGGGAAGGTGCCGTGGCCCAGAATCTCTATGGGGCAGCCGAAGCGCTTCTCGAGCCACTCGGAGGAGATTTCCGTGTCGGGGTGGTAGTGGAGCGTCTCGTTCACGCAGGCTATGGTCTTCACGTTCTGCAGCACGGTGCCTATGTCGTGGCTGACGAGGATGATGGCGCGCTGCTGGTTGATCCGCGCCAGCAGGTCGTAGAGCTTCGCCTCGAACTGTTTGTCGATGTAGGTGTTCGGTTCGTCCAGTATCACCACGTCGGGCTCGGACACGATGGCTCGGCCCAACAGGGCGCGCTGCAGCTGGCCGCCGCTCAGCTGACCTATGGGGCGTTGCTCCAGCCCCTCGAGCCCCATCTGACGGATGATGTCGGTCACCCGCTGGCGTTGCTCGGCGCTGAACCGGCGGAAGAGGGACTTCTGGCGGCTGAGTCCGGAGAGGATGACCTCGTAGACGGAGATGGGGAACTTCTTGTCGATGTTGTTGTACTGCGGCAGATAGCCTATCTTGATCTCCTCCACGGGGCGGCCGTCGGCAAAGAAGCGGAGGGTGCCCTTGCGGGGCTTCAGCAGGCGCAGTATCACCTTGATGAGGGTGGTCTTGCCACCGCCGTTGGGGCCGATGATGCCTAGGAAATCCCGCTCGTAGACGGTGAGGTTGACGTCGCGCAGCACGGTCTTCTCGTCGTAGGCCACCTCTACGCCCTGCAGTTCGATGATGGGGCGGCTACTCATGGCACAGGGCTTTAGTGGTTTCTATCAGTTCCTTACGCCACTCGTAGCTGAGCGGATTGATGGTGACCAGCCGGGCGCCCGTCTCGCCGGCTATCAGCTCGGCGTTGCGGCTGTCGAACTCCTGCTGCACGAAGATGGTGCGCACCTGCTCCGCTTTGCAACGGGTTATCAGCTCCTTCAGGTGGGCCACGGAAGGCTCCTTGCCGTTCTCCTCCAGACAGACTTGCCGCAGCTGGTAGTCGCGGGCGTAGTAGCTGAGCGCTGGGTGGTAGATGAGGAAGGTGCTGTCGTGAGGTTGCGTCAGCAGGTCGCGTATGGTGTGGTCGGTCTCCTCTATCTCGGCTATCACCCGCTGCAGGTTGGCGGCGTAGTAGTCGCGGTTGGGGGTGTCGAGCTCGCAGAGGGCTTGGTAGATGTTTTGTACAATGATGCGCGCGTTGGTGGGCGAGTTCCAGATGTGCGGTTCCACGCCGCCTTGGTGCGCGTGGTCGTCGTGATGGTGCTCCGCCTCTTGGATGAGGGAGACACCCTGGGAGAGGTTGAAGACCTCCATGCGGGGTGCGTTCTCGGTGAGCCGTTCCATCCAGGTCTGCTCGAAGCCTATGTAGCCGATGCGCAGGTAGGCGCGGCTCTCGGATAGGCTGGTGAGCTGGCGTGGGGTGGGGTCGTAGGTCTCGGGGCTGCTGCCGCTGGGCACCATGCTGACCACCGTGAACTTGTCGCCGGCTATCTGCTCGGTGAAGTAGCGTATGGGCTCAATGGTCACCATGATGGTGTTAGAGCCTTGGCCCGCACCACCCGAGCAGGCGTGTAGCAGTGGCATCGTCGCCACCAGGAGTAGGGTATGAATAATCTGTTTCATGCTGTGTCTCTGTTTTATTTGAGTGTTCGGGTGTCGACCTCCAGCACATAGACGGGCTGCGGGTCGAAGGCTACGGTCCGTTCGCCGTCGCCCTGCTTGGTATGTTGCACAAAGAGGTGGAGCCGCCGGCGCTGTTTCCAGAGCTCGGTGTCGTGCGACGGTTCCCAGGCGTCCACGGTGAAGTCGGTGAGATCGGTCACCTCCCACTGGCCCTTGTCCACGTCGCGCGTGTAGGCGATGGAGACTTTGCTGCCCCGCTCTTCGTCGCGGAACACGTAGTAGGCCCGCTTGCCGTCCACCACGATGCGCGGGCGCGCCACGGGTATCATCTTGGTGCCGGTGCCGCTCAGCGAGAAGGGCGTGGTGCGGTGCGACACCTGGCGCTGGTTCCACCGCGTGCCGTCGAACCACACGAGGCGATACTGCGGCACGCGGCTGTCGGCGCTGCGCCAATAGGTGGCTATGTAGGGACGGCCCTCGGCATCGGCGCTCATGCTGGTCTGGTTGATGAGTTCGGAGCACTGGGGGATGCGGCAGGCATACTCGGCGTTGCCAGCGCGGATGGGGAGGTTGTACTTCCGTCCGTCGGCCGTGTACCACGTGGTGCCATTGTCGGTGGAGCGTGCGTAGCAGAGGTCGTGGTTGGTCTCCACGGCGGCCGTCTCGCGCCACACCCACGACACGTGGATGGTGCCCTGTCCGTCCACATAGATCTGCCAGTAGGCGTTGCGCTGGTCCTCGCCATCGATGAGGACATCCTGCACACGCGTCCATGCACGGCTCTTCACGTCGTAGCGGTTGAGCACCAGGTTACCCCGGCCGGACTTGCCCGAGCGGTAGGCAAAGAGCAGGTCGCCGCCCGCCAGGCGGTAAAACTCGGGGTAGGTGACTTTCTCCTCGTCCTGCCCCAGCATCTCCTCCATCGGTCCCAGTTCTAGGGAATGGGGAGCGACGCTCTTGCAATAGTGGAGCGGACAGCCGTGGTGGTCGAACGACACGTGGATGTATCCGTCGCCGTCCACCATCATGCTGATGACGTTGTGGGCATCTCTGACGTTGCCTTTGTACGGTGAGCGTTGCAGTTGCCACTTGGTGGAGCCCAGCTTGCGTTTGCCCAGTGTGAGGTAGCCCTCGGTGTCGTAGTAGGAGACGTATTGCCAGCCGTCGGCGGTCACCAGCGAGTTGTTGCGGAAGACGGTGGTGTTCACCGAGGTCTCGCTATACGCCGTGGCCACCTTCACCAGTCGGTGTCCCCTGGCGGAGGCTTGTAGGGCGAGTCCGCACGCCGCCATCAGTATAAGGAATATCCGTTTCATAAATGTGGTCTGTTATTACTTTGCAAAGATAATGCAAGTCGAAGACAAAATCATCAAGCTCGCTTGAATGTTTTGTTGAGACGCCGCTTATCTTATCTAAGGATAATGCAAGTCGAAGACAAAATCATCAAGCTCGCTTGAATGTTTTGTTGAGACGCCGCTTATCTTATCTAAAGATCATGCAAACGGGGGATAAATATCAAGTTTGAGCCTGTAATCTAGACACCCCGCTCTTATTTTTCCGTCGTAACGCGCTGATTGTCTGCTTCGTACGGGCGTTTTTAAACTTAAGCATGTTTCAACATGCTTAAGTTTTCGGGGGGAGCTATAAACCGCAATTATCTCTGACATGCTCCAACGTATTACGCCCAACCGTATAGGCATAACATGCTACCGGTAGAAATTGAAGCGTACCCCAATCCATCTTATGGTGTCCCGATTCCGATATACTGGTCACGAACGCGTGTGTCAAGTGGTTCTTCTCGCAAAAGACTTTAAGCGACTGCAAGTCTCCAGGGTGCTCGTAGAACCAATTAGACCATTTAATCTCCACGGCCCATTCTGGTTTCTGTCTGCCTGCGTTTATTCCTACAATATCCACTTCACCTTGTTCATTAGTGCCAACACGCCAGTTCGCATAACTTATGGTTGACATCTGTCGCGGTATCCATTGTGCATAGACAGCCGTCTCCACCATGTCTCCCATTTTCTCATCGCCGATGGTGATGGGCTCAAATAAGGCGCATCGCAACGAGGGATTGGTTAGATATATCTTAAATTGGGTCTCTCGCTGGTAACGTTTTGCGGTGTCGTCCGTACGATGTATCACCTTTATCAGGAAGGCGGCTTCCAAGTAATAGATGTATTTTCGGAGTGTCTCTTTCTTCACGCCCGAGTCTTTTGACAACTTCTCGTAAGAGAACTGAGCGCCTGACTGATAAGCTATCATGGTAAAAAGAGAATTCAACTCTTGCACGTCGTTGATGCCGTAAAGGCTAGGCAAATCTCGAAGCAATACTTTGTCTATAATGTCGTGACGAATGAACTGACCGGGATTCTCCTTGATACGCTCGGAAAACACCACTTCGGGATAACCTCCATAATTGATGTAATCGACAAAGAGGTCATTGAGCCGGCCGATGTCAGTAGTCTCATAGTATGGCGTCTGTTTACCCTGGCACTCCACAAAGGAAGGTCTCATAATCTCGGTACTGCCTTTTAGATGTATATACTCATAAAAGGTCAAAGGCGGTAGGCTGAAATCGGTGAAGCGTCCGGCTCCACTTTCATCACTACGCTTCTTAAGTTCCGCTGCGGCAGAACCCGACGCGACGAATTTCACATTCCGATAGGTGTCGACGAGTGATTTCAGACTTACTTCCCAGTCCTTGAGGTATTGAATCTCATCGTAAAACACATACATTTGCTCACTTAGCGGGTCTTTCCCGAGCACATTGCAAGAGAGCATGAAAAGCTGTTCCAGCAGTATTTTGTTGAAAATAGGGGTTTCAACAGAGATGTAAATGATGTTGGTAGCAGGTACGCCACTGTCGATGAGGCGCTGTATAGCGTGAAACATCATGACGGTTTTCCCCACACGGCGCGGTCCCATCAGAATCAAGGCCCGCCGAAGGTCTGTCGCCTCCACCAAGGGCATAAATATATTGAGATAGAGTCTGGGCGTCATCCTGTTGTAGAAATCCGGTATGTGACCATCCGCCCACCAAGGATTGTCTATCTTCAGCCTACCCGTTATCTGCTTTTCCAACAATTCTGTGTACATCATATTCTGAACGTTATTGTGTGGATACAAAGTTACTGATTTTATCAAAGCCAATCAAAATATCGAGCGCTAAAGTTTGAGTTCGCCATGAAGAATAATGTACACAAGCCCGTATGCTTTGCCTTCCATTGAACCCGTCATTATCTACCTATAGAGGTGTCCGTCTTCTTATTTTTCCGTTGTAACGCGCTGATTGCCTGCTCCGTACAAGCGTTTTTAAACTTAAGCATGTTTCAACATGCTTAAGTTTTCGGGGGATTCTAGTGTTGATAATGCGGCCCAGGAGAAGCAAAAACGTATGACAAACGGGGGACATGACAAGAATCCTACCAAAAGGAGAGTTCATATTCCACAACGCTGTGGAAGCCGCTGGACTTCAGGTATAGGGAGACGTCCTCTTTGGAAATGCCACTGGCCACCATGTTGCGAACGCTTTGCATCACAACCTTGCGGCGCGACTTCAACGACGGCTCGTTCAGATTGAAGACCGCTATGGTGTTGGCGGCGAGCTCATCCCCCTCGTTGGACGGCGCTATCATTCCGTCGGTATGATAGACAAAACGCCCTGCCAAGTCATCTGCTATGGGATTCAGAATGTTGCTATAGCATTTGTTGTCGGCGTCAAAATCGCGGGGCGTGACGTGACTGTCTTTCCAGTCGGCCCCATATTTTGAGTCCTTGACGGCCGCCGCCATGTTGCTCCATTCGAAGGTCAGACGATTGTCGATGCTCCGCTTTATGTAATGGTCGATGTGCCTTGTCCCCTCGTCCAGCAGAATCTCCGTGTAGGCGCAAAGGTTCCTTTGGTCGTCGACGCACGTAGCAAGGCAGTCATCATAGACATGTCTGTTCTCTGGTTTGTGAATATCGCTCCACTCGACAGGTCTCTTGTTACAAAACGAGAGCAGGGAGGCTGGTGTGGCCGATTTGTTTATCTTCCTCATCGTATGCCCCTTCGGTTAGCTTCTATCACAAGGCTGGTCATGTCGGGGTCACTCATGTCCGTCACCCGGAGCAACGACTCCTTCAGTTTTCTGAATCTGTCGGTGTCGCCTTCGCGTATGGACTCGAATGCCTCGTCTATCTGCCGGGCCACCTTCCGATTCCGTTGGTTGGGCACATCGAAATAGTTGGCCATGATGGCGCTCGAGAGTTTCCCGTACGTGTCGAATGAGTTTTGGAGAATCTCGCCTTTGCAGACGGGTATTATCTGCCCCCTCCGGACATCCGACAACACGAGGGCGGAGTGTGTAGAGAGGAAGAACTGACAGTTCGGGAAGACCTCGGTCAATTTAGAGACGACCTCCGATTGCCATTTCGGATGCAGGTGCAGGTCTATCTCGTCGACCAGGACGATGCCTTCACCGCCGAGAGGGTTCGACAGCCCAGAGTTGGCTATGGCCAACCGTCTGGCTATGTCGCACACCAGGGAGAGGTAACACTTCTCACCTTGTGACAGTTGCGTGAACTCCATCTCCTCCTCATCCTTGGTGATGACCATCGCCTGCTTGGGGCGCCGGCGCACTCGCATCTCCGAGAAGTCGGGGAAGAAGGCCTTGACGGCTGCTCTTATCGCTTCCAGATTCCGGTCCCGGAACGAAGCGTCGTCGCGTATCATCTCGTTCTCGATGTCTTCTTGTCTTCTGTACCACTCGAACAGGGCGCGGAAGTTGGCATTGCCGGACAACGCCTCCTTGTAAACATCCCAGATGACAGGGTCGGATTTGTGAAGATTGACAGGAGCCGCCGCGATGGCTCTGTCCACGGGATAGTACATCAGCACCGGGACACTGCCTCCAGCCTCAGCACTCCGCACAATCTCCTCGGCCAACAGCGTCATCTGTGCCAAATCGGACTTGAAGGCGTTCGCTGATGCAGCATAGGGCCTGGATTTGCCGATGGACCAACGCACACCGCAGTCCGTCGTAAGGGACAGGACGCACGGCTCTTTGGAACCGATAGAGATATCGGACTCCACTGGCAGACTTCCTTTGGCGGAGGTCGACCTCATTCTCGCTATCAACCACGACAACAGGTAAGCCAAGGATTCCAAAAGGCTGGTCTTGCCTGCGCCGTTCACGCCCACCACGACGTTCATGTTCGCGTCGGCCTGTTGTAGGTCGAGTCTTCGGATGCCCCTGAAGTTTTGGATATGTAACTCTTGTATCTTCATCTTCAATCGTATTCTACGCGTTCTGTTTTAGCTTTTACAGACGCAAATATAAACATTAAAATCGATATGGTGTGCTCAGCGGGATAAAAAGGAGAAAAACTGTGCCCCATCGCCCCTCAACATCAAAGCCCAAGGGGTTGTCCGGTTCGTGGGGGCAACGCCTTGGGCTTCGGGTATCATTGGTCAATAGTCAGCTCTTTACGGCATGGGCTTCAAGCCTTCCCAGCGGACGTTCCATGTGCCGTCCTTGGGGAAGCCGGGGTTCTCCTCCGTGCAGCCGTCCCAGCCGGCACACATCATGGCCACGGCCGTGAGCAGACCACCGTTGCCGGGGAGGTAGATGCGGAGGCGGCCATCCTGATAGTTGTGGCCGTTCACCAGGTAGGTGTTGGTGCGCTTGTCCATCAGCAGGGCACTGACGGCCTTCTCGGGCTCACCCATGCGGGCGGCGTTCATGGCGGTCATCGGGTAGTCCCAGCCCCAGGTCTTGCCCCAGTTCCAGTTGTCCCATATCCACTCGAGGGTGTTCTTCATGTAGTCCTCGCGGATGAGCTTGTTCATCGGCAGGATGCCCACGGAGCCCAGCACAGCCATGTGGTCGGAGGTGAAGCGGATGTCCTTATAGGTGTCCACGGCGTTCTCGGCGGCCAGGTAGAGGTGGTCGTCGTTGTAGGCCAGGGGGGAGAGCTTGTCCACCAGCTCGTCCCACTGCAGGTTGCGCTGCAGACCGCGACGCTCGCGCCACTCGTTGGCCACCTGCATGGCGAAGTGCCAGTAAGAGAGTTCGAAGGGCGGATTGATGGTCTCGCTTGCTTTCAGTGTCTCCTGTGCGGGGATGCAGCCCTTCAGTACGTAACGGCCCTCCATGGAGTCGTAGGTGGCGAAGGAGAACATGAACTTGGCGGTCTCCTCCACCAGCTCGCCATACTTCTCGAGCACGGCCTTATTGTCGGGGTTGCTGCGGTAGATGAGCTCGGCCAGGTAGATGAGGTGCGGCTGTTGCCAGATGAGGAAGCTGCCTACCTTCGAGGGTGCCTCGGTGCCGCTGGGGTCGGTCATCTTCATCCAACGCACGCCGTCGAAGCCTTGGCGCTGGGCTATCTGGCGGGCTACGGGCTCCACGCTCTTGTACCATCCGAGGGTGCGGTCCACCAGGTCGGCATGGTTCCACAGGGCGAAGTGTGCCTGGTGCCACCAGATCATCTCCAGGTGGAACTTGCCGAACCATGAGTTATAGGTGAGGCCGGTCTCCTGCGGAGGCACACTGCCGGCGCATTGGATGGCCAGCAGGTATTGGCTGAGCACCACGCGGCGCTCCAGCTCCTTGGCACGCGGGTCGGTGCAGGCCGAGAAGTCCACCGCCGCGCCTTCGGTCCAGTAGCCACGCCAATGTTCGGCAGCGGCTTTCTCCGTGTCGGCAAAGGTGGGGAGGGCAGCCGTCTGTCCGTCGGCAGGACTTTCCTTCACAAACTGAGCGGCGAAGGAGAAGGTGTCGTCGGCAGGGGTCAGCGTCAGTTTGTTCTTCGCAGGCTGGGCCAGGGTGGCCGTGCCTTGCCAGCTGAGGCGCACATAATATATGGTAGCGCCCAAGGTGCGTTTCAGCAGTGCGGAGTGGTCGTCTTGCGCCACTATCTCGGTCTGGTGTTTGTCGTCGCTCTGCCAGTCGCAGGCATCGTCGCTGTGCGCTCCAGTAGGGTAGGGGAAGCGGAAGCAGATGGGGGTGTGGGCCGGCGTGGTGACTTCGGCGGCCACCATGTCGAGGTCGGGGTGGCACACGGTCTTCACGGCGTAGTTGTTACCATTATATATAAAGGTACTCGTGATTTCGCCCCGCCACATGTCCAGGGTTTGATGGATGTCGGTCACCTGCCCGGGCGTGGCGTCCGGTCCGAAGTCGAAGCCGACGATGCCCAGGTGGAGGCGGTGAGGGTTCGTGCGGTACCAGTTGGCGGCGTCCTTGGCGCGTCCAGGTTCGTTGAACTGGGTGGCGTAGCGCTCTATGTGGCCGCGGTCGAAGTCATAGTCCTTCAGTGTCTCCTCGGGTTTGAAGTTCTCGGGGTTGTCGAAGCTGTGCCAGCCCCACTGGCTCTGCGTGCCCAGGGGTACGCCCAGTTTGTAGGAGTCGGGGAAGGTCTGCAGGCCGGTGGCGTCCACCGTGTAGGCGAACTCGCCGTTGCCTACGGAGAGCGAGGCCAGCGAGTCGATGGCGGTCACCTGCGGATTGTTGCGCGTCACCAGTGCCTCACGGTCGATGGGCGTCTGTTTAGGCGAACCGCACGCGGCCAGCAGGCAGGCGCCCGCAAAGGCCATAATGAAATTTTGTTTCATACGTTTCCAATGGTTTTAGAGTTCTGTAATATGTTTCAAGGTTTGCGTCCTCGCGCCTGTTTGGGCGAGAACCATTCAGGGCACGAAGATAGCGGGTTTTGACGAGAAACCCCTCGTCACGGGCCATTATTCTGCTATTATTCGCCCTGTGCGGACGAAATTCCATTCCTTTGAACGGAATTCTATGGTGCGGGAAGAGGCATTGCAGTAGCTTTGCCCTCAGTTAACTAATGAATGGGATTATCTATGAGACCAAAGTTTATTTTATCGGACAGCATGCCCGTCGCACAGGTGGGTAACCTCCCCTTGCAACGGATGGAGAGCAACCCGCGGGAACGCCAGGCGGGCAAGCAGAGCTTCGGCTCCGTCACGGAGTATGAGGTGACCGCGGACAGCGGCCTGCCGCTCGGCATCTGTGTGCGGACGGTGGGACAGAAGACCGACAAACCCCTGTGCAACGCCGTGAGTTCGCTGAAGAGCGGCAAGCCCGGCGAGCGGAGGATGATGGAGGAAGGCTTCCGCACCACCGACTACCGGCTGATATACGTCACCCAAGGCGAGGGGGAGGCCATGCTCCGCAGCAACGAGCCGAGCTCCCGACTCCAGAGCGGGAGTCTGATATGGCTAGTGCCCGGACAATGGTATGCCTACACGCGCGATAAATCCACCGACTGGAACGAATACGTCATCAACTTCAACGGCGACCTGATCAGCTCGCTCATACAAGGTTCGCCGCTGGAACAGGGCAGCGGCATCTTCGAGGTGGGCTTCATCAACGATTGGGTGAACCTCTACATACAGGCCATGGAGACGGCGCGCCGCCGAAAGACGGGACACGAGCTTCACCTCTCCGGCATTGTGCTCCACCTGCTGGGCAGTGTGCTGTCCACGCTGAAGGAGCGCGAGGACTGCCAGGACGCTATGCGCCAGAAGATGGAGAAGGCGAAGATACTGATGAACGAGAACCTCTGCTCCAACATCGACATGCAGCAGCTGGCCTCCATGGTGGGACTCAGCTACTCGTGGTTTCGCAAGACATTCAAGGAATATGTGGGCGTGGCCCCGGCGCGCTACTTCTCCGAGCTGAAGATTCAGCGGGTGAAGCAGATGCTCGAGAACGACCCCACGCTCTCCATCAAGGAGCTGATCTACAGCTTCGGCTACACGTCGTCGGACAACTTCTACGACAGCTTCAAGCGGTTCACCGGCTACGCTCCGGGGCAGTACCGCAAGATGATCATAGAAAAAAGAAGTGCATAATCACATATAACTACATTAGGTTAAACAAACGCCACGGGAGAACACCTGTTTTTGTTGCGACAACAAAGCTGGTTTTTCTCCCGTGGATTCTTTTTGCCCCTGCGGCGCGAAGGCAATGTTCGCAGGGACGAAGACAACCGGTTGTTTGGACGAAGACAACCGGTTGTGTGAGCCAAGACAACCGATTGTGTAGGGAAAAACAATTAGATTGTTTTGGCAAAGACAATCGATTGTATAAGGCAAAACAATTAGATTGTTTTGGGCAAAACTATTAGTACGTTCGGACGAGGACTATCGGCCGCAAATTCGAGGACTATCGGACTCCGTATGTCAGCCGAACGTTCATGCCGTTTTGGGGATGCCCCCGCTTCGGTCGTGTTCTACCGCTCCTCAATTTAATTCCCTGGTTAGGCACTGCCCGGAAACAGGAAGTCCAGGCTCCAGTCTATCCTCGTAGACCTGAACCTGGACTTGTCCTTAATATATTACCCTAAAAACTGTATAATCAATAGCCGGGGTTCTGCCATGCGGCCTTCTGCTCGTCGGTCAGGTTGGTGCCGTCCTCGTTGAGCAAACCGTCGATGAACGTCTGCGGGATAGGACGCAGCTCGTGCTTGCCCTCCTGGAAGTTACCCAGGGCAGCCTCCGGATGGAAGGCTTTGTAGCGCAGTGCCAGTGTGCCTGTGCGGGAGAGGTTTTCCCAACGCATCCACTCACCGGCCAACTCACGTGTCTGCTCGTCGAGGATGAAGTTCAACGCGCGGTCGTAGTCAGACGTTACACCCAACTTCGTCATCACAGCCTCGTCCTCAGCCGGCAGGTTGTTCGGGAAGCTCTTCAGCTTCAGGTCCGAAGCCTCGGTGGTGACTGCCACGGTCGGGTTAGAGAGGTAGTAGGTGTTCATGTTGAGGTTGGTGTTCTCGTAGAGGTCCTTCTTCGAGGCATAGTTGGTGTTGTTCTCGAAAGCGCAGCAGCCGTCGATGAAGTAAGAGCGGTTCTCGCCTTCCTTCCACTGAGCGCGCTCACGCAACACGTTGATGTCGGCCATGGCCTTGGCATACTCACCCTGACGCACGTAGCACTCGGCACGCACCAGATAGGTCTCGCCCAAGCGGGCCATCGTCACGTCGCGATAGCTGTTCTGCGAACCGTCGCTGTCGATGGCGCCCGACACGGTCTTGCAGAGCGAAGCGAAGAAGTTGCAACGAGACAAATTATCAGAGGTCTTGAAGTTCGGCTGCACGTACGTGCCGTTCTGATAGAGGACGGATGAGCAGGGAATCCACTGTCCTGTCTTGGAGGTCAGCGAACCGCTGTACTGTGTCTGGCGTGCATCCTTCGACCATTCGGGCAGACGGCCTGCGTCGTCGCGGAAGGTCGGGCTCTGATTGACTGCGCCAAACTTATAGGAGTCGTAGGTGTGGTCGTCCTTCGTGTTCAGAATCATGACGGCTGCAGGGTCACCCAGTGTGACACCGTTGGCACCGGCTGTCTTGCCGTTGTTGCCATACACGGTGCGGAACGATTTCCACAGACGGGCATCGTTCACATGGTCGAATACGCCGAAGGTGTATTCCGTAGCCATACAACGTTGGAAGTCCTTACCGCCAGTCACCATACCACGCTTCACATAGCCGCCGGAATAGTTGCTGAACTGGGCGTTGAACATGTGCAGAGCCTGGTTACCGTAACGTCCCTTGGTGTTGCTAGAGTTGTTCCATGTGGCAGCCATCAGGATTTCGTCGGATTCCTCGATGGGGCAATCCACGTCGGTCCAGTTGTTGAACAGGTTGTTGTAGTCCTTCTCCAGCGAGCGTGCGCCGATGGCGTACGAACAAGCCTCGATGGCCTCTTTCAGGTCAGCCTCCTTGTAAGAGGAGTTCCACGATGCGTTGCGCTCAGAGCAACGGAACAGCAAGGCTTTGGCCAACCAGTGGGCAGCTGTGGCCTTGGTCCACGTCATGCCGTGTCCGTAGGTGAACACTTCGCCTTCGAACAGGTTGTAGGCCTGGCGGAAGTCGCTGATGACCTGCGCCCAGCACTCTTCGGGAGTGGAACGTGTGAAGGAGCGTACCACACCTGTCACAGGCTCGGTCTGCAGCACGATGGCACCATAGAAAGCGGTCAGTGTGTAGAAGTCGAGGCCGCGTGAGAGGTAGGCGTGAGCCAAGCAACGGTTGCGCACCTTCTCGTCGCTGATTTTGTCGGCGTTGGCAATGATGGTGTTGGCTGAGGATACACCAAAGTACATCTCGTCCCACCAAGCACCTGCCGTACAGGTGTTTCCGTTTACGGTCTGCACCGCGGGTGAGAGACGATAGTCGTAGGTGTTCCACATCTCGTTGTCCACAGCGTTGCCGGCTGTCCACTCATCGGTACCCAACAGGGTGAAGGCGTTGGCCCAGTCGTAGGCGAAGCGCCAGCGGAGGTGTCCGTAGAGGGAGATTGTCAGGGCCTCGAGTCCGTCGGCAGTCTCGAAATATTCGGTAGAGAATTTGGTTGTCAGTTCCTCGTCAAGGAAATCGCTCGAGCAGGATGTGACGCTTGTACCGAGGCAAGACGCTATGCCCAAGGCGCAGAAACCATTAAGTATGTATTTATTGAATTTCATGACTTATCTGTTTAAAGTTTACAATCGTTTGTTAGAAGCCAATCTCCAGACCGAACACGAAGCTGCGGTTGTAGTAGGTCTTGCCGGTGTCGAGGTCATATCCGTCCACCGAGTTGTAGAGGCAGAACGGGTTGGTGCACTGTGCATAGACCTTGAGGTTCTTCAGCGAAACTTTCTTGAGCATGCTGCTGGGGAAGGTGTAGCCGAGCGAGATGTTGCGCATCTTCAGGAAAGAGGCGCTCTTGTAGCCCAGGTAGCTGTAGTAGGTGTCGCCCGAACCGCTGGCAGCCATGGCCAGGATAGGTTTCTGATAGGCGGCGCCGGTGTTCTCCGGTGTCCAGTAGTCAATCTGCATCTGGTTGGCTGTGGCGCTCTCTGACTGTCCGCCGGTGCTGAAGGTGTAGCCCATGCGGCCCACGATTTGGCAGCTCAGCTCGAAGTTCTTGTAGGTGAAGGCGTTGCTCCAACCGAGTGTCCAGTTAGGTTGCTTGTTGCCCAGGATGACGCGGTCGTCGTTCGGGTCGAGCTTGTAGTCGCCGTTCATGTCGACCATCTTCACCTTACCCGGTTCGAATTTGTATCCGTTGGCGTTCCATTTAGCCATCTCGGCCTGGTCTTCCGGTGTGTCCTGCCAGAGGCCGTCGGCTTTGTAGCCATAGTATACGCTCATCTGCTCGCCGATGAACCACGAGTTGTCCACCATATCGTTCTTGCCGTATGCCAGTTCCTCGATCTTGTCCTTCTGGTAAGCCACGTTGAAGGTGCTCTCCCATGTGAAGCCGTTGCTCAGCATCACGGGGATGGCGTTGAGGGTCAACTCGATACCTTTGTTAGAGGTCTTACCAACGTTGGCGATGGTCGATGAATAACCGGTAAGTGAGGGGATAGACATGGACATCAACAGGTCTTTGGTTGTGGAGGTGTAGATATCGATCTGTCCACCCAAGCGGTTCTTCAGGAAGCTGAAGTCGATACCGAAGTTCCACTGTGTGGTCTTCTCCCAACCGAGGTTGGTGTTGGCCATGGTCACACCGTTGGAGCTCATGTTCACGTAGTAGGGCTCGTTGGTGGTGTAGGCGTGGAGGTTGGTTCCGCCCATGCCCGGCACGTAGATGGAGGTGATATCACCCTTGGTGGTGTAGGGGCTCACACCGGCGTTACCCGTGGTACCCACACCGAGACGGATCTTCAAGTTGTCGATCCACTCAACGTCTTTCAGGAAATCCTCCTGGTTGATGCGCCATCCGAGGGCTGCCGATGGGAAGAAGTCCCACTTGTTGCCTTCAGCCAACTGTGAGGCACCGTCCCAACGACCGGAAACGGTCAACAGGTAGCGGTCGTTGAAACCATAGTTCAAACGTACCATGTAGGATTGCAGCTGACGCTCGGTCAGTCCTGTGCCTACGCCGAGGGCCTGTGTACTGTTGGTCTTGTCCACTGTGCCGAATGCGTTCCACAGATAAGAGTCCTTGTCCAAAGCGTTGGCGCTGATGCTGGTGGTCTCGATGTTCCAAGCGGAAGCGGAGTGGAGCAATGTGGCGCCGAGTTTATGTTTACCGAACGTGCGGTTGTACATAATCATGTTGTCCAATGTCCACGAGAAGTCGCGTTGCTCCTGCTTTCTGGCGTAGTTGTTGCCTTCTGTTCCATCGGAATTGACTTTGTAGGATGAGTATCCGTCGATGAAGTCACCCTGGCGGTAGTAGCGGAAGTCGGGGCCGTACTGTATCTTGTACTGCAAGCCTTCCAGCGGTTTCCACATCTCGCCGAAGTTGAGGGTAGCTGAGAAGGAAGCCAGGATACGGTAGGTCTGACGCTCGGAGATGTTGTGGTCTATCTCGTCCTTGATGGAGTAGATACCAGACTCACCACCGGGGTAGGTGATTTTGTTGCCGTCGGTATCGTACATAGGCGACATGCGGAACATGCTCTTGGCAGCGCCGTAGATAGCGTCGGGGATGGAGCCCGAACGACCTCCCAGGGTAGACACACCATAGTCCTGGTATGCGTAGGTGCCGTTCATTGTGGCGTTCATCGTGAACCACTTGGTCGGGGTGATGTTCACACCCAGGCGGGCTGTGTAGCGCTCATACTCCTGACCCTTCTGTGTACCTTGGTTGCTCAGGTAACCGAACGATCCGCTGGCGCTCAGCTTGTCCGTACCGCCGCTGGCGCTCAAGGTGTGCTCGTGAGAGATGGCTGTGCGGAGCACGTCGCCCGTCCAGTCGTAGTCGATCACTTTGGAAGCGTCCCATGTGCCGCTGGCCCATCCGCGCATCACGTTGTCGTGTGTGGCGTTGTCGTCCAGTGCGGTGAGGAACAGCTGGTCGTCGGCCTCGCGGTTAGGTGTGGTCGGATAGACCAGGTTGCCGTTGGCATCCTTATACTCGCCCACGTTGTAGGCTGCCCAGCGCTTGAACTGGATGAAGTCGGCGGCGCTCATCGAGGGAGACTCGTCGTGCAGTGTGGAGACGGTCAGCGAACCGGAGTAGTTCAGGCTGAACTGGCCGGACTTGCCCTGCTTGGTGGTTACCAGGATGACACCGTTGGCACCACGCGAACCGTAGATAGCCGTTGCGGAGGCATCCTTCAGGATGTCGATGCTCTCGATGTCGCGCGGGTTGAGGCTCTCGATGCCGGATGACGACATCAAAGGCACACCGTCGACCACGTAGAGCGGAGAGTTGGTGGCTGTCAGTGAGCGAGTACCACGGATGTAGATGTCGCCCAACGTACCCGGACGCTCGCTGGTGGTGATGTCCACACCGGCGGCCTTACCCTGCAATGCCTCGAAGGCGTTGCTCACCGGGCGTGCCTGCAGTTGCTCGGCACCGACGTTGGTCAAGGCACCGGTCACGTCGCTCTTCTTCTGAACGCCGTAACCTACCACCACCAACTCGTCGAGCAGTTCGGTAGCGTCCTGCAGTGTCACCTTCAGCACGGTCTTGCCCGCTGCGGAGATCTCCTGGGTCTTGTATCCCACGAAACTGATTTGGATGATTCCCTTGTCAGGAACATTTTGAAGTGTAAAATTACCGTCGAAGTCGGTAATCACACCATTGGTAGTGCCCTTCACCAGAACACTGGCACCAATGACCGGTTCACCCGTACCGTCTATGACAGTACCTTTCACTGTTTTCGTCTGAGCCGACAAGCCGAGGCTGAAGGCTGCGAAAAGAGCGATGAAGAATAGCCGTTGGAGTAACCCCAACTGACCAGACATACTTTTGATTCTCATGTCTTTCATAGAATGTTTATTAATAAATTAGTTAACTGCAAGGTTTCCGTCAACGCACATATATACATATGTACATGGCAGACATTCGTGCAGTGAAAGTATACAATCTTTCGCAAGCAAAGGTCGTGCTTTTCCTTCGGGGCAAATATACCAAAATGATTTTTAATATGGTGAAAATGATTTTGGGATTCTCAGCCCGCGCACGAGGCTATATTATGCACAAACGCATTACCGACGGACCGATGGCCACGCTGGTAATGCGTTGTTCTCCCTATATATAAATAAGGTATACGGGATGTTCCCCTTATGCTTTTGTCACAATCTGGTTGAAGTAGGGGTAAGGTATCTCTATCTGCTCGTCGTCGAAGCGTTCCTTGATGGCTTTCAGCAGGTCGCACTTCAGCACGAAGGCGTTGCCGGTGTTCGATGCCCAGGCCCAAGCGCGCAACGTGATGGCGGAGTCGCCTAGGTTGGTGACACGGATGATCACCTGCGGCACGCCGTTCTGCTTCTCGGCATCGGTGCGGTGGTCGATGAGCAACGGATGTTGCATGATGACGGAGCGCATCACCTCCATGGCGTGGTCGAGGTTGGTGTTATACGACACGCCTACCTCTATGAACGAGCACGTTGAACTGTCCGCCAGCGAGGAGTTGACGATGGTGCTGGAGTTGATTTTGCTGTTCGGCACCAGGATGAGGCGGTTCTCGCCGTTGCGGATGACCGTGTGGCGGAGCGTGATCTCCACCACCGTACCCTCGATGACATCATCCACCTTGATGAAGTCGCCCACGCTGAAGGGACGCGAGAAGATGATGAACAGTCCGCCCACGATGTTCGACAGCGCCTCCTGCGAAGCCAAGCCGACGGCCATGGCCAAGATACCGGCACTGGCGAGGATGGAGTTGCTGACCTTCTCCATACCAGGGATGAGCGAGAGGAACGAGGAGATACCGATGATGTAGATGGCCATCACCGCCATGCGGCTGAGGAAACTCACCTTGGTGGCGTCGAGCACCATCTTGCCCTGCCGGCTCATGGCACGGCGGAAGAGGTATTTCACCAGAAACGTCACGATGCGCACGAAGGCGTAGATAACTATCGCTTTGAAGCAGAATGCCAACATCCCATGGATGGAGAATCCGAAGATGGTGGTGTCTAAAAGTTCTTTTATATTCATAAGAAAGTAATTTTGTAACGCTGCAAAAGTAGACAAATAAACCGACGTGGCACAACCTGCCCACCAATAATCTGTGGAAAGACTTCGGTTTTTCACCCTTTATGGATACCTTTGCCGCCGATTTCTAAAGACGAACGAAAGATGGACGCACTAGCGTTGATAGACAAATATTACAATGACAATCAGCAGCTGAAGGACCTGCTGCTGGACCATAGCCGCGACGTGGCCGACAAGGCGCTGCTCATCGCCGACCACCACCCCGAGCTGCAGCTCGACCGCCAGTTTGTGGAGGAGGCCGCCATGCTCCACGACATCGGCATCTACCTGACCGACGCGCCTGGCATACACTGCCACGGCACGGAACCCTACATCCGCCACGGCTACTTGGGAGCCGAGCTGATGCGCCGCGAGGGCTATCCACGCCATGCCCTGGTGTGCGAGCGCCACACCGGCGCCGGACTGTCGCTCAGCGAGATAGAGGCGCAGGACCTGCCCGTGCCTCACCACGACATGCTGCCCGTGAGCCTCGAGGAGAAGGTCATCTGCTTCGCCGACAAGTTCTACTCCAAGAGCCATCCTGGCCACGAGAAGGCGGTGGACAAGATACTGAAGAGCCTCGCCAAATATGGCCCCGAGGGCGTGGAGCGCTTCCGTGGCTGGTGTGAATTATTTCTGTAACTCCAAAAAATCAATAAAATACGGAGAGGTTTCCGCATAGATTAACTGAGAATGTGTAATTTTGCCGACCGATGTGTAAACTCTGATTGATGACTTCACTAAGAACGTATATACAGATAGCTATAGGGGTGACGTTGGCAATGCTGCTGTTCCCGCAAAGAGCAGGCTCGCAACAGTTGGGTCACAGCGCCGCCGCCTCGGACTCTATCCAACCCATGCCCGCCGCTGTGGACTCCACCACCGCCGTGAAGGACACGCTGGCCACCGACTCGGTGAAGTCGAAGAAGGGGGCGCTGGACGCTCCCGTCACCTACGAGTCGAGCGACTCCACCGTCTTCGAGGGTAAGAACGCCTACCTCTTCGGATCGAGCAAGGTGAACTATCAGAAGATAGAACTCACGGCGGAGGTCATCAAGATGAACCTCGACAGCAGCACCGTGTATGCCAACGGCATCAAGGACACGCTGGGCGAGATTCAAGGTAAACCTGTCTTCAAGGATGGCGACACACCCTACGAGTCGGAGTTGATGAGCTACAACTTCAAGTCGAAGAAGGGCTTCATCAGCAACATCACCACCGAGCAGGGCGAAGGCTTCATCACCAGCGAGAACGCCAAGAAGGGAGCCAACGGTGAATACTTCCTGGAACACGGACGCTACACCACCTGCGAGGACCACGACCATCCACACTTCTACCTGGCCTTGAGCCGCGCAAAGACACGCCCCAAGAAGAACGTGGTGTTCGGTCCGGCATGGCTCGTGGTGGCCGATGTGCCGTTGCCACTAGCGTTGCCCTTCGGATTCTTCCCCTTCAGCAGCAAATACTCCTCGGGCTTCATCATGCCGAGCTACGGCGACGAGACCTCACGCGGATTCTACCTGCGCGACGGTGGCTACTACTTCGCCATCAGCGACTATATGGACCTGAAGCTGACAGGTGAGATCTACACGAAAGGCTCGTGGGGATTGGCCGCGGCCTCCAACTACAACCGACGCTACAAATACTCCGGCAGCTTCAACATCAGCTACCTCGACACCAAGACGGGCGACAAGAACATGCCCGACTTCTCCGAGACCACGAGCTTCAAGATTATGTGGAGCCACCGGCAGGATTCCAAGGCTAACCCCAACACCAACTTCTCCGCCAGCGTGAACTACGCCAGCACGAGCTACGAGAAGTCGAACCTCAGCAGCCTCTATAATCCGCAACTCTACTCGCAGAGCACACGTACGTCCAGTGTGAGCTACTCGCGCACATTCCCTGGCATCGGTCTCACCCTGTCGAGCACGTTCAACATCTCGCAGAACACCCGAGACTCTACCGTGGCGCTCACCTTGCCCGACTTGAACATCACCCTGCAACGCTTCTTCCCCTTCAAACGGAAAAAGGCGGCAGGCAAAGAACGGTGGTACGAGAAAATCTCCGTACAGTACACCGGCCAGATAAGCAACAGCATCAGCACCAAGGAAGACCTCGTCATGAAGTCGGACCTGATGAAGGACTGGCGCAACGGTATGAAACACCACATCCCCGTGAGCGCTACGTTCTCGCTGTTCAACTACATCAACGTCACCCCCACGTTCGACTACACCGAGCGGTGGTACACCCAGAAGGTGAAACGCAGCTGGGACGCCTCGCAGCAGAAGGAGGTGCAGGACACCATCTACGGCTTCAACCGTGTCTACAACTATAGCTTCAGCGTGTCGGCCAACACCACGCTCTATGGTTTCTACAAGCCCTCGAAGAAGATTTTCGGCGACAAGATAGAGATGATACGCCACGTCTTCAAGCCCTCCATCAGCTACAGCATGACACCTGACTTCAGCGCCCGCAAGTACGGGTTCTGGGACACCTACGTCTACACCGACGAGGACGGCGAGGTGCACCAGGTGGAATATTCCCCCTACGCCAACGGCATGTTCGGTTATCCCGGCAAAGGCAAGTCGGGTAGCATCAGCTTCGATGTGTCCAACAACGTGGAGATGAAGGTGAAGTCCGACAAAGACTCCACGGGCGTGAAGAAGATAAGCATCATCGATGAACTCTACGCCGGCATGTCCTACAACACCGCCGCCAAGGAGAAACCTTGGAGCGACCTGAACATGCGCATCCGACTGAAACTCTCCAAACGATACACCTTCAACCTGAGCGCACGCTTCGCCACCTACGCCTACGAGTTCAACGACAAGGGTCAGGTGGTGGAGGGTAACCGCACCGAGTGGTCCTACGGACGCTTCGGACGATTCCAGGGCATGAGCCAGAACTTCTCCTACACCTTCAACAACGACACGTGGAAGAAGTGGTTCGGCAGCAAGGACGAGAAGGACGAGGCCAAGAAGCGGTCCGATGCGGCCGACGAAGACGAGGACGAGGAGTATGAGGACGAAGAGAAGGGCCGAGACGAGGTGAAGAAGAAAGAGGTGAAGGCCGAGGTGGACGAATATGGCTACCTGCGATTCAAGATGCCGTGGTCGTTCACCATCTCCTACGGTATCAGCATGAGCGAGAACCGCAGCGGCAAGATCAACATCAAGACGATGCGCTACCCCTATAAGTTCACACAGACGATGAACTTCTCAGGCAACGTGAAACTGACCGACAAGTGGAACATCTCCTACTCCAGCGGTTACGACTTCACGTCGCACAAGATCTCCATGTCGTCGGTGAACATCTCGCGCGACCTCCACTGCTTCTCCATGACCGCCGGCATGGTGTTCGGTCCGTTCACATCGTACAATTTCACCATCAGCGCCAACTCCAGCATGCTGAAGGATGCCCTCAAGTACGACAAGCGAAGCAGCTACAGCAGCAACGTGGAGTGGTACTAACCTCTATCCCTCTACCTCCTTTTGGTCGCCTCGAAAGCCGTGAGCTCATCGGGGAAAGATTTCTGTTCGGGGTAAAGTGTTATGGCCTTCCGGAACGTGTAGCCGCTATATATTATTCAAGTTCCTGAAGCCCCTCAAACGAGCCTAGGCTCAATGCCACTTGACCCAAGGCTCGTGTGTCGCGGGGCTAAGGCTTGTGAACCGAACCCCTTTTAGCCGTCGTCTATATACTTGCTGAGCTTGAATATATTATAATAAGGTATAGCGGTAAAAGGATTTGATGGCGAGTGAAGTGCTATAGATTTCACGCCTTGCTGCGGCTTGGTAGCTCTACACTTTTGGACGAATCAGAAACCCTTGATAAGTCTACCAAGCGGGGCGTTGTTCAATGGGCCATCTTCACCACCTGATAGGCTCTTGCCCATGTGCCGTCAGATAGGCGTTGGTCTGGCTGAAGTGCTTGTTTCCGAAGAAACCATGATAGGCCGACAGGGGCGACGGATGGACAGAGGCCAACACCAGATGCTTGTTGCGGTCGATGAAGGCTCCCTTCTTCTGTGCGTAGGCTCCCCACAGCAGAAACACCAGGTGCTCACGTTCAGTGGCCAAAGCCCGGATGGCGGCATCGGTAAACTCCTCCCACCCATGGTTCTGGTGCGAGCCAGCCTGATGTGCCCTCACGGTCAGCGTGGCGTTCAGCAGCAGCACCCCTTGGTTCGCCCAGCGGGTGAGGTTGCCCGTGGTGGGCACAGGCACGCCCAGGTCGCTGCTTATCTCCTTGAAGATGTTCACCAGCGAGGGCGGGAATGGGATGCCGTCGTTCACCGAGAAGCAGAGTCCGTGCGCCTGTCCGGGGCCGTGGTAGGGATCCTGTCCGATGATGACCACCTTCACCTTGTCGAACGGACAGAGGTTGAAGGCGTTGAATATCAGCGGTCCGGGAGGATACACCGCACCCTTGCCATACTCCTCGCGCACGAAATTCGTGAGGTTGACGAAATAAGGTTTCTCAAACTCCGGAGCGAGATGCCGCTTCCAACTCTCTTCTATCTGCACATTCATAGCGTAATCTGTTTTCTGTCGCAAAGATAATGCAAGTCGAAGACAAAATCATCAAGCTTGCTTGAATGTTTTGTTGAGGCGCAGCTTAAAACGAGTGGAGAGCCATGTCGGCTGTGCGGCAACCGTCATGACTCTCCGTCTATATCAATTTAAAAGCTATGGCTATGTCAGATGAGGGGGATGCCAATCTCGGCACACTCCTTACGCATCTCCTCGGGCCAGATGCTGGCCTGAATCTCGCCGATGTGGGCCTTGCGCAGGTAGAGCATGCACAGGCGCGACTGACCGATGCCGCCACCGATGCTCAAGGGGAGCGTGCCGTCCAACAGACGTTTGTGGAAATAGAGCTCCATGCGCTTCTCCTGCCCGGACATCTTCAGCTGGCGCACCAACGCCTCCTTGTCCACACGCACACCCATGGATGAGAGCTCTATGGCGCAGTCGAGGATGCTGTCCCACACCAGCAGGTCGCCGTTCAAGCCGGGCAGACCGTTGTCGCCCAGCGTGGTGTAGTCGTCGTAGTCCGGCGCACGCAGGTCGTGCTCCTTGCCGTCGCCCAGCGGTCCGCCTATACCTATTATAAATACGGTGCCATACTGGCGTGTGATGAGGTTCTCACGCTCCTTCGGTGTCTTGTCCGGATAGAGTTGGCGCAACTCCTCGGCGTGGATGAAGTGTACCTCCGGTGCCAGGAAAGGCTTTATCTGCGGATATGCCTCGCACACCATGTACTCTGTGCGCTGCATGGTGGCGTAGATGCGGTTCACGATGTTCTTCAGGAAGGCGACCGTGCGCTCCTCGGGGGTGATCACACGCTCCCAGTCCCACTGGTCCACGTACAGCGAGTGGAGGTTGCCCAAGCACTCGTCCGCACGGATGGCGTTCATGTCGGTGTAGATGCCGTAGCCCGGCTCTATGTGGTACTCAGCCAGTGTGAGACGTTTCCATTTGGCCAGCGAATGAACCACCTCGGCCTTGGCGTCGCCCAGGTCCTTGATAGGGAACGTGACAGGCCGCTCTGTGCCGCTCAAATCATCGTTGATGCCCATACCCTTCAGCACGAAAAGCGGTGCGGTGACACGTCGCAGCCGCAGTTCAGCGGAGAGGTTCTGTTGGAAGTACTCTTTCACCTTCTTGATTCCCAGTTCCGTCTGTTTCAGGTCGAGTGCAGGGACGTAGTGATTTGGTCGTATAAGATAGCTCATGTTTCAGTTGATTTTATTTTGTTTTTAAAATGTTCTGCAAAGGTAGTAATTAGTTTTGTTGGTGAAACAATATCTCGGGAATAAATGTTATTAAGGCAGCTGTTTTTCTAAATCGACACGCATTTTATTAGTTTTTCCGGTCTCTCGCCGCGGAGTGCTACATGTTGTCCTATTCTTGTTTAGAGCAAGACTGAATATGATTGGTGTCGTGTGGCTGTTGGTTCGAAGTCAACGGGCATACAGGGCGGTAGTAGTGTGAGGTAAAGTCGGTCACAGTCAGCTAATGAGGTCGTTGATAAAAGATTATATAACTCAAGTGCCAACGAGTGTATAGCTCAATGCCGCATGAGTATATAGGTCGTTTATCGTTGAGCCCATGCTTCATTTCGGTCGCTCCCGGCCAATAATTTCGGAAAAACTAAGGTAAAAATAGGAGAGTATTGGATTAATTACTATCTTTGCGCCTCGGAAAAGGCCCCGTAGCTTAGTGAATAGAGCGTCAGATTCCGGTTCTGAAGGTCGTGCGTTTGAATCGCACCGGGGTCACTTCTTCCTTTCACTCCCCATCTTTTATCGGATAATCAATCATTGTTTTCATCCACAAGTTCGAGACCGGCAAAGCCTACAACGTGTCGCCAGGCACCTTCCTCCTGCTGATGAAAGCCATCGGCTGCATCGACCAGCCCGACGAGCTCCTGCCCGACCTTCCTCCCTCCGCTTACCTAGTGAACAAGGGCAAGAAAGTTCAACGCATCAGACACAAAACGCAAACACAGAAGCAGTGATTTTGTTGACAATGTTCTATATGTATGTTTATCCGTCTATCTATCAAGCGTTTGCTTCAAGTATTTACACTTTTCCAAGGCATTTTTGGCTCTAAATCTACACTTTTCCAAGGTGATTTTGGCTCTAAAACTACACTTTTCCAAGGTTTATGATAGACCGCATGCGAGCTAAGTTCGAAAAAGTGTAGTCTACGGCTCATTATTCGTCAGAAAAAGTGTGTCGTATCGCCAACATTCGTTAGAAAAAGTGTATATTTGCGGCAGTTATTCGTCAGAAAAAGTGTGGACTATGATAAGGGATATCTATCAGCAACTGCTTATTTGGAAGCGGAAAGAAAGTCGGAAGCCACTGATTCTCAATGGCGCGCGGCAAGTGGGTAAAACGTACATCCTACGGCTCTTCGGCCAACAGGAATATGCAAAGATGGCTTTCTTCAGTCTCGACCGCGACCATCGGGTCGCGGAAGTGTTTCGTACCGGAGGGTCTGCCGCCGACATGCTGATGGCACTTTCCGCCATAAGCGGTGTGGACATTACGCCCGACGACACTTTGCTGGTGATTGACGAGGTACAGGATTGCCCTCAGGCTCTCGAGGCCCTCAAGTACTTCTGCGAGGACATGCCACGCATCCACGTCGTCGTGGCAGGGTCGTTGCTAGGCATTTCACTCCACGGAGGGGTCTCTTATCCCGTAGGTAAAGTAGAGGAGCTTCGCCTCTTCCCCATGACGTTCCCCGAGTTTCTCGACGCTCTGGGCAAGGAACGGCTTAGCGAAGTGCTGCGCAGTGCCAACTGGCCTGTCATCAACTTGCTCCACACCGAGTTCGTCAGTCTGCTCCGTCAATACTACTTCGTGGGAGGCATGCCTGCCGCCGTGCTGTCGTTTGTGCAGCAGCGAAACCTACAGGATGTGCGCACCATCCAGCGACAGATATTGGACGATTATCGGCGCGACTTTTCCAAACACGCGCCCCATAGCGAGGTGCCTCGCATCCACATGGTGTGGGACAGCATACCTGCTCAGTTGGCCAAGGAAAACAAGAAATTCATTTACGGCGCAGTGAAGAAGAGTTCCCGCGCCGCTGACTTCGAGCTGGCCATCCAGTGGCTCATCGATGCCGGTTTGGCCTATAAGGTGAACAGGGTGAACAAGCCGGCGCTGCCGTTGAAGTTCTACGAGGACATCAGTGCCTTCAAACTCTTCATGCTCGACGTGGGGCTGATGGGGGCTATGACGGAGACCCCTGCCGACCGCATCCTGATAGGCAACGACGTCTTCACTGAGTACAAGGGAGCCTTCACCGAGCTCTTCGTCTTCACACAACTGAAGGCGCTGGGGCTGAGCCTCTACTACCATTCCGTGGACAACTCCACCATCGAGATAGACTTCCTCACACAGTGTGGTTCGCGCGTGGTGCCCATCGAGGTGAAGGCCGAGGTGAACGTGAAGTCGAAGTCGCTCCGCACCTTCATCGACAGCAATCCCGAACTGAAGGCCGTTCGTTTCTCCATGCTCCCCTACAAGGACCAGGACTGGATGACCAACCTCCCGCTCTATGCAGCCTCGGCACTGAGTAAAAATACTCAGTCCACTGAGTAAAATGTAAAAGCATGTATAAAAGAGCTGAATACCAAACAATTACGGGCCGACTGAAAGAAAACGGTTAGCCTTCGTCGCTAGGTTTGAAGTAAAAACCTTTGTGCCCACAGACGATAGCCGATGTGACACTAAAGTAAGTTACAGGTACAAAGGCAACGGGCTCAAGTATTCGCTCATGCCAAATGTGAACACAGAGGACAAATGGAATGAACTGATAAGTGGCTTACACGATTTCTTGTAGGCGAGTACAAAGAACCGCGTGACACAACATCTCAGAACTTCTGCTCGTCGATGACGCGGTTTTGCTCATCAACTATCCGCCAATGGGAAATGTTGCGTTGCTTCGGATCCAGCCGGATGCCACACTTGGTCACCCTCCGTCCGGATGCGGTCCAAGGAATGGCATATCCCTTGTCTTCAATCTGCTTGAGGGCGGCGTCGACTGTGTCATTCACCTTCAGCTCAATCACATAGACATCGGTCTTGGTCTCGATGACGATGTCGGCTCTACCTAGGATGATCTTCACCTCGCAGTTGACAAGGGCATTGAAGTTCGTGAAGACAAGGTACATCAAAATCTGGTAGAACTTCTCGTAACGACCTCTGTCCTCCCAATCTTCCTTGCTCATCACATCGTACGGAATGCCGACTATGTAGGCACGCAAGTGAGAGAGTGTAGCGGGCAGGTCATTCTTTTGGATGGAGCGGAACAAGGATACAATCAAGTTGTTGTTGTCCGCCATCGAACGTTTGAGCAACAGGGGCATCAAGCATTTCACCATGCCGTTGCGCACCTCGTTGTTGGGGAAATGCAAGGTGTACTGTCGCGAAGGAGCGTCGTAGGAAGCGATGCTTAGGTAGCCCGACTGATAAAGCAGCGGCATGGGGGTGTCGGAGTCCTCACACGGCACCTGGAACTGGTCGATGTCCACCTCCACACCGTCGTAGTCGATGGTGGTCGCCAGGGGAAAATGATTCAGGTGCTCGAGCAATGTGGACGGAGTGGCGCCTGTGAACCAATAGTCGTTTATGTCTCTGTCGTTAAGGGCGCGCAGCAAGCTGAAGGGGGCGTACACCTCTTCGGAATTGCGGCAGAACCGATAGCCGTCATACTGCTTCCTGAGCAACGCGTAAGCCTCGTCCACCGAGCAGCCGTAATCCTCGGAAAACTCCTCCACGCATGGGCGCATCACTGTGTCGAGCTCCGTCTGAGTGATGCCGCACAAGCCGGAATATTCCGGCAACATGGAGATGTTCATAAGGTTGTTGAGCTCCGAGAAGATGCTCAGTTGCGAGAATTTCGTGATGCCTGTCAGGAAGACGAATCGCAAGTATTCCTCCTCATCCTTCAGCACTTGATAGAATTCCCGGAGCATGTTGCGCATGGCGTCCAGCTGCGGCCGATTGTAGAGCAAACGCATGATGGGAGCATCGTACTCGTCTATCAGGACAACGACTTTCCGGCCTGTCTGCTCACACGCGCGGTGTATAAGGCCACAGAAACGCGCCCCTGGGGTCAGTTCCTCTTCTACTCTGCCATAGGTCTTTTCGTAGTCGGCTATGAAATTGCAAAGCCTGCTCTTGGCTTCCTCCACGGTCTGGTTTTTCAGTCCGCTCATGGAGAAATGCAGAACGGGATAGACCGTCCAATCCTTCTCCTGCGCCATCATCTTCAGTCCTTCGAAGAGCTCCTTCTGCCCCTGAAAGTAGGCTTTGAAGGTGCTGCAAAGCAAGGACTTCCCGAACCGACGCGGTCGCGACAGGAAAACGTACTTATATTCGTTGACAAGGCTGAAGACCATGTCGGTCTTGTCGACATACAACTTTCCGCGTTCCCTGATGTCCTGGAAACTGGCCGAATCTACCGGATATATAAACCTGCGTGCCATATGAAACTCTTTTGCAATTCGGTTCAAAGGTTACGATTATTTCTGAGGCTGCCAAATAAAAGGAGAAGAAATTTTCCTCTCCCTTATTCCTTGACCGTAGCTTATCACAGCGATAGGAGGGGGCGGTGAGCTCGAATTTGCTTGATAACTTCCTCCCTTATCCCTCAGCCGGGGTGTATCCCACGCGGTCCGCTTCGGTGATGGTGCGCAGCACACGGCACGGATTGCCGGCGGCTATTACCCCCGCGGGGATGTCGTGCGTCACCACGCTGCCGGCGCCTATGATGCTGTCGTCGCCCACGCTCACTCCGGGCACTATGGACACGTTGCCGCATATCCACACGCGGTTGCCGATGGTGATAGGCTTGGGGATGAGGCCTCCCGCGGCGCGTTCCGTGGCGTCGGTCGTGTGGTTGCCCGAGAAGAGCCCCACGTTAGGGCCTATCAGGGTGTTGTCGCCGATGGTCACCTGTCCGCAGTCCAGTATCACGCATCCGAAGTTGATGTACACGTCGTTGCCTATAGTGATGTTCTTGCCGAACTCGCAGCGGAAGTCGGGCTCTATCCACACGTTCCTGCCCACCGAGCGGAACAGCTGCCGCATGATGTCGTTGCGTCGTTCCACCTCGTCGTCGTCGGTGCGGTTATAGGCCCGGAACAGTTTCTTCGCCTCCACTCGGCGGTCAAACAAATCGCGGTCGAAGTCGTTGTAGATTTCGCCTGCTTGCATCTTTTCCCATTCTGTCATTTGCATATTCAGTTATGAAAATGTTTTTGCTATTTAAGAATATTTATTGTTACCTTTGATTAGCCATTGGATATTACATGCCAATGCGTCTTACCACGAAATTTTCCCTGTATTATACTCTTCATCGAGTAGTTCATATACATAAGCGGGACTTTGAGAGTAAAGCCCGGTTTGTTCGTCGGTAAGTTTACTGTAGGTTTCTGAGTTGTATACAGTGTCCAGTGCTTCAGAAATTCCTACATGATGATCTTCGATGAAGTATCCGACCATTTCGTCTACAGCCTTGTTTATCAAATAGTTTTTAATCTGAATGTGTGTCATTCGTTGATTCGTTTTAGTAGGTTGATAGCTTTTTCGGTACCAAAGTAATACTAAGTTCGATTGCTTCAAAGTCGATATTTGTACCGTGATACAGAATCATGCCAACTGCCCTCCATTGTTTTTACATAATGTAATAAGGTCATCTATAGTGTCATCGATTGACTGCAGATGAAGGGTGTCGTAAAATTCAATGAGGAACTCGATGCCCTTGAAATGCTTCAGGTACAGGTAGGCATTTCTTGTCGGCAGACCAAACCGCTCGCCGAAACTGCGTATGCACGCATTAGTAAAAGGAATCTGATATTTGCTCATATTTTAGTACGTTATGATTACTTCGCTACAAAATTGCTACATTCTTTTCATTTGTGCAAATCTTTTATGATTCATCATAAATGCCCGGTTAGGAAAATTGTTTTTTCTAGTTAGGAGAGTGGATTTTCCTAGGCGGAGCGCTGTGAGCGGCTCGGTTAAGCGCTGTCCCTCATCGTTCACATTGCAAAGGTACGGCGGCGGAAAAT
>CAVFUK010000009.1:0-35608 GCA_963625535.1 Anaerovoracaceae bacterium | reverse complement strand
CCGTATCCGAAGGGGAACAGGGCGGGAATCTTCTTCGTGTCGTGCCAACGGTAACCCACCAGAATGTCCTCCAGATACTCCTGTTGCGGGTCGTTGCCGGCGCTCACGTCCGCTCCCTTCAGGTCGGCGGCGGCGTTGCCTGCGGTAGTGCCTTCTATGCCCGGATACGACTTCTCACCATAGTAGTGTGCTCCGTTGTCTTCGAGACGTTTGGGGAACGAGAAGGGGAGTTTGCCGCTAGGATTCACTTTACCGGCTATCACGTCCGCCATCGAGGGACCTATCATGGTGCCCAGGTACCAACTCTGCAACACGGCCGGCACTTTGTCCAGCCACGGCATGGCGTAGGCGTTGCCGGATATGTTGGCGACGATGAGGTTGGGATTGGCCTCCACCAATTGCTCTATCAGCTGGTCCTGTCCCCAGGGCAGGTTATACTCGCGGCGGTCGGTCGACTCACAGTCCTGATAGCCGTTCTTGTTCAGTCCGCCGATGTAGATGACCACCTCGGCCTCCTTGGCCATCGCCACAGCCTCTTGGCGCAGCGAGTCGAGAATCTCTTGCGGGATGATGTCCTCCGCGTCGTACATCGCACGCCCCGTCTTATAGCCCAAGGCATACTTCACGTCGTTGCCATAGATGGCGCGGATGGCATCCAGCGGGGTGAACATGTCCTTCACCTTCAGCTCCGACGAGCCGCCGCCTTGGTTCAGTGCGCGGGTGGCGTTCTCGCCCACCACCAACAGCTTGATGCCTTCGCGTGGGGTGAGGGGCAGTATGCCGTTGTTCTTCAGCAACACGATGGCCTCGTCGCCAATCTGTTTGGCTGCCGCGTAGTGTGCCTCGTTAGGTCCGGCACCGAACGGTTTGCGGGTGTTCATAGCCGTGCGAAAGATGAGGCGCAGGATGTTGCGGGCCTTGGCATCGACGGTGGATTCGGGCACTTCGCCTCGCTGAATCATTTTGAGATATGGTTTTGCAAGATAATAGTCGTTGAATCCGAAGTCGGCCTCCGAGGTCAGTCCATTGGTGAAGGACCCCATCTCGATGTCGAGTCCGTTGAGGGCTGCCTGTTTGGTGTCGTGGGCACCGCCCCAGTCGGTGATGACCGCTCCGTCGAATCCCCACTCGTCGCGCAGGATGGTGTTGAGCAGGCGGTTGTTGTGGCAGCAGTGCTCGTCCCATATCTTGTTGTACGCACCCATGATGGTCCACGCCTTGCCGTCCTGCACGGCCCGTTTGAAGGCGGGCAGGTAAATCTCGTAGAGAGCGCGGTCGGATATCTTCACGAGGATGTTGCCTCGCCACTTCTCCTGGTTGTTGAGGGCAAAGTGTTTCACACAGGCTGCCACGCCGTTCTTCTGCAGTTCTTGTATGTAGGGGACCACCATCTCACCGGCCAGGTAAGGGTCCTCGCCCATGTATTCAAAGTTGCGGCCGTTGAGAGGGGTGCGGTAGATGTTGACGCCCGGTCCCAGCAACACATCCTTTTCGCGGTAGCGTGCCTCTTCGCCCACACTTTTTCCGTAGAGGGCGGACAGGGCGGGGTCCCACGTGGCGGCCAGTGCCGTCAGTGCCGGGAATGCCGTCACGGAGTCGTTCTTCCAGTTGGCGTAGCCCCAGTCGTTCCAGTTAATCTCGGCGCGTATGCCATGAGGGCCGTCGCTCATCCACAGCTCGGGGATGCCGAGGCGTGCGACTCCCGCCGATGAGAACTTCCCTTGTGCATGGCACAGGGCCACTTTCTCCTCGAGGGTCATGCGCGAGAGCGCGTCTTCCACACGTTGCTCTATGGGTTTCGACTCGTCCAGGTAGACGGGTGTCTCGCTTTGAGACACCGCATGCAAACTGCTTGTTGTCATTGCGGTCAATAGGATAAAATGTTTGATTTGCATAATCGTTATCATTTAGTGGTGTTCAAGGTAATTGTGCTTGTCTGGAGCCCTGGCGAGGTGGCGGTCACCCGGATGGTGCCTGCCTCTCCGTTCGACTGTACTATCAGCAGGGCTTTCCCGTAGAAAGCTTTCCGCTTGTTCGCTTTGAAAGGTTCGATGGAAACGGGCGATCCGTTGTCCACACCGGCAATGAATCCCGCCCCCTCCACTTGGAAGGTGACCTCGTTCTCCGCCCACGGACAGAGGTTGCCGTCCCGGTCCACTATGTCGATGGTGACGTAGCTTAAGTCCTTTCCATCGCACTGTATGGTGCTGCGGTCGGGGGTAAGACGTATGGCTGAGGCTTCGCCGGCTGTCTTTATGGTCTGACGGGCAACTTCCTTTCCGCCCTTGCGGGTGACGGCTTCCACACTGCCCGGCTGATACGTCACTCTCCACTGGACATGGTACGTACCGGGCTCTAGCTTGCACGACCCTTGCGACTGGCCGTTCACGAACAGCTCTATCTCATCGGCATTGTTGTAGTAGGCCCACATGTCTATCTGCTGACCGGGTGTCCAGTTCCAGTGCGGGAACAGGTGCAGTACGGTCTTGTCCGCTCGCCACTGGCTCTGATACATATAATAGATGTCCTTGGGAAAGCCGGCCAGGTCCACAATGCCGAAGTAGGAGCTGCGTGCGGGCCATCCGAAGGGGGTGGGTTCTCCCAAGTAATCGAATCCCGTCCACACGAACTGTCCGGCCACGAAGTCGTTGTCGCTCACCGCGGCCATCATCCGCTCGTGTGTCGATCCCCAGGGGACATGGCAGTTGTCGTATGACGAGCACGAGAACGACTCCTCGTAGAACGGCTTGTCCCAGCGCTCGGGCCAGATGAACATGCTGTCCGAGGGCATGCGGTAGTAGCCGCGTGTCATCAGGGCCGACACACTCTCGGTGACGATGAAGGGCTTGCCAGGGAAGTTCTGCGGCACTCGCCCGAACCACTCGTCGTGGTAGTTGTAGCCGATTACGTCCAGCGCATTGGACCGGAAGAGGTGATTGCCCGGCGCCGGCTCGTTGCATCCGGCCGTGATGGGGCGTGTGCTATCGAGTGCTCTCACCATGTCGGCCAGTTTCTTTGTCAGCAGGGAGTTGACGGAGAGGGCGGAGTCTTCTTGGGCAAGATTCTCCTTGCCATGGCTGAAGTTGAGCAGGAGGTTCGCTTGTTCCAATGTCAGCGTGTCGGCATTGGCATGGTTCCATTGCTCCAGCACCTCGTTGCCTATGCTCCACAGGATGATGGAGGGGTGGTTGCGGTCGCGGCGGATGAGGTCCGTCAGGTCGCGCTCGTGCCACTCGTTGAAGTAGCGGGCATAGTCGTGCTCAGTCTTCTTCTTCCGCCACATGTCGAAGGTCTCGTCCATCACCATCAGACCCATGGAGTCGCACAAGTCCAAGAGCTCTGGCGAGGGAGGATTGTGTGACACCCGTATGGCGTTCGCGCCCATCTCTTTTATTATCTCCAGCTGGCGTTCCATCGCACGATGGTTCACTACTGCCCCCAACGATCCTGCATCGTGATGCAGACATACACCATTGATCTTTGTCTTTATGCCGTTGAGGTAGAATCCCGTCTGGGCGTCGAACTGTATCGTCCGGAATCCGGTCTTGGTCTCATAGCACCCTGTTATATGCCCATTTACCGACAATTCTGTCCGTAAGGTGTAGAGCGAAGGTGCGCTGGGCGACCATAGTTGCGGAGACTTCACCATCAGTTGCTGCTCGCAGGGTTGGGTTGAGGTTGCCTCAACCGCCAGTTCGCCTTCCGTCCGTGTCACCTCCTTGCCTTGTGGGTCGTAGAGGACAGAGAGCACCCGCACTTGTTGGTCTTCGCCCGTTGAGTTCTCAATGTCGGTAGTGACGGTGATGGATGCCTCTTCGGTAGTGATGTCATGAGGCACCACTTGTTGTCCCCACAACGGGACAAAGAGGCCATGTGTGTGACGCAGCCATACGTTTCGGTAGATTCCGCACCCCGAGTACCAGCGCGAGTTGGGTTGTTCGTCATTGTCCACCTTCACGGCAATGACGTTGTCTCCCGACTGGTCGAGGTAGGGCGTGATGTCATAGCTGAACGAGGCGTAGCCGTAGGGACGGATGCCCAGCAGACGCTCATTGACGTAGACGGCGGCATTCATGTACACTCCGTCGAAATCGATGAAGACTTTCTCTCCCGGCTGAAGGGTTGAGGGTGCCTTGAAATGTTTGCGGTACCAGCCGATGCCGCCCGGCAGGGCTCCGCCTCCTGTGCCCGAGGGGTTGTCCTGACTGAAGTTCCCCTCTATGGCCCAGTCGTGAGGCAGGTTGAGACGTCTCCATTGGCTATCGTCCAGCTTTGCCGAGGCAAGATTCATCGTATCCATCGATGTCTCTAGCTTGAACAGCCAACCGTCGTCGAACGATTCCCGGTCGTTCACCTTCTCAGTGACCGCCGTTGAGCAGGCACTGAGAAGGAATAGACCTATAGATAATATGAGTGTGTTTCTGTTCACGTTTGAATCAAAGTTTAATGCGGATAGAACTTCCGTTGTATTTCACAATCTTACCCTTCGTCAGATAGGCATCCGCTACGGGATTGGCTGCGTCGATGAGGACAATGTTGAACTGCCTGTTCTGCTTCATGCCTTCGAAAGAGCCTGTACGTCGGCCGATGGTCAATGTCCTCGTTTTGTTGGTATAGGTCATAGGTATCATCGCATACTGTCCCTTCTCATAGTTGTAGTTGGTGCCCTCGTCTTCGTAGAGTGCAAAGTTACCGTTTTTACCGGCATAAACCAAAATAGTCATCGGCTCGTCGGAGTCCTCGGCGGCATACTGTATCTCTCCACCCATGGGGATGATGGAACCGCCGCGCACGTAGAGCGGCATCTTCTCGTAGGGGGCCTCCACCCGTGTGGTCTGTCCGCCGGCGACAGGTTTGCCGGTGTAGAAGTCATACCACACCTCGCCTTCGGGGAAGTAGACCTCGCGTTCGCGTGCTCCGTACTTGTAGACTGGTGCCACCAGGAAGGCGTCGCCAAACATATATTGGTCCTTCAGGTTACGGGTCGCTACGTCGTCCGTGAAGTCCATCACCATAGGTCGCATGATGGTATAGTCGTCGAAGTAGGTCTTACCAGCCAACGAATAGATGTAGGGCATCATGCGATAGCGCAGCTTGATGTAGCTGACAATCGATTGGTAGGCGGGGTGGCCTTCGGGTGCGATGTTGTAGACCTCGCGGAAGGGCCATTGGCCATGGGCACGGAACAGGGGAGCGAAGGCTCCGAACTGGTACCAGCGGGTGTTCAGCTCGCGCCACTCCTTCAGGTCGTCATTCTCCATGGCGCTCTCGTTGTAGAGCTTCTGCGCGGCCACGTAGCGGTCCTCCACACAGAATCCGCCGATGTCCATGGTCCAGTAGGGTACGCCGCTCATGGCGAAGTTCAGTCCGGCAGAGATCTGTGCCTCCATGTCCTCCCAACGGGTGGCTATGTCGCCGCTCCATGTGGCGGTGGAGTAACGCTGCAGTCCGGCAAAGCCCGAGCGGGTGAGCAGGAAGACGCGTTTATTGGGTTCCACGCTGCGTTGTCCGTCGTAGATGGCCTCGGCATTCATCAGCGCGTAGGCATTGAAGTATTTAGTGGAAGGACCCAGGGCAGTGGGTGTCGTCAGGTCCTTGCGGTATTGCAGGTCCGTGCAGTCGCGTATGTTGGGCTCGCTGGCATCCATCCACCAGGCGTCGATGCCCAGTGGCAGGTAGTGGTCGCTCATCTGTTTCCAGAACAGCTTGCGTGCCTGCGCGTCGTAGGCGTCGTAGAACGAGCCCAGGTAGCCCGGACCTACCCAGTCCTTGATGCTGTCGCGGATAGCTCCTTTGTACATCCAGCCTTTCTGGTCGAATTCCTTGAAATGTTCCGTAGTGGCATAGAACTTGGGCCATACGGAGACCATCACATGGGCATTCATGTGGTGGATGGAGTCCACCATCTCTTTCGGATCGGGGAAACGCACGGGGTCGAACTCGTGGCTGCCCCATGCGTTCTCGGGCCAGTGCAGCCAGTCGATGACGATGTTGTCGAGTGGAATGTTGCGACGGCGGAACTCCGCTACGGTGGAGAGCACCTCTTCCTGGGTGTTGTATTTCTCGCGGCTCTGCCAGTAGCCCATGGCCCACTTGGGCATGATGGGCGATTTGCCCGTGAGGGTGCGGTAGCCTGAGATGACCTCGTCCATCGTGTCGCCATAGACGAAATAGTAGTCAATCATGTCCTGCATCTCGCCCCACCACGACATCTGCTTCTTAAATGATGGTTCGGTAGGCGGATAGACGCGTAAACCACAGTAGGCGACACTGCCATTGGGCTCCCATTCTATTTTGACAGGTACCCGTTCTCCTTTACTAAAGCCAACCGAGAACTTGTAACTGTTGGGATTCCAGGCAGTGCGCCACCGGGTATCAACAACCTTATTACCACCTATATATATCGTCTGATAGCCTGAATAGTAGTGTATGAACTCAAACGTTCCGGACTCCTGTGCCTCCAGTTCGCCCTCGAATGTGACGTGTGAGCCAGCGTAGTTGAAGTCCTGTGGGAGATTGACGACATGGCTCAGGTCACCCCGTATGAGATGTTCGAAGTAGATCACCGGCTCCTCACGTACCAGTGTCGTCCCGTCAGCGGCATTATACGTGCCAGTCAACGCACCGGATTTACCGTTTTTATCGTAGAGCTTGAATACATCTCCCAGTTGCTTGTAGTCATCGGGATGTCCCCAACGGCATAGTGAGTAGCTGTCCCACAGGAGGCCATAGTGTTGGGTGGAGACGATGAACGGCACCGACACCTTCGTGTTGTACTGAAACAGCTCCTCGTTCTTCCCTTTGTAGTTGAACTCATTGGCTTGGTGTTGACCGAGCCCGTAGATGCCCTCGTCGTCGCTGAGCGACCGGAAGGTCTGCTGCACGGTGTAGCCGTCAGTGCCCTCAACCGTGATGGGTGTGAAGGTCCGACCGTTCGGGTTCTCTTGCAGCAGTTTATTGCCCAATTTATCGAAGAATGAGACCTCACCAGCCGGGCTTGCCACGATGGCCTTTATCTTGGGTGTAACGACGCAAACGTTCCCTTTTTCCTCTCTTACTGTAAACTTAGGATTGCCGGTTGCTGGCAGTACGACTAGACTGGTATCCTTGGGAAACGTTGAGGTGGGTGTTGCTGAAACCCGGATGATTTTCTCCGTAACGACTTTCAACCGCACATTGCCGTTGGCGGTGTGGACGATGACTCCATCTTTTAGCGTAGTATAGTTTTCTGCATACACTCCGTTCAGCAATAAGGCTGACAGGAGCAGACACGCAATGCGTTTTGTTTTCATGGCAGTAGAGTTTAAATTTTCACTGATGCAAAGGTAGCCATGAAGTCGGACATAGGATGGACGTTATGTTTTCATTCACATGCCGTTTCGCTATGTGTGCGCCGAAAATGTTATCTTCAAGGGGTGTATTTGTTATTCGCCCCCTCTGTTCTGGTATTCCGAGGGCAATATGCCGTACTCGTCCTTGAAGTATTTGCTGAAGTACTTGGGGTTGTTGAACCCAAGCTGATAGGCTATCTCAGCTATCGTCAGTTGACTCTCCGCCAGATACTGTGTAGCCCGCTTGAGGCGTAGCAAGCGGATGAATTCGATTGGCGACTTGCCCGTGAGCAGCGTAATCTTCTTATAGAAGTGCACACGGCTCATGCCCATGTTCTGTGCAAGTTCCTCCACCGAGAGGTCGCTGCGCGAGATGTTGTCCTCCACATACTTCACCGCCTTCTCCACCAGCTGCTGGTCCAGCGGGGTGATGTCGATCTTGCTGGGGGTAGGGTCTATCAGTGTGCGGGTCATTCCCTTGTGCTTGAGCTGGATGAGGCGTTTCATCTTCAGCGCCAGTATGTCGTTGTTGAAGGGCTTGGTGATGTACTCGTCGGCCCCCAGGGTCAGCCCTTCGATGATGGATCCCATGTCTTGCTTGGCCGTCAGCATGATGAGTGGAATGTCCACGGTCGCCTTGTCGGACTTCAGACGGCGGGTCAACTCTATGCCGTCCATCTCCGGCATCATCAGGTCGGTGACGATGAGGTCGAACGACTCGTGCTTCACTTGCTCCAGTGCCTCCACGCCGTTGTGCGCCGTCGTTATGGCGTAGATGGTGTCGAACTCATCCTTCAGGAAGTCCACCAGGTCGTGGTTGTCGTCCACCAGCAGCACTTTTGGCTTGTCGTTCTCCTTGTCCTTCGATGTAACCTCTGCCTGCGGTGCACTCGTGGAACTTGCCTCCTGAGTGTTCCCTGAGGCCAGCGCCACTCCCGTCTCTATGGCACACTCGCGGTAGGGCAAAGTGACGGTGAAAAGGGCACCTTTCGGTTGAATGTCCGCTACCTTCACAGAGCCTCCGTGCAGTTTGGCGTACTCGTAGACCAGACTGAGCCCGATGCCCGTGCCGGTGTTGCGGTCGGACTCATCCTCTCCTCGGTAGAAGCGCTCGAAGATGTGCGCCTTGTCCGCGTCGGAGATGCCCTTGCCATTGTCCGCCACGCTTACACTGACGTCGGTGCCGTCGGTGGACAGCCGGACGGTGATGTTTCCGCCTTCGGGGGTGTACTTGACGGCATTGGACAGTAGGTTGACGATGATCTTGGAGAACTTGTCCTCGTCGTAGCTCATGTTCAGGCGGTCGCTGGTCGTCTCGAAGCTCAAGGCGATGTCTCGCCGCTCCGTCAGTTCGCTGAATGAGTTGCATGCCTGTCGGATGGTGGCTACTAGGTCGCCCTCTGAGAGGTGCAGAGTCAGTCCTGCCATCTCATTCTTGCGGAAGTCCAGCAGTTGGTTCACCAGATAGAGCAGCCTCTGTGCGTTGGTCTTCACCGTGTTGAGGCGGCGCAGGTTCTTCTCCTCGGGGTGCTCCTTCAGCATCGATTCTATGGGCACTAGTATAAGGGTCAGCGGGGTGCGCAGCTCGTGACTGATGTTGGTGAAGAACTTGAACTTCAGTTGGTTGAGCTCCTCGGTCTTCTTGGCCAGCTCCTCTCTCTGCCGCAGACGCAGGCGAGCCAGTGAGCGGTGGTGCAGGTAGGCCAGGCAGCCTATGACGGACAGCACGACGATGACGATGTAGAGGGCCTTGGCCCACCAAGTGGCCCACCAGGGGGCGGAGATGACGAATCGGATAGTGCTGGCCTCCTTGCTCTCGAACCCGTCAGGGTTGGTCGCTACGACCGACAGCGTATAGCTGCCCGGCGAGAGGTTCGTGTAGGTGGCGTGGTGTGTGCCGGGTGCGCACACTATCCAGTCATCGTCGAAGTGGTCCAGTCTGTAGCGGTAGGTCGTGCGCTCCGGGTTGCAATAGTTGTCCGTAGCGAAGGAGAAGGTCAGATCATTCTGGTCGTAGTCCAACCGTATCTCACGGATGTAGTCGAGTGCATAGGGCAGCAACACCTTGTTATTGTAGGTAGCGTTGATTTCCAACGGCACATTTTTGAGCGACAGCCCTGTGAACCGCACGCGGGGCGGGGTAGTGTTGAGTGTGATCTCTTCGGGGTTCACCCTGACGATGCCCTCGAGGGAGCCTGCCAATAGCTCACCGGAGGGCAACAGGCACATGGAACGTTGGTTGAACGTCCCCGACACGATGCCGTCGTGGCTGTCGAAGGCTTTCACTTCGAAGCTGTAGGGTTTGTTGGCCTTGCCCTGCGTCACCGAGATGTTGAATATCTCGTTGCCCACGGTCACCCACATGCGATGGTCAGCTCCCTCTATCACACCGAGGATGAAGGGGTTGGGGAACCTCTCGGATAACCGGATGGTGTAAAGTGTGTCGGTCTTCACGTCGTACACCTCCAGTCCTTCGCGGGTGCCCACCCACACCAGATTGCGGGAGTCGACAAACACCTGGTTGGTGTTCAGATTGGTGAAGTCGCGCTTGTCCTTGTTGCTTCCTCGGTAGGAGGTGATGGAGTGGTCGGACGTGTCGAGGCGCGAGATGCCACTGGTGGTACCTATATATATCGACCCGTCGCGGCCTTTGGCCAGGGTGTTGATGACGTCGGACATCAGGTTCGAATTGGATGTGTTGAAGGTCGTGAACGTGTTGCTCACGGGGTCGAACAGTTGCAGTCCGCCGCCCAGTGTGCCGAGCCACAGGGTGCCGTCGGTGTTCTCGGCTATCGCCCAGATGTTGTCGGTAGCTAGTCCGTCGGCCATCCGCCAGTGGGTGAACGTCCCGTTGGCATAGCGCTTGAGTCCGTTCTTGTAGGTACCTATCCACAGATTGCCTTTCGAGTCGGTCGTCAGTGACGTGATGGAACTGCAGCCAGGGTCTTTCGGGTCAGCAATCTCCACCAATTCATCGGTCTCATAGTTGTATTTCATTAGGCCCGAATGGTCTGTGCCGAGCCACACGCTCGAGTATTCGTTAGGGTTGCGTGTGATGCAGTTCACATCCGTTATAAGCTTGTTGGAGAATTTATACTCACTGGGGTAATACATGGATGCGCCTTTCTTGTAGGTGCCTATCCACATGCCGCCGTCGCCGGAATTGTAGATGGCCTTCACCGTGTTGTTGGGCAGGGAGTAGGTGTCCGCCGGGTTATGGGTTATGGTTTGGTAGGTGCCGTCTTTCTCCACGATGAAGATGCCATGGTTGTCAGTCCCTATCCATAGGCGGCCCAGCTCGTCCTGGCTGACTGCCTTCACGGGGATGTCTTTGACGCCTTGTGGGATGCGGTTGGCCTGCCAACTCTTGTTCGTCAGGTTGAGTACGTCTACGCCGTGTATGGAATAGATCCATATCAGGCCATCTTGTGCGATGAAAAGGGAAAAACTGGTCCCTTCGGTGACGCTTCGTGGAGTCTGTGTCTGGAACGACAACGCTCCGTCGGCCTGCAGTACAGACAGGAGTCCTGCATCGTCGATGGTCACCAGATTCCCGCTTTGTGGGTGCACCTTCATGTCCACAATTCGGTGGGCAACGCCAAAGTCGTGGACCTCTCTCATCGGCTTACCCTTCTGGCTGCAGAAGAGCCGGCATCGCTCCACCACATACCAGACGGTATCTTTCTCGATATAGATCAGTTGAGGCTCTGATGGTAAGCCTATCCGTAGGGCTTCTTGTTCGTTCAGCCAGCGGAACTGTTCGTTGCGTGGGTTGTAGACCGAGTAGGAGTCGCCGGCACAAATCCACAGGTTCCGCTCGGAGTCCTCTTGTATGCTCTGCACATAGTTGTCGCGCAAGGCTGTGCTGTCGGGCCGTTGTGAATGGAATATCCTGATGGTGTAGCCATCGTAGCGGCTCAGGCCCGACGCCGTTCCGAACCAGACGAATCCCTGCGAATCTTTGAAGATGCAGTTCACTTCGTTGTTGGACAGCCCGTCTTGCGTCTGCAGACTTCGAAAGCGTATATTGGATGAGGCTCCGAGGGCGGAAACTGTATGAATGAGGACGGAAGCAACTAGCAGTAGTACCCGTCCGTGGATTTGAAGGTTTAGCATAGCCTATTAGATTGATTTTCATTTGCAAATATAATGTATTTCATCCATGTCGTACGTCATACGAGCGCATAATTTTGGCCTTAGGCGCTGTGGTGCGCCAGACGTGGATAAGCGTTGAATATCACGTCATTAATGCTCTCGTCGAAGCATGGCTGTTCGGGCGGACAACATTTCATGCCCTAATTGGAAACATTTTACGGACATGGTAACAAATCATACCTTTTTATAAAGCAAACCCGAACCTTTGCTTATCTTTGTTCGTCCTACTTTTGCATCGGGACCTAGGGCCAGCGTCGAGGAATTAACCTCGGGCTTTTATCCTGGTCGAATTTATGAGTTTAACAATTAAAATTTTACTATGAAAAGGACAAAGGTTTCGTTTTACGGTTTCTTTATCCGGAACCTTTCGGTAGCACTCCTCTGCTGCCTGTTAGGTATCGGACAACTCCATGCCCAGTCAATCTCGGTGACTGGAACCGTGACTTCCGCAACTGACGGAGAGCCGTTGATAGGCGCGTCGGTGCAAGTGAACAAATCAACTGTAGGTACTATTACTGATTTGGACGGCAATTACACCGTTCAAGCCAAAGTAGGCGATGTCCTTTCTATCTCGTACATCGGATTTGTGACCAGCGAGGTGAAAGTGACCGGTATGCGTATGGATGTTGTGTTGCATGAGAACTCAGAGATTCTGAATGAGGTGGTGGTCGTAGGTTACGGCGTTCAGAAAAAGAAACTCGTGACGGGTGCCACCTCGCAGGTGAAAGGTGAAGAGATTACGAAGATGAACACGACGAGCCCCTTGCAGGCCATGCAGGGACAGATGCCGGGCGTCACCATCACCTCCGAGTCGGGTCAGCCGGGCTCGGGCATGAAGGTAAACATCCGCGGTCTGGGTACCGTGGGCAACTCCGGTCCGCTCTACCTTATTGATGGTGTGAAGGGTGAAATTGCCAACGTCAATCCCGCCGACATCGAGAGCATCGATGTGCTGAAGGACGCCGCCTCCGCTGCCATCTACGGTGCGCAGGCCGCCAACGGTGTGGTGCTCGTCACTACCAAGAGCGGTAAGGAGGGAAAGGCCAAGGTGACGTTTGACGGATACTATGGTTGGCAGACCGTGGCTCATAAGACGAACTTGCTCAACGCCAGCCAATACATGACCATCATGGACGAGTCGAACATCAACAGCGGCGGCGCTCCCTACGACTGGTCGTCCATGAAGAGCATCTATCGCTCAGACGGCTCGCTGATAGACACCGACTGGCTCGACAGCATGTTCAGCGACGGCGCTATCACCCAGAGCTACACGTTAGGCATCACCGGAGGCTCAGCCACCAGCACCTATGCCATCTCCACCGGATACCTCAACCAAGAAGGTATCGTAGGCGGACCGGACGTGTCGGACTTCTCGCGCTACAACTTCCGTGTGAACTCCAGCCACAAGCTCTTCGATAACCTGATAGAGGTGGGCGAGCAACTCTCCTTCGTCTATTCCAAGCAGAAAGGTCAGTCCACGGGTAACCAATATTATGGTATGACGCAGACCCTGAAGGGAGCTTTCAATACCTCCCCGCTGGCTCCTATCTACGATGAGAACGGCGAACTCAACAACACCGGCGATTCCGACTGGTACATGTACGACGCCAACCCTTACGGATTGATGCAGGTGAACAGATACAATCAATCCAAGAACGCCTATCTGACCGCTAACGCTTACGCACAGATAGAGCCGATAAAGAACCTGAAGTTCCGTACGGTGTTCGGTGTGAACTACACCACCTCCGAGTCGCGTACCTTCACGCCCCTCTACAACTTCTCCGCCTACGTGCAGAACATCTCGAGGACCAACGTGTCGCAAGGCATGAGCCACGGACTGGAACTGACCTGGACCAACACCCTGTCCTACGACTGGAAGATAAAGGAACATGAGTTCAATGCCCTGTTGGGTATGGAGTCGTACCAACTCAGCGGAACCTATGTGGGAGCCGGCAACGCTTCCCTGAAGGAGGGCTTCGACTCTTGGTCGTATGCCTGGGTCAACAACGGTACGGCTGCCTCCTCGGGCGATGGTCTCTCGGCATCGGGTAACCCCTACGACAAGGAACGCCGCGTCAGCTACTTCGCCCGCCTCGGTTGGAACTGGAACGAGAAATACATGATCAACGCCACCCTGCGTAACGACGGTTCGTCGAAGTTCGCTCGTGGTCACCGTCACGGATGGTTCCCCTCTATCTCCGCCGGATGGAACATCTCCAATGAGAAGTTCATGGAATCCACCAACAGCTGGTTGGAGTACCTGAAACTCAGAGTCAGCTATGGTAAGGTCGGCAACCAGAACATCGACAACTATCGCTACCTGTCGCCCATCAAGGTGGCCAACACGCACTACTTCTTCGGACAGTACATGGGTGCCAACGGCGCTTACAACGGCGGATACTCCACTACGCTCGAGAATAACTGGGGCGCATACCCGAGCCGTCTGGGCAATGAGGACCTGACGTGGGAAACCTCCGAGCAGTTCGACGCAGGTTTCGATGCCCGCTTCCTCAATGGTAGACTCTCGGCCAACTTCGACTTCTACATCAAGAACACCAAGGATTGGCTGGTGCAGGCACCTATCCTGGCAACGGCCGGAACCGATGCTCCCTACATCAATGGTGGTAACGTGAAGAACACCGGTGTGGAGCTGAGCCTCGGGTGGAACGACAAGATAGGCAAGGACTTCACCTACAACGTCAGCGTGAATGGTGCCTACAACAAAAACCGCGTGGGTAGCATCCCTACCGAGGACGGCATCATCCACGGCTCCACCAACCAACTGTATGACAACGCTCCCGAGTTCTATCGCGCCGAAAACGGCCATTCCATCGGTTACTTCTGGGGATACAAGACGGCCGGAATATTCCAGAACCAACAGCAGATTGACGACTGGAAGGCAGCCGGCAACGGTGTGCTGCAGTCGAACCCCGTGCCGGGTGACGTCATCTACGTCGACGTGGACCACGACGGCACTATCGACGATGACGACAAGGTAGACCTGGGCAACGGTACGCCTAAGTTCACCTACGGCATCAACATCAACCTCTATTATAAGAACTTCGACCTCAGCATCGTGGGCGTGGGTCAGGCTGGTAACAAGATTGTGCAGAGCTACCGCAACCAAGGCAACTCAAAGGCCAACTACACCACCGCCATACTGGACCGCTGGACCGGCGAGGGCACATCCAACAAGATGCCGCGCGTGACCAACGAGAACATCAACTGGCAGTTCTCCGACCTTTACCTGCAGGACGGCGACTTCTTCCGCATCAGCAACCTCACCTTGGGCTACAACTTCGCGCCGCTGATTAACCAGAAGTGGCTGACCAACTGCCGTTGCTACTTCCAGGTGCAGAACCTCGTGACCTTCACCAAGTACGATGGAATGGATCCTGAGATCGGTTATGGTACCTCCTCATGGGTGTCAGGTGTTGACCTCGGTTTCTATCCGCGCTCACGTACCTATTTATTCGGTGTCAATCTCTCATTCTAAAGTTTACAATCATGAAAAGATATAATTTCAAATCCAGTATATCGGTTGCCCTCATCGCTATGTCGGGGTTGACCATAGATTCTTGTTCCGAGAGTTTCCTCGATGTCTCGTCCAAGACGGAACCTAACTCTGAGAACTACTATAAGACAGAGAACCAGGCCTTACGCGCTCTCTACGGTTGCTACGACGGTTGGCGTCAGATTTCGTCCAACCCCGGTTCCTACAGCTTCTTGATAGCCTCGTCCATCATGTCCGACGAATGCTATGGTGGAGCAGGTGTAGGCGACAGTTACGGGGCACAACTCGTCGACCGATTCGACAAGTCGGCAGCCCCGTCGGAGATGAACGTGTTCGAGCAGGAATGGACGGTCTATTACGCCGGCGTGTTCCGCTGCAACACCCTCATCCAGCAGGAATCCAACATTACCTGGGAGAGTGAAGCCAACCACTCGCTCATCATGGCCGAGTGTCGTGCGCTGCGTGCCATCCTCTACTTCGACATGGTACGTCTGTGGGGAAACATCCCCTTGTTCACCGAACCGTCCAGCGAGAACCGTGAACAGGCCGACCCGAAGGATGTGTACGCCGTGATATTCGATGACCTGAAGTATGCCATGGACAACATCGGCAACGACGATAACCTGGGCGAGAGCAACTACGGACGAATCACGAAGTATGCCGCTGAAGCCCTCTTCGCACGCGCTTACCTCTTCTACTCGGGTTACTACGGAACCGACCCCGTCTACACGGACGGTACCACCATCAGTCGTCAGGCCGCCCTCGCCGCTGTGGAGGATGTCATCAAACAGAATAAGTACTCCCTCGTGAGCGACTTCAAAAACCTGTGGCCGGCAGCTTCACTGGTTCCCATTGAGAACGCTACGGGCTGGGATCAGGAGAAATCCACCTACGCAGGCGACTGGAACTCAGAGGTCATCCTGGCCCAGAACTTCACCCCGACGCAGGACTACAATGGCAACAACGACGCTAACCGCTGGCTCGTGAACCTGGGTATGCGTAGCATCAACGCCTCTCCCTACGGCAAGGGTTGGGGACTGGCCACGCTGACACCCTCGTACTACCGCAACTTCTTCGATGCACGCGACAACCGCCGTACCGCCTCCGCCATCGACTTGGCTTCGGAGGGCGTTACCGCCGTGTCCGACTACAATGCAGGCTACAAAGACTGGCGCGAGTACACCGGCCTCAGCTTTAAGAAGTACACTCCGCTGGTGTTTGGCAACGGACTGCCTGCCACCAACCCCGATGGAACGGCCGACTTCATGACCAACAACGCACAACCTTGGGTGATAGTACGCTATGCTGACGTGTTGCTGATGGCCGCCGAGCTCGGCTCGCCCAGTGCCGACGACTATCTGAACCAAGTGCGCGACCGCGCCGGACTGCCTCACGTGACAGCCACCAAGCAGAACATCCTGGACGAACGTGCCCGTGAACTTGCCTACGAAGGCATCCGCTACTGGGACCTGCTCCGTCAGGGCGTGGAGGTGATGGCCGACGCTGTGGTCAGCTCAGCCGGTACCGTGCAGACCGGTGGAAAGAACACGGAAGTCACTTACGACAAAGCGAAGATTGTAGCCACCAAAGGTCTCTGTCAGATACCGAACAACCAGATTACACTCTCCAACGGAGTGCTCAAACAGAATCAGGGATGGTAAAATGTCTAACTATTTAAATCAAAACGATCATGAAACTAAGAAATATACTTATGGCAGTGGGTCTGGGGCTGACATTCATCACCGCTTGCTCGCCCGACGACCACGACTTGGCAACTCCCGACATCAAGTCCGACGACCTGGTGGAAGGCATCGCCTTCTCCATCACGCACGACTCCTCGAACCCCAACATCGTCTACCTCTCCAGTCTGTTGCCCTCGAGTTACCAGATTGCCTGGGAGACTCCGCAGGGACGCGCCGTCAGCAAGGATTATACGCTGAAGATAGCTTTCGACGGCGACTACGAAGTGCGCATGGGTGTGAACACCAAGGGCGGATACGTATGGAGCAAAGCCACCACGTTCCACATCGACGACTTCTGCACCGACTTCGTGGACCACTTCCTGTGGAACCGCTTGAGCGGAGGTATCGGTAACAGCAAGACCTGGCAGATAGACCTTGCCAAACTGGAGGACGGATCGGCAAAGACCACCTTCTGGAAGGGACCGCACTGGTACTTCAACTATAACTTCACTTGGGACAAACTCCACTCGACGGACGAGACGGAGACTACCTACGCCAATTACGTGGACTCCACCCCGTGGGATTCGGCCAATGCCATCGACCCGACACCTGCCGAGAAGGATGCCAACGGCGACGATGAGAACTGGTACTGGTCGGCCGACTACTCAAGCAACTCGTGGATGTGTACGTTGGGCAACTATGGCTACATGACCTTCGACCTCGACGGCGGAGCCCACGTGACCATCACCGACGCTGCCGGAAACCTCGTAGGCAAGGGCACCTACATGTTGGATATCGACGACCACACCATCTCCTTCTCCGATGTCTATCCGTTGAATACACATGAGGCTACCGACCGCACCTTCCGCCTGCTCTACCTCTCGGAGACGGCCATGCAGATGGTGCCTTACAACAATACCACGTCACTCAACTACGTGACGAAGGACTACTTCGACAACTATGTGGCCGACGCTCCAGCTGAACCCACACTGCCCGACGGATGGCGCGACGACGTCACCCAGTCCACCAACACAGTGCTGACCTGGGGCATCTCCCCGGAGACACCGCTCAACTGGTGCACCCTCTCCGGCTCGTTCATGAACAGCTGGAACAGCGCCAGTGACTATCCCGACTGGTTGGGTACCGTGGATCCGTCGGTTTACTCCGGATTCTCGCTGACCCTGAACAGTGGCGACGGCACCGCCAGCTATGTGCTCCCTAACGGCACGACGGGCAGCACCACCTTCACGCTCGACGACAAGGGAATCTTCACATTCGCTGAGTCCATCCCCTCCTTCACGGTGATAGGCTGGGCATCGTTCAAGCTCGACAACGACAAGGGCCTGCGCATCATGACCATCGAGAAGGATGCCAACGGAAAGGCAACGGGCATGTGGCTCGGCGCCAAGGACCCCGACAAGGATGAGTATCTGGCTTTCCACTTTGTCCTAAAGTAACACTGACATAATTCGGAAACGCAGGGTGGCTATCGAGAAGTCCTGCGTTTCTTTTACCCAAACGTAAAGAAAAGTATATGAAACAGTTTATATTGAAGAGCTGTACGGCTCTGTGTGTGCTGCTGCAGTGCCTGTTCCTGTCCTGTAGCGACAGCGATTCCGACGACACTCCCATAGACCTGGAGGTGGGCAAGACCGAGATCACCATCCCGGCTACCCAGACCCAGGAGACCATCTATGCCGAGACGAGCATCAAGCCCGCTGCCACCAGCTCGGCGGATTGGCTGCAAGTGTCTGAAGTGAAGAATAACGGCGAGTCGACCCGCATATGGGCCATCAGCGTGACGGCTGAGGCTAACACCTCCGCGGGCGAACGCACGGCCACCGTGACCGTGACGGTCGGCAATCAGCGAGTGGAGGTGACGGTGACCCAACAAGGCGCGAAAGCCGTCGCCACAGACGACCCCGACACCGCCGACTTCGTGCTGCCTACCCTCAGCTATCCTACGGACGATGCCATAGGTGAGACAGCTGCCCAGTCAGCAAATAATATTTTCCTAGGCTGGAACATAGGAAACTCCTTGGAGGTGCCCGATGGCGAGACCGCCTGGGGCAACCCGGCCGTGACCCAAAAACTGATTGACGGGGTGAGAGCCGCCGGATTCAACGCCGTGCGCATCCCCTGCGCCTGGGGCTCACATCTGGTGAAGGACGAATATCCTTACGCCATCGACGCCACCTGGATGAAACGTGTGCACGAGGTGGTGGACTACGCCTACAAGATAGGTATGTACGTCGTCGTCAACACCCACTGGGACGGCGGATGGCTCGAGCTCCACGCCAACGCCACCGATTGCGAGGCCGTGGCGAAGAAGGAGAAAGCCATCTGGACCCAGGTGGCCACAGAGTTCGCCTCGTATGGCCAACGCTTGATCTTCGCCGGCAACAACGAGGTGCGCAACAAGGTAGGGGAGACCGAGAACTGGAGCGCCCCGTCGACCAGCGAGCAGGCAGCCTTGGAAACCTACAACCAGACCTTCGTGGATGCCGTACGGGCCACCGGAGGCAACAATGCCCAACGCAACTTGGTGGTGCAGGCTTGGTGTTGCAACCCGTGGTACGCCCTCGACAACCTCACGTTGCCTAAGGACGACGCCACCTCGCACCTGCTGGTGGAGGTGCACTTCTACGACCCGCAGGACTTCACCCACAGCGACACCAAAATGCAGAAGTGGGGATACCGCAAAGGCTACTACACCGCCGACAACACCAACCAGGAGGACTACGTGGACAACCTCTTCGGCCGGCTGAAGAGTAGCTTCGTGGACAAGGGTTACCCCGTATTGTTGGGCGAATATGGTACGGTGTGCCACTCGGTCACCAACAAGGATATCAAGAAGTGCGACTACTACTATTTGGAGTATGTGACCAAAGCCGCCAAGGAGAACGGACTGGTGCCTTTCTATTGGGACAACGGACAACCCCAGGTAGGCACCTTTGGCATCCTGAACCGCAACACAGGAAAGGTGACCGTTCCTCACATGTATAATGGCCTCATGAAGGGGGCTTGTGCGGTGTATTGACTGGTTCTTCACGTGTGAAGAATCTCCTTCATCGCCATGTACGGCAATTGTCGTACACGTGTTTGGCAACTGCCGTACACGTGTTTGGCAATTGCCGTACACACGTTTGACAATTGCCAGTCATTCGTCATGACGGGAATCTACAACATGTATGCACGTACGTTTACACACTATAATGTACGCTGTTAATCGATTATAATGCTTGCTGTGAAGAGGTTGTGATGTGTGGACTGTTCGTAGTGACTAATGGTGGCGAGCACACTTTTGATGCGTCTGCCCTGTTTGGACGGATGTTCCTGGGCAGCGCAGTGAGGTGAGCAGGTCCGACGGTCAGTTCTTTTTCTGCCGCAGGAATTCGTAGCCGAACCGACAGTAGAGGCAGCGTTTGCGGTCGCAATACTCCTTCTGCAGTTGGATGAGCGCTTGCGAGTCGGCGGCGCTCTCGGCCTTCAGCCCACACTGTTCCCACATGCGGGTGATGTGATTGTTCTCCGGCTTCAGTGTCTCCAGGAAGCGTAGGGCGCGCTGGCATAGTGCTTCGCTGTCGCGGTAGCGTCCGTAGGCGAAGAGGAATGTGCAGACGGTGTTGATGATAATCAGGTCGATGGAGCTCTGGCTCATCACCTTCTTTTGCTCCGGAGAGGGTGCGCCGAAGCGGTAGTGCGTGTCCCAATAGGGCGAGGTGTCGATGGTGAGGAACGAGCGAACCTGCTCCAGCGACGTGGCCTCCAGCAGTTGCGACAGCAGCCCCTGTGACTGATGGTAGAGCTTGGCCAACTGCGCCATGCGGATGTGGGGAAAGTTGCCTGGCCGCAGACGCAGGAGTCGCCACGCCGAAAGGTCCATCGGCCGCAGGTCGAACACATGCGAGAGGTAGGCGTACTCCTTCTGCAGCTTCTGGTAATAGTCGTCGTGGATGTCCTGACTCAAGAATCCCGCCTGACCGAAGAAGATGGCCTCCACCTGGAACAGGTTGTCGCGGTACTTGTCCACCGCTTTGAAGGGCACGTTGCCAGCCCACCGCTCGAAGGCCTCGGCGTTGATGCTGAACCCGAAGTTCCTTGCCAGGGTGATGAAGAAAGCCTCCTCCCAGTTGCTGTTGCACCGCTTGAGTCGCTCCGTCACCTGCTGGGTCTTCTGTTCCAACCGCTCCGACTGCAGCCGGCTCATCCAACTGTGGGTGAGCATGGTGGGCAGGTCGCCGATGATGCGAAAGCATGCCGGGTACATGTCCGAGTGGCGTAACTCCTCGTAGTGAGCGGCCAGCGACGGGGGACAGGTGAACTGCATCTGCGGCACGGGCAGGCCGTTCTGGCGGACGACGTCCGTATCCACCGACTGGGCCAAGTGCAGGATGACGTTGTTGTAAGCGGCGTCGTACTGATGGCCGTGGCGGTACCAGTCCGACGAGCAGGTGTGAATCTCCACGTTGCCCACCCACAGCGTGCCGTCAATCTTTATCTTAGCGTTGAAGAAATCAGGGCCTGCATTGGTGTTGTGCAACCCTACATCTATCACTTCCACCCGCTTCCCGTCGGTGGTCAGCAGGTCTCTCAGCGGAAAGATTTTATGCTTCCAAGCATAGTGTAGGAGTTGTTCCATGTTAATTGAGGTTATATGTATAGCGCAAAAGTAAATAAATGTGGTGAATAAAAACTATCTTTGCCACATTTAATTGCAAATGACATGAGAATAGCATTGATTGGATATGGAAAGATGGGGCACGAGATAGAGCGGATTGCCCGGAGTCGCGGACACGAGATTGTGAGTATCATCGATATTGACAACCAGGAGGACTTCCGGTCCGAAGCCTTCAAAAGCGCCGACGTGGCCATAGAGTTCACCGCTCCTACCGTAGCTTACCAAAACTACATAAAAGCCTTCGAGGCAGGTGTGAAAGTGGTGTCGGGCAGCACGGGTTGGATGGCCGAGCACGGCGAGGAGATTCAACGCCTGTGCCAGGAGGAGGGCAAGACCCTCTTCTGGTCGTCGAACTTCAGCCTGGGCGTGGCCATCTTCTCGGCCGTGAACAACTACCTGGCCAAGATCATGAACCAGTTCCCCGGTTACGACGTGACCATGAGCGAGACGCACCACGTCCACAAACTGGACGCTCCCAGCGGCACAGCCATCACACTGGCCGAAGGCATCCTGGCCAACATCGACCGCAAGACGAAATGGGTGAAGGGCACGTTGCGCCAGCCCGACGGAACCATCGTGGGCAGCGACCAGTGCGCTCCCGACGAACTCTGCGTCAGCTCCATCCGCGAGGGTGAGGTGCCGGGCATACACACCATCCGCTACGAGTCGGAGGCCGACAGCATCATCATCACCCACGACGCGAAGAACCGCAAGGGATTTGCCCTCGGAGCCGTGCTGGCGGCCGAATACACCGCTCAGCACAGCGGATTCCTGGGTATGAAGGATTTATTTCATTTTTAAAGCCAAACCAGAGAACAGCGTATGTTAGAAAGAATACAACATTGCAAGAGACGCGACTGGATAAAGTTCGCCGTAGTGACCGTGCTCTATCTGCTCTTCCTCCTGTGGGTGAAGAGCTGGTGGGGGCTTATCGTGCTGCCTTTCATCTTTGATGCCTACGTCACACGCATCATTCCCTGGACCTGGTGGAAATCGTTGAAGAACAAGGAAGCACGGAGCGTGATGAGCTGGGTGGACGCCATCGTCTTCGCGTTGGTAGCGGTCTACTTCGTGAACATCTATGCTTTCCAGAACTATGTGATACCGACCTCTTCGCTGGAGAAGTCGCTGCTGACGGGCGATTACCTCTTCGTCAGCAAGCTGAGCTACGGACCGCGTGTGCCGCAGACTCCGCTCTCCATGCCGCTGACCCAACATACGCTGCCGATACTGAACTGTAAGTCGTATGTCGAATGGCCGCAGTGGGAGTACCGCCGCGTGAAAGGCACGGGACAGGTGCAGCTCAACGACATTGTGGTGTTCAACTACCCGTCGGGCGACACGGTGGTGGCTAACCCCGTCTACCAAGCCGCTGACTACTATGGCATGTGCTACCAGGTGGGCGAGCAGCTCTATCCCGAGCAGCCCCAGCTGGATAGCCTGAGCCGTGCGCAACAACGCATGGTGCTCCAGTTCTACTGCAGCGAGGGCCGGAAATACATCAGCCAGCACCCCGAGGAATTCGGCAAGGTGATGTGGCGCCCCGTGGACCGTCGCGAGAATTACGTGAAGCGCTGCGTGGGTCTGCCCGGACAGACGCTGCAGATAAAGGACCGCGTCATTTACCTGGATGGGGTGGCCAACAAGGAACCCGAGAATGTGCAGTATGGCTACACGGTGCGCACCAACGGGCCCATACCGGAGGCGCTGCGCCGCGAGCTGGGCATCTCCGACGAGGACGCCTCCTCGCACAACCAACAGCAGACGCTCTACTCGATGCCTCTTACCAAGAAAGCCCACGATGCCCTGCTGACCCACAAAGAGCTGGTGCAGAGCATCTCCATCAACGAGTCCTTTGCCGAGCGGCTCTACCCGATAACCGCCTACACCGGCTGGACCGTTGACAACTACGGCCCCGTGTGGATTCCCAAGAAGGGCGAAACCATCGAACTGACCGACGAGAACCTGCCCCTCTACGAACGACCAATAGCCGTGTACGAGGGCAACAAGCTGGAGGTGAAGGACGGCAAAATCTTCATCAACGGCGAGGAGACGAACAAATATACCTTCCGCATGGACTACTACTGGATGATGGGTGACAACCGCCACAATTCCGCTGACTCACGTTTCTGGGGCTTCGTGCCCGAGGACCACATTGTGGGTAAGCCCGTGGTGGTGTGGCTCTCGCTGGACAAGGACCACGGATGGTTCGACGGCAAGATTCGCTGGAACCGTTTCTTCAAGTGGGTGGACAACATCAAGTAAAACCAAACGATAGGGGAGTGGCTCCGATGAACTGACACTGTTATGCGTTCGCTATTGAAAACATTGCTCGTTGCCGTGGTGGCGGTGCTGCTGGTCAAGCTGGTGGCCTTCACCTCGTGCACCATCCCTTCCACGGGGATGGAGAACACCCTGTACCGGGGCGACCGTGTGATAGTGAACCGCTGGAGCTACGGCTACCGCACCCCCTTGGCTTCCATCTTCGGCTATCACCGCTGGGCTGAGGCTCCGGTAGGCAGAAACGACATCGTCCTCTTCAACCGCCCCTCCGCCGAGCAGCAGTTGCAGGACGGGGGCGACCTCTTCATCAACCGCTGTGTGGGACTGCCCGGCGACACGCTCCGACTGACCGACGAGCTGATACTGACCGACGCGGACGTGCTGACCCCCGACAGTAAATACCTCTATGCCTACCCCGGACAACAGGAGGCCTTGGTGACGCAAGCCATACGCCAGGCAGGCATCGAGGACAACACACTGGTGGGCTACGACCAGGGCGACTATCTGCGCAGCTTCAGTCTGCGTGAGATCAACGCCGTGAAGCGCTTGCTGGGCCCGCAGGTGCAGTTCCGCAGCGTGCAGACCGCCGACTCCGACGCGGTGCACGACTTCGTGGTGCCGGGCAAAGGCATCGCCGTGAGAGTGCGCCCGTGGAACGTGATGCTGCTGCGCAACACCATCGTGATGCACGAGGGACGCCGGGCTGAGGTGAAAGGCGACACGCTGCTGGTGGACGGCCGTCCCGTGGCCAGCTACCGCTTCACCAAGGACTATTACTGGATGGCCTCCAACAATTCCATGAGCCTCTGCGACTCGCGCCTGTTCGGCTTCGTGCCTAAGGAGTGCATCATCGGCAGGGCCGCACTGGTGTGGTTCTCCAAGGACCCGTCGGAGAGTCTCCTATCGGGTTACCGCTTCGGACGCTTCTTCCACAGAATAAATTAACTTTGCAGCAATTATGGACAAATATATCTACGAACTGAAACTGAAAGTGCGCGACTATGAGTGCGACTTGCAGGGCATTGTCAACAATGCCAACTATCAACACTACTTGGAACATACCCGCCACGAGTTTCTCCTCTCCACGGGTGTCAGCTTCGCCAAACTCCATGCCGAGGGCATCGACCCCGTGGTGGCACGCATCAACATCGCCTTCAAGACTCCCCTGCGGAGCGGCGAAGAGTTCGTGTCGAAGCTCTATCTGAAGAAAGAGGGCATCAAGTATGTGTTCTACCAAGATATCTTCCGTCTGCCGGACATGAAGATGGCCATCAAGTCGGCCGTCGAGGTGGTATCCCTGGTGAACGGACGACTGAGCGACTGTGCCTTGTTTGACCAAATCTTTGCCCCTTACATGCATGACTGAGCAGGAGCTGTTACATACCATCGTGTTGTCGCGCATACCGGGACTGGGACTGGCGGGCATGCACAAACTGATGAAGGCTTGTGGCAGTGCCGTGGCCATCTTCGAACGGCGCAAAGAACTGCCCAGTCTGGTGCAGGGGTCTGACAAATTGGTGGACGCGCTCGACTGTCCCGCTACGTTCGAAAGTGCGAAGCGGGAGGTGGAGTTCGTACGGAAGAACACCATCACCTGTCTGGGCTACTTCGACCCCGACTTCCCTTCGCGCCTGCGGGAATGTAGCGACTCACCCATACTGCTGTACTACAAAGGCAACACGCCCCTCAATCAGCTGAAGGTCATCAACATGGTGGGCACCCGCCACTGCACCGACTATGGCCGACGGGTCTGCGATGCCTTCCTGCGCGACCTCAGGCAACTTTGTCCCGACGTGCTCGTGGTCAGCGGACTGGCCTACGGCATCGACATAAACGCCCATCGGGCGGCGCTGAACGTAGGGCTCAATACGGTGGGTGTGTTGGCCCATGGGCTCGACCGCATCTATCCCTCCGTGCATCGGCAGACGGCGGTGCAGATGTTGCAGCATGGCGGACTGCTCACCGAGTTTCCGAGCGGCACCAACCCCGACCGCCAGAACTTTGTGATGCGCAACCGCATTGTGGCGGGGATGTGCGACGCTACCATTGTGGTGGAGAGTGCCACCAAAGGCGGCGCCCTGATTACGGCCGACCTTGCCGTGGGGTATAACCGCGACTGCTTTGCTTTCCCCGGTCGGTGCGACGACCCCTTCTCGATGGGTTGCAACGCGCTGATACGCGACAACAAGGCCGCCCTCATACAGTCGGCCGAGGAGTTTGTGAAAGCCATGCAATGGGACGTGCAGGCCCGCGTGACCAAGCCCATACAGCGACAGCTCTTCCCCGACTTGAGCAACGAAGAACAGACCGTCGCCACACTGCTGGAGACTATGCCCGACGGATGCCCCCTCAACGAACTCAGCGTGAAGGCCCAGATGGCTGTCAACAAGCTGAGCGCTTTGCTCTTCGAGATGGAACTCAAAGGGGTGGTGCAGGCACTGCCCGGCAACAAATACCGACTTATCACCATTTAACCTATTCATAGCTAACAGTAACGGACAATGAATAACTCACTCTTGCAGGACATCGGAACACTGCTCTCGGAATATGGCATGAACCAGGAATCCATCAGCCTCACCCAACGGCTGTTGGTCATTCTGTTCATCATCTTTGTAGCTTATCTGACAGACTTCATCTGCCGCAAGATGATATTGCCCGTCGTCAAGCGGGTGGTGGCCTCCACCAAGGCCACGTGGGACGACATCCTCCTCTCCGACAAGGTGCTCAACAACCTTTGCCACATCGTGCCCTCCATCTTCATCTACATCCTGCTGCCCTTCGCCTTCGCCGATGTGCCCACGTGGCTCCACTTCCTGATGAAGATAAGCCTGGTCTACATCATCGCCGCCACGCTGAAGCTTATCTGCTCGTTCCTGACGGCACTTTATAACCTCTCCGCAACACACAAGGAGTTGAAAGACCGCCCGCTGAAGGGTGTCTACCAGATGCTGAAGATTGTCACCATCTTCTTGGGAACCATCGGCATCGTGAGTGTGCTCATCGACAAGAGTCCCGTGGTGCTCTTCACCGGCTTGGGTGCCGCGGCCACGGTGCTCATGCTCGTCTTCAAGGACACCATCGTGGGCCTTGTGGCCGGCGTGCAGCTCTCGGCAAACGATATGCTCCGTCCTGGCGACTGGATCACTATGGACAAGTCCGGTGCCAACGGCATTGTCACCGAGGTGACCCTCACTACCGTGAAGGTCCGCAACTGGGACAACTCCATCACCACCATACCTCCCTATACCCTGGTAAGCGACTCGTTCCAGAACTGGCGTAACATGCAGCAGAGCGGCGGACGACGTGTGATGCGCTCCATCTACATCGATGTGCGCAGCATCCGCTTCTGTACCCCCGACGAGCTGCAACGCTTCGTGGCGAAGGGATGGGTGTCGGCCGATGAGGCCACGGCAGAGACCGTCAACCTGGGTGTGTTCCGTCGCTTCCTGGAACACTACCTGAGCGAATCGTCGAAGGTAAACAGCGAGATGATGCTCATGGTGCGTCAACTGCAGCCTACGTCCCAAGGCCTGCCCCTCGAACTCTACTTCTTTGTCACCGCCACCAGCTGGGTGCCCTACGAACACATCCAGGCGGACATCTTCGACTATGTGTTGGCCATACTCCCCCAATTCGGCTTGCGGCTGTTCCAGAGTCCCTCCGGCGACGACCTGCAGCAAGTGCTCTCTGTCAAAGCATAGCCTGACACATTGCTCCCCATTACGCCCCATCACATTACTCCTATATAATAATGTATAGGAGTAGTCTACTCGAGCGTGTGAATTTGTACGCTCAATGTCTGCTAATTGTACCATAAAGATAGTAAACGCGTCCAAATGATATAAAATGAGAGACTAATCTCGGATAATCGGTGAACTTATGAAAGCATGTCATACAGATGTTGCTTACAACTGTTATGATATATTATATATATGATTACATATTTATGCTAAATACGGGCATTGCTATTCTAAAAAGAAAGTTGATAAAGATTAATGCGGACAAAATAACGTTATTTCTTGTTGGGTACTGACCATTCGCCTACCTTTGCATCGAAATCAAAGTGCAAATACAACTAAACGTTAGTACTTTGGGAATAGGTATTAGTTATTTATTAGAGGGAGAAGAGAGAGGCACCTGGCCGATAGGTGCGAATATGTTGAAAGGTTGTAACGACATTATTGAGTGAATGACAGAGAGAGAATAAACGGAATTTGTAAACGGTTTGAACGGGAGCATCGGCCTTAGTCCCGGCCGTTTCAATTCCATTAACTTGATGAGTGAACTTAAACGATATAACTAAACATATATAGAAATAAATACGAGATTCTTCAATCAACAAAACTATTAAGCCCATGTGTGGAATTGTAGGAATTTTCAATATCGACCGACAGACGGCTGCCTTGCGTACCAAGGCGCTGAAGATGTCCCAGAAGATCCGTCACCGCGGACCGGACTGGAGTGGTATTTACTGTGGCGGACGGGCCATATTGGCACACGAACGCCTTTCAATCGTCGATCCTGAGTCGGGCGGACAACCGCTCTTCAGCACGGACCGCAAACAGATACTTGCAGTCAATGGTGAAATCTATAACCATCGGGACATACGCAGCCGCTATGCCGGCAAGTATGAGTTCCAGACCGGTTCGGACTGCGAGGTGATACTTGCCCTCTATCGCGACAAGGGTATCCATTTCCTGGAGGAGCTGAACGGCATCTTTGCCTTCGCGCTCTACGACGAGGCGAAGGATGAGTTCCTCATTGCCCGCGACCCCATCGGTGTGATACCTTTATACATAGGTAAGGATGCCGACGGCAAAGTCTACGTGGCCAGCGAGCTGAAGGCACTGGAGGGATTCTGCGATGAATACGAGCCTTTCCTCCCGGGACACTACTATTGGAGCCGCGAGGGAGAGATGAAACGCTGGTACACGCGCGACTGGTTCCAGTACGATGCCGTGAAGGACAACCCCGCCTCTGAGCAGGCCGTGCACGATGCCCTCGAGGCTGCCGTGAAACGTCAGCTGATGAGCGACGTGCCCTATGGCGTGCTGTTGTCCGGTGGCCTGGACAGTTCCGTCATCTCTGCTATAGCCAAGAAATATGCCGCCAAGCGTGTGGAGAACGACCAGCAGACCGATGCCTGGTGGCCACAGCTACACTCCTTCGCCATCGGCCTTAAGGGAGCCCCCGACTTGGCCAAGGCACGTGAGGTGGCCGACTTCATAGGCACGGTGCATCACGAGATCAATTACACCATACAGGAGGGACTGGATGCCATACGCGACGTTATCTACTTCATCGAGACGTACGACGTCACCACCGTGCGTGCCTCTACGCCGATGTACCTGTTGGCCCGTGTCATCAAGAGCATGGGCATCAAGATGGTGCTGAGTGGCGAGGGTGCTGACGAGGTGTTCGGCGGCTATCTCTACTTCCACAAAGCCCCCGATGCGAAAGCCTTCCACGAGGAGACGGTGCGCAAGCTGAGTAAGCTCTACATGTACGACTGTCTGCGGGCCAACAAGGCGCTCTCAGCATGGGGTGTGGAGGGTCGTGTGCCCTTCCTCGACAAGGAGTTTCTGGACGTGGCCATGCGCCTCAACCCGAAGGCGAAGATGTGCCCGGGCAAGGAGATAGAGAAGCGCATCGTGCGCGCCGCCTTTGCCGACATGCTGCCCGAGAGTGTCGCTTGGCGCCAGAAGGAGCAGTTCAGCGATGGTGTGGGCTACAGTTGGATTGATACCCTGAAGGCCATCACGGCAGCGGCTGTGAGCGACGAGGAGATGGCGCACGCTGCCGAGCGGTTCCCCATCAATCCGCCTATGAACAAGGAGGAGTACTACTATCGTACCATCTTCGAGGAGCACTTCCCCAGCGCCTCCGCAGCCAAGAGTGTACCCAGCGTGCCCAGCGTGGCTTGCTCATCGGCTGAGGCCCTGGCTTGGGATGCCGCCTTCAAGAACCAGAACGACCCCAGCGGTCGTGCCGTGAAGGGCGTGCACGAGCAAGCCTACTAACGAAACAGCTTAATCAGAGAAACGTGTAACGTTTACATAAGAAGACGTTACACGTTTCTTCCGTTTTCTATGGATTCATTGCCTACTTTTGTAGCAACTAAAATCATAGAAGACTATGCAGAAACTAAAAGCTATCGCAGTCTGCGCTCTTATGGCCTTGTGCACGTCAGTGCCGACACGGGCGCAATACCGCAACCCTATCCTTTATGCCGATGTGCCCGACATGTCAGTCTGCCGGGCTGGCGATTACTTCTACATGATATCCACTACGATGCACCTCATGCCGGGAGCGCCCATCATGCGTTCGCCGGACATGAAGCATTGGGAAACCATCAGTTACGTGTTCCCCCGCATCGACGACGGTCCCCGTTACGACCTGCTGGACGGCACAGCCTACGGCAAGGGACAATGGGCCTCGTCCATCCGTTATCACGATGGCAAGTTCTACGTATGGTTCGGTGCCAATGGCGCGCCGGGGCGCGGCTTCGTCTACACGGCCACGGACCCTGCCGGACCTTGGACACTCGTCTCACGTCCCCCGCATCACCACGACGCTTCGCTCTTCTTCGACGATGACGGGCGGGTGTATCTGTTCTATGGTACAGGCCAGCTAAGAGAACTGAAGCCCGACCTGACCGATGTGTTGCCCGGTGGTGTCAATCAGAAGATATTTGAGCGCGACGCCGACGAGCAGGGCCTCCTCGAGGGTAGCTCGGTCATCAAGCACAACGGGAAGTACTACCTGCTGATGATCTCGATGGACTGGAGCATCCCCGGCCGCTTGCGCCGTGAGGTGTGCTACCGTGCCGACAGCATCACCGGACCGTATGAGAAACGCGTCATCCTGGAGACCGCCTTCGAGCAATATGGCGGCGTTGGCCAGGGCTGCATCGTCGACGGTAAGGATGGTCAGTGGTACGGACTGATATTCCAAGACCGTGGCGGCGTGGGTCGTGTGCCCTGTCTGATGCCTTGCACATGGACGGCGGACGGATGGCCTATGCTGGGCGACAAGGACGGGAAGATTCCCAATGATACATCGCTGTCCTATATGTCCATGGAGGGAATCTGCGGCTCGGACGATTTCTCGGCCCCTAAGCTCTCTCTATATTGGCAGTGGAACCACAACCCCGTGGATGAGGCTTGGAGCCTTACAGAGCGCCCAGGATACCTCAGACTGAAGACCGCCCGTGTGGTGGACAATCTGTTCGTTGCACCCAATACACTGACCCAACGGATGGCAGGCCCGAAATGCAGCGGAACAGTCTGTCTGTCGCTGAAAGGAATGAGGGATGGCGACCGTACCGGCCTCTCCGCCTTCAATGGCGACAGCGGTGTGCTTACCGTTGAGAAGAACGGCAAGAAGCTCTACCTCGTCATGAGCGAGCAGAAGAGCGTATTTGCGGAGCCCCAGCATGCCATCAGTAGGGTGGACATTACCGAACAGGCACGCATCCCCTTGAAGCAAAACTCGGTCTATCTGCGTGTGGACGGTGACTTCACGTACGGACAGGACTATGCGCGCTTCAGCTATAGTCTCGACGGCAAATCGTGGACTCCTGTAGGCTCACCTGTGAAGATGGTCTTCGACTACAAACGAATGTTCATGGGCAGCAAGTTCGCCATCTTCAACTATGCGACACGCTCCACGGGCGGCTATGTCGATGTGGACTCCTTCGAGTACACTTACTGATTATCCGCACAAACAGTAAATCTTCCATAAGCAGCCAGGCAGTGGCTCCATCCTTGGAGCGCTGCTTGGCATAACAAAAAGGGTGGGCCTTGCGGCTCACCCTTCTCTATATCGTTTGAACAGATTATCAGTCTTTCAGTTTAGCTTTGATAAACTCGCGGTTCAAACGGGCGATATTGCTAATCGATATGCATTTTGGACACTCGGCCTCGCAGGCGCGGGTGTTGGTACAGTTACCGAAGCCCAGTTCGTCCATCTTGCTCAGCATGGCTTTGGCACGACGTGCGGCCTCCACCTTACCTTGCGGGAGCAGAGCCAGCTGGCTCACCTTAGCCGACACGAACAACATGGCCGATCCGTTCTTGCAGGCTGCCACGCAGGCACCGCAACCGATGCAGGTCGCTGAGTCCATAGCCTCGTCGGCTGCTGCCTTCGGGATGAGGATGTTGTTGGCATCTTCTGCCGAACCGGTACGTACGCTGATGTAACCTCCGGCCTGCATAATCTTGTCGTAAGCCGAGCGGTCTACCATCAAGTCCTTGATGACAGGGAATCCGGCTGAGCGCCAAGGCTCCACGGTAATCGTGTCGCCATCGTTGAAACGGCGCATGTAGAGCTGGCAGGTGGTGGCACCTGTGGCAGGTCCGTGCGGATGACCGTTAATGTAGAGTGAACACATTCCGCAAATGCCCTCACGACAATCGTGGTCAAACACAACGGGCTCTTTGCGCTCGCTGACGAGCTGTTCGTTGAGGATATCCAACATCTCCAGGAAAGAGGTGTCGCCGGGGATATCTTTCATCTGGTATGTTTCAAAATGGCCTTTCTCCTTCGGTCCATTCTGACGCCAAATCTTCAGTGTGAAACTTATATTTTTCTCCATTGTTCATTGAATCTTTAATTGTTTAACTTACCCATTAGCTCTTATAGTTACGGGTCTGTACTTTGATAGCCTCGTATTGAAGCGGCTCTTTGATGAGCTCAGGAGCTTTCTCGTCGCTTCCTTGGTACTGCCAGCAACCTACGTAGAAGTAGTTCTCGTCGTCGCGTTTAGCCTCGCCCTCTTCGGTCTGGTACTCCTCACGGAAGTGGCCGCCGCAGCTCTCGTTACGGCTCAGCGCGTCGTAAGCGATCAGCTCGCCCATCGTGATGAAGTCCTCCAGACGGATAGCTTTGTCGAGCTCTGTGTTCATGCCGTCCTTGCTACCGGGGATAAACAGATTCTTGTTGAACTCCTCGCGGATTTTCTTTATCTCTTCCAAGCCTTTCTTCAGACCTTCTGCCGTACGGCCCATGCCGACATATTCCCACATGATGTGACCCAGTTTCTTGTGGATGGAGTCTACTGACTCGTTACCCTGGATGCTCATCAAACGGTCAATCTTGTCGTTGACAGCCTTCTCGGCCTCAGCGAACTCGGGCAGGTCGGTTGAGAAGCGGGGAACGGTAATCTGGTCGGACAGATAGTTCTGGATGGTGTAAGGCAACACGAAGTAACCATCGGCCAAACCTTGCATCAGGGCGGAAGCACCGAGTCGGTTGGCACCATGGTCGGAGAAGTTGCACTCGCCGATAGCGAACAGACCCTTGATGGCGGTCTGCAGCTCATAGTCGACCCAGATACCACCCATTGTGTAGTGGATAGCCGGATAGATCATCATCGGGTTGTAGTATTTCTCACCGTTGATTTCCTTGGCAAGCTCACCCGGGTTGACGTCGGTAATCTCCTCGTACATGTCGAAGAGGTTGCCATAGCGCTGGCGAACCACGTCGAGGCCGAGGCGGTTGATAGCCTCGCTGAAGTCGAGGAACACAGCCAGACCGGTCGCGTTCACGCCGTAGCCCTTGTCGCAACGCTCTTTGGCGGCACGTGAAGCCACGTCGCGCGGCACGAGGTTACCGAAGGCCGGATATCTGCGCTCCAGGTAGTAGTCGCGGTCCTCCTCGGGGATGTCGCTACCCTTCAGTGTGCCCTCTTGCAACTTCTTGGCATCTTCGAGTTTCTTCGGAACCCAGATGCGTCCGTCGTTGCGGAGCGACTCGGACATCAGCGTCAACTTCGACTGCTTGTCGCCGTGAACGGGGATACAGGTCGGGTGAATCTGCACGTATGAGGGGTTAGCGAAGTAAGCGCCCTTGCGGTAGCACTGCATAGCTGCCGAGCAGTTGCAGGCCATGGCGTTGGTAGAGAGGAAGTAGGTATTTCCGTAACCGCCGGTTGCGATTACCACTGCGTGAGCGGCGAAACGCTCCAGCTTACCTGTCACCAGGTTCTTGGCGATGATGCCGCGTGCACGTCCGTCGATGATGACCAGCTCCTCCATCTCGTAGCGGGTGTAGAGCTTCACGGTGCCTGCGTTCACCTGACGGCTCAGTGCGGAGTAAGCGCCCAACAGCAGCTGTTGTCCCGTCTGGCCTTTGGCGTAGAACGTACGACTCACCTGTGCGCCACCGAATGAACGGTTGGCCAGTGTGCCGCCATATTCGCGGGCGAAGGGAACGCCCTGTGCCACACATTGGTCGATGATGTTGTTCGATACCTCTGCCAAGCGGTACACGTTGGCCTCGCGGGCACGGTAGTCACCACCCTTCACGGTATCGTAGAACAGACGGTAAACCGAGTCACCATCGTTCTGATAGTTCTTTGCGGCGTTGATACCTCCCTGTGCGGCGATAGAGTGCGCGCGGCGCGGAGAGTCCTGAATACAGAAGTTCAACACCCGGAAACCCATCTCGCCCAGAGAGGCGGCGGCAGAGGCACCTGCCAAGCCTGTACCTACAACGATGATGTCGAGACGGCGTTTGTTAGCGGGGTTCACCAGCTTTTGGTGAGCTTTATAATTGGTCCATTTCTCAGCCACAGGGCCTTCAGGAATTTTTGAATCTATGGTAGCCATAATATTTACAGTTTAATGTTTACATGTTAATAAATCAAGCAGCACAGCATGCACCGCAGCCGAGTGACTTCACGTAGAAGACGATTGCTACAACGGCGAAGCCGAGGAACAGGAGGGTGGCCCACACGTTGCCGATGATGCGCCAACGCTCAAACCAAATCTTGTTGTTCCAACCAAAGGTCTGCATAGCGCTCCAGAATCCGTGTGTGAGGTGGAACCACAGAGCTGCGAACCATACCAGATAGAGCACTACGAACACGGGGCAAGAGAATGTCTCCTTGATGTATCCGTAGCCGTCGGTAGCTGCCAGACCGCCCAGAGTGGGGTTGCCTATCAGCTCGGCGAACATCATGTTGTACCAGAAGTCCTTCAGGTGAAGGAGCAGGCCAAGGATGACGATGATACCCAGCACCAGCATGTTCTGCGATGCCCATTCCACTTGCTTCGGCTTGGCCTGCACAGCGTAGTGTTCGCTGCCGCGGGCCTTCCGGTTCAGCATTGTTAACCAGAAAGCGTAGATGATGTGAATCACCATCAGTGCCGCCAAAACTACCGTTGCTGCCAACGCGTACCAATTGGCTCCAAGAAACTCACAAATCATATTGTAACCTTCTGCCGAAATCAGTGCGACAAGGTTCATCGACATGTGAAATGTAAGAAACAGGATTAGGGCGATACCGGTAACGCTCATCACCACTTTCCTTCCAATAGATGAATTACTTAACCACATAAAAGAAAAATTAGTTTTATTATTAATTGAATTGATTATCTCATGACTCCTATGCCCGACCACAGGGCGTGCCGACAGGTCGTCTCATAGAATAGCTGCAAAATTACGTGAAATACCTTTACGCGACAAACAATTACAGAAATATTTCTTTATTTCCTCGCTTTATCTCTTGTTCGGTTATGTGGGGCCGTGCTGGTGAGGCGTTTCAATGGATGGATTGGGTGGCCGTGCTGTCTTTTGTTTGCCGATGGGAAGAAACAAGCGGAGGCTGTACTTGTGTGCTCAGTACAACCTCCGCTGATATCGTTTCCGCCGCATGCCTTGTCATTGTCGTCAGATGCCGTCCCGCTGTGTTGACAAGGCATCTGGTGGGGTTTCACAATGCTTGTGGCGCCAGTCTGCGTGCTTGCTTACATGGCGTAGACGTTGAATCCGCCGTCCACCACGGCTACGGTACCGGTGACGAACTTCGAGGCATCGCTAATCAGGTACTGTATGGTGCCGCACAGCTCTTCGGGCTTGCCGAAGCGTTTGAACGGGGTCTGACGGATGACGTCGTTACCGCGTTGGGTGTAGCTGCCGTCGGGGTTGGTCAGCAGGGTGCGGTTCTGTTCTGTCAGGA
>CAVFUK010000008.1:0-26455 GCA_963625535.1 Anaerovoracaceae bacterium | reverse complement strand
GTGACGCAAGTGTCATATGACGCACTTAACGACACAAAAGGGGTGAAACCATCCGCCCAGAGACAATGCCTCGCAAGGGCAAAGACAACCGGTTGTATAAGCCAAAACAATCGGTTGTATCCGGCAAAACAATCGGTTGTCTTGGCCCGAACAGGCGCAAAGGTAATCTAGTGGGCGAGGCTTGTGAAGGCGGAAAATAGTACGTTTACGGAGAAGCTTACGTCATCTGTGTAGATGATTATGTCTGTGATTGTGTGATTACTTGATGGTGATGCGTCCTTGCGGACCGGCGTACTTCTGGCCGATGTGGCCGGCGAGGTTTTCCTTCAGGTAGCGGATGAGACATTCGCTGTCGCTGAAGCCGGTCTTCTGCATCGTGGTGTTCTTCTTCAGCGCACCCCGGAAGCCACCGCCTACGACGCAATACTCTATCGTGGCCAACAGATAGGTGCGAGCCAGGTCTACGGGTTCATACTCGCCGGTCCGCTTGTTACGCACCATCACGTCGGTGACACCCTTGCCACCGCTCTTGTCGATGGTGAACTTGACGCCCGACACTTGAGGAAATTCGCCGTCCTCCTCGGGTACGAACTGGGTGCACGCGTTCAGCAGATTCACCAGCTGGACCCCGGTAATCTCCACCGTGCAGAGACTGTTGCCGTAGGGTAGCATACTGATGATGTCGCCATAAGAGAGTGTTCCAGCCGGCAGTCCGCAGCGGATGCAGCCGCCATTGACCATACCAATGTCGGCATTGGTCAACACGCGATGTGAGTCGGCTACGAGGTTGCCTGCGTTGGTCTCGCCCTTGCGTACCCCCTGGCCGCCTTTCGCGTCGAGAATGGTGAGAGCCACTTCACTGTCGCAGACCTTGACGTTGGTCACTTTCTCCATCAGCGCGTTGATGCTGTCCGTCACGTGGGCCACGAGAGGGTCGGTTTGAGCGACCTCCGAGGTGGGTACTAGCTGAAGGCTCATCCGCCCATCGACCTTTATCACCAGCTTGCCGATGTTGGCGAACTTGGTGCCGGTCTGCGAGATGGGTACGGGCTGACCGAGTTTGTTGTGCACCGTGTCGGAAGGAATCACGGAATGGGTGTGGCCATCCAGCACCACATCGATGCCGACGGTGTTGTGAATCAATCCGTGCGAATCCACGTTCAGGTAGTTTTTGCCCTCGCCCAGATGCGACAGCACTACCACATGGTCGGCACCCTCCATGCGAGCCTTGTCCGCAGCGTTCTGCACCAGTTGGTAAACGTCCGCTGCACAGAGGTCGAAGAGTTGCTTGTCGTTCTCGTCGAAGAAGGCATAAGCCTCTGTGGAGACGGTGGTCGGTGTGGTGACTCCCACAAACGCCACTTTCTTCTTGCCCATCTCCTTTACTATATAAGGAGCGAAGCAGAATTCACCCGTGGAGAGGTTGCGCAGGTTGACACTGGTGACCGGAGCGCCGAGGTACGACAGGAGGTTGAACATGCGCGGGGTCTTGTAGTCGAACTCGTGGTTGCCCAGCGTCACCGCGTCGTAGCCGACGGACTTCATGATGTCTGCCACATATTGTCCCTCAGAGAGGGCACCGACGGTGCCACCCTGCAGGTAATCGCCGCACGACACCACAGCCACATAGGCCGTGTCGGCTATGGCGTTGCGCAGTCCGGCCATCTTCGCATAGCCGTCCACGCAGCAATGTACATCGTTGTCGTAGAGGACCACAAGGCTTTTGCCCCTCTCCCTTGCCAGGTTCTTCACCGGCTGGCAAGAGAACAGTGCCATCGAACAAACGGCCGTGAGGGTTATCAGATAAGTCAGATGTCTCTTCATATCAATCTTCTGTCAATGTGTTATACTATCGCCACTCGGAAAGAACCAGACGTTACTCATCCAATGCAGGGGACATAAACACGGTGCAAATATAGCAAATGCAAATGGAATCAAAAAAAACGGATAAGATACGTGGGGAGGTGTATAAAATAAGTGCACGTTAGTGTCCTATTTCACCTACAATGCATGCGGGATGAGGGATATTCCAAAATTATTCGTAGCTTTGCTGATGAACTAAAAGCATTGGCATCATGAGACTATTACACACAAGTGATTGGCACTTGGGACATATACTATATAATAATGAACGTGCGAGCGAGCAGGCGGACATGCTGCGCCAGATGGCGGACATCGTGCGCGAGGAACAGCCGGACCTGTTTCTGCTCTGCGGCGACGTGTACCACACGGCACAACCATCGGCCGCCGTGCAGAGGATGTTCGCCGAGGGGATGATGCAGATTCACGAGGCTTGCCCGGAGATGCGCATCGTGGTGACGGCTGGTAACCACGACAGTGCCTCACGACACGACATCTTCCACACGCCCTGGCTGCGGCACAACGTTATCACCATAGGGGCCGTGGACAAGGACGATCCCGAGAGCCTCATCGTAGAGGTCCCCGGGAAAGCCTTCGTCATCGCCGTGCCCTACTGCAACGAGCGTAGCATGCCCGAGGGATTGTTCCAGCAACTGCTCGACGAGGTGGAACGGCGCAACACGACCCAGTTGCCCGTCGTCATGATGGCCCACACCACCGTGGACGGCTGCATCCGGGTGGGGCACGACAACGCCACCGACCGCGAGGTGGGCGGCATTGAGTCGCTCTCCATCAGCGAACTGGGCCACGGCTACGACTACCTCGCCCTAGGACACATCCACTGCAAACAGTTCGTCCACACGGGACATCACAACGTGCGCTACAGCGGCACTCCCCTACCCGTCAGCTTCGACGAGGACTTCGAGCACACGGTGAGCATCGTGGAGATTGCCGCCCACGGCGACCGCCCCGTGGTGAAGGAGGTACCCATCCGCAACCCACGTCCGCTCGTCACACTACCCCGTCCGGGCGAGGCGTTCGCCACTTGGGACGAGGCGCGCGCGGCCCTGCAGGAGTTTCCCGACGACAACCCCGCCTACATCCGCCTCAACGTGGAGGTGGACGACTACCTGCCGGCCGAGGCGAAGGGCGAGGCCGAACAGATAGCGGCGGAGAAGAGTTGCCGCTTCTGCCTCATCAACGCCGTGCGCAAGGTCAGCGCCGACGCGGCCGCCACGCAGGCCCTCTCGGTGCAGGAGTTCCGGGTGACCCATCCGAAGGAGATTGCCAAGCGCTACCTCGAGAGCGTAGGGGTGACTTTCGACGAGGAGATGGAGGCCGTCTTCGACGAGGCCTGCCGACTGATTGACGAAGAAGAACGCATCTAAAGAGACCGAACCATGAAAATCAAACAACTTCACATACACAACATCGCGTCCATCGAGGATGCGGAGATTGACTTCGAGAGCGCACCGCTCGCCCAAAGCGAGGTGTTCCTCATCACCGGCAACACCGGCTCGGGCAAGTCCACCATACTGGACGCCATCTGCCTGGCCCTGTTCAACGACACCCCACGCATGAACCACACGAAGATGGAGGGCAAAACGCACGACGGGGATAATGGACTATACATCAACGACACACGGCAGATGCTACGCAAGAATACCGCCGAGGGAATCATCACGCTGACCTTCGAAGGCAACAACGGCTGTCCCTACACCGCCAGTTGGACCGTGTACCGCGCACGCAAGAAAGTCACCGGCAAGTTGCAACAAGTCTACTGGATGCTGACGGTGACGCGAGACGGGAAGGAGCAGACCTTCACCAAGCAAGCGGACATCCGGCAAGAGATTGGCGAAGCAGTGGGACTGACCTTCGAGCAGTTCTGCCGCACCACGATGTTGGCACAGGGCGAGTTCACCCGCTTCCTCAACAGCAAGGACGACGAGAAAGCCGCCATCCTGGAGAAGATTACCGGTGTGGACATCTACTCGAAAATAGGAGCGAAGATTTATGCGGAGACGCAACGGCGCAAAGAGTTGTGGATGAAGGACAAGGTCCAAGCCGACGCCATCGCCGTGCTGACGGACGAGGAGGTGGAGGCTCTCGCCGGCGAGATGAAGCAGTTGCAGCAAAGCTATGCGGAGAAGAAGACTCTGAGAGAACGACAGCAGGCTAAGCGCCAATGGCTGGAGACCGAGGCGGAGAAACGGAAGAAGGTGGAGGAGACAAGAGGAAGCCTCGCAAAGGCACAGCGTGTGGTCGAGAGCGAGGAGTTCCGACGCTGGGACACCATCGTCAACCAATGGAACGAGACGATAGAGGCCCGCGGCTGGCTGAGTCGACAGAGAGAGGCACTCCTACGGATGAAGCAGTTGAAGGCGGACTGCGGCAAGTTGTCCGACCGGCTACGGAACCTGCAGGCAGGAGCCGCATGGGCAGAGCAACAGAATGCCCGCACGGAGCGAGAGATGGCGGAACTGGATGCTTACTTGGAGCAGGAGAAGGAGCGGAAAGCCGTCTACGAACAGGCTGACTCCATCGTCATCCATCTGCAGACGTTCATCGAGAGTCAGCAAGAGGCCGCCAAGAAAGCGAAAGAGGTGGCCCAGCTACAAGCGAAGTTGCAGGTGGCGCAGAAAGAGATGGAAGAGGCCCAGAAGGCCGAAGCCGAGAAGAGCCAAGTCCACGAAGAGCAGAAGCGTGCGCTGGAGAAGCGGGAAGCGGAACTGGCCGACATGAACCTGCCTAGGCTGCACCAAGAGAACGACACGAAGAAAGAGATACGCCGACGGATAGAATTGACACGGGAACATTACGCCCGACTGCAGGACATCCGACAGACACGGCAGCAGAAGGAGACGACCCTGCAGCAACTGCAAACCCGCATCGCCGAGGAGCAGACACAGTTGAACGAGCTCATCACCGTGGCCAGCGCCGCCAAACAGAAGAAGGTGGAGCGCGAGGAGCACCTGAACCGACAGAAGGACACGGTAAACAATTTCGCCAAGGCCATACGCGGCCGCCTGCGGGTGGGCGACCGCTGCCCGGTGTGCCAAGCCGAGGTAACGAACGTATTCCACGAGGCGGAGTTCGACCAGCTCTATGCCGAGGCGGAGAAGGCGTTCAAGGCAAGCGAGCAGGAGCTGGAGGACCTGACCAGCAAATACCGCACGATGGAAGCGCACCTGAAGGTGGACACAGAAACGTACACCCGCGAGAAGCGACTGCTCGACAACGACACGTCGCTGAAGGCAGCGGAGCAGACCATACTCACCGACTACCAGAAACTCGGGCTCGATCCACAAAAGGGTCTGCAGCCACTCGACGAACTGGACGGAATTTGCAGGGAAGCCATCGCCACCCTGGAGAAGCGAATTGCCGACGGCGAAGCGTTGGACAAGCTCGTGCGTGAGATGCGCAGCGCTGCGGAGCGCCTACTGAAGGAGGTGCAGCGGTTGACGGAGACCTCGCTACGGAAGAAGGAGGAGCGGGAACAGTGCGACCGGAGCATCGAGCTGGCAAGGAAAGAGATAAGCCTCAACGAGGAGCGGGCGAAGCGGGCACAGGAGAATATCAGTGCAGTCATCAGCCCCGCATTGTGGGAGACGGACTGGCGCATCGACCCCGTCCGCTTCCAGAAGGAACTGACCACGAAGGCACAGCAATACCAGCGGAACGTCACACTGCGACAATCGCTCGGCACCGCACTGGAGCAGCAACGACAGACCGCCACGCTGGTCCATCAGGCACTGGACGAGATCGTGCAGACCATCCCGCAGGAACCTTCGGCAATGGACGCGGAGAACTCATCAGCAGCTACGTCGGCTGGGCAACGCTACTCCTCCGCAACGAACTTTGCTCGGCAGACGGTAACGGCAATCGCTGGGCAGTCCGCAACGGACATCGCTCGGCAGACAGCAGCGAACATCGCTCTGCAATCCGCAGCGAACATCGCTCAGCAATCCGCAGCGACAATCGTCCGGCAGTCCGCAACCGTCGCTCCCCACGAGGTGCCGAATCTGTTGAAGTCCGTCAACGCGCTGAAGAGCGACGTGGCCGGATGGTGCGCCCAGCAACGTGAAGCGACAAGCCAGCGCAAGGAACTGGAGGAGAAACTCAGCGGTTACTATGCAGCCAACCCAACGTACAACGATGCCCTGCTGGCCCAACTGAACCAGATCTCGCAGAGCGACATCGCCCGGATGCGCACAAGCCTGCAGAACAGTCTGGCTGACGTGAAGACAAAAGCAGAGATGCTCGCCGCCGCCGAACGGGAGCTGCAAGCACACCTCGCAGCGAAACCGAAGATGGAGGAAGAGAGCGCATCTGGGGAGAGCGCATCGCATGACGAGGACGGATGTTCACCTTCGACGAACGATGCCGATGGTTTAGGGCGAACGGAATGGGCGACCGGACAAGCGAACAACGTCCCACGAATGTTGGACAAACGTTCTTCGATAATGGAAGACGACGAGAAGACAAAGGCTCTGAAGCAGCAGATGATGGAGGCGCTGAGCCAACAGATTCTCCAGTTGGACAACGACCTACGACTGTTGGATGAGGAGCGGGGCAAGCTGATGCAACGGCTACAGACGAACGAGGCGAATAAGAAGAAGCGGGAGGCGCTGGGCCTCTCCGTAGAGAAACTCTACGCGGACTACAACCGATGGGACCGTATGAACAAGTTGATAGGTTGCTCCACAGGCAAGACGTTCCAGAAGATAGCGCAGAGTTACGTACTGGAGAGCCTCATCCACGCCGCCAACACCTACATGAAGACACTGACGAACCGCTACACGCTGAAGGTGGTGACAGGCACGTTCGTCATCCAGATAGAGGACGCCTACCAAGGTTACGCCTCGCGGGCGGCAAACACCCTGTCTGGTGGCGAGAGTTTCCTCGTCTCCCTGTCGCTGGCCCTGGCCCTGAGCGACATCGGCCACCAGTTTGCCGTGGACACGCTCTTCATCGACGAAGGCTTCGGTACCCTCAGTGGCGAACCGCTGCAGAGCGCCATCGCTACCCTGCGCACGCTGCACCAGAAGAACGGTCGCCACGTGGGCATCATCAGCCACATAGAGGAACTGAAGGAGCGCATACCCGTGCAGATACAGGTGCAGCAGAGCGGCAACTCATCCAGCAGCAAGGTCGTGACGGTCTCTATATAAATAGGGTATATCCGCCCCGCCCTATCCGCCTCGGAGCGGGTGGGGCGGAGACGGATTCGTTGGATGGAGAGAACCGGGAAGGGAAAGGATACGAGACGGCACGAAAAAAGGCGCCGCTTCTTTCGGGGAAGCGGCGCCTTTGTCTCTTACAAGCAGTCTGCGATTACTTACGGAGGCCGAGAGCCTTAACGATAGCACGATATCTTTCGATGTCACGCTCCTTCAGGTAGTTGAGCAACGCGCGGCGCTTACCTACCAAAGTTGTCAATGCTCTTTCTGTGCTATAATCTTTACGGTTCACCTTCAAGTGCTCCGTCAAATGGGAAATACGGTATGAGAACAATGCTATCTGGGACTCAGCTGAGCCAGTATCAGTGTTAGACTTTCCGTATTGTCCAAAGATTTCTTTTTTCTTTGCTTGATCTAAATACATGATCTTTGAATAATAATTAGTAATAAACTTTTGTTAGCGGCTGCAAAGATAGGTATTATTTCTGACCCACAACACTTTTCGGGAGATTATTTTCATTCGTCCTTCACGATGGAGGTCAGCGGGTGACGGTTGCCCTCCACATGGGTGAGGAATGCCTTGGCACTGCCGAAGTTGAGGTAGAGATCGAGCCGCACGGGCAGGTGGTTGTCGTCGTCGGTCACGTAGAAGGTGATTACCTCTTTCTCTTTCTTCTTTTTATACTCCACCAGGGAGAACACAAGGCAGCGGTAGGCCACGCCGTTGTCCGCCTTGAAGCGCTCCTTGCCGCGGTAGATGAGTATCTGGTCCTCCACCTTGGCGCCCGTGGCCATAGGGAAGACGAGTTTATGCCCCACCCTCATGCCGTCGGCTGAGAGGGAGCGGGCGCGGGCCAACAGGCTGAGCATGTCGTAGACGCAGCGCTTCTCGGTGGTCTCGGAGTACTTGGGTTGCTTGCCCTGCTTCTTGCGCGACTGTTTGATGTGGGTCAGCCCGTCGGCATAGGTGAAGGTCACCTCGTCGAGGGTATACTTCTTGCCCTCCTCGGCTCCCTTGCGGAAGTGGTAGGGCACGAGGTCGGGCGACATGGTGGACTCCAGCGTGTCGCGCATGATGAAGAAGAAGTCGGCCCGCTTGTTGCCCTTGGTCTGCAGATGGGTGCGCAAGGCAGGTTTGCCTTGGTAGGTGGTGGCCACGGTCTTCATGTTGGCCGTGCCGGCCTTCACCCACACGAATTTCCAGTTGAAATGCAAGTCGTAGGTGAGCGACTCGCCTGCCTGCATGGCCTTGTTCTCCACGCCGTGTTGGGCGTGGGCGACGAGTCCGCACAGACACATACAGAGGGTCAACCAAATAGTCTTCTTCATCACTTGTTCTTATCTTTTAGACGTTGTTCGTTGCGGCTGTGGGCTGTCTGCTTCTGCTTGTCAGCCTTCTGCTTGGTCAGGTCCTTGGGCTTCTGCTGCGTCAGAGGTGTGGCATTGATGTCCCAGTCCTGCTCCACCTCCCACATGGCCTTCAGCTCAATCACCTTCGGATAGTAGTAGACCTCCTCGGCCTGGCGTTTCTCCTCGTAGAGGCCGGTGTCCCACAGGCCGTTGCCGTTGCGGTCGTAGAAGAGGCGCAGGTAGCACTTGCCTGGTTCGAGGAAGAAGAAGTCGGCGCGGTCGTCCTTGATGCGGGCCTGCCGCACGACGGATTCCTTCTGGTCGATCACCTGCACCACGATGCACGTGTCGGCGTGGGGGATGTGGACGAACAGAGAGCTGTACTCGTCGAGCGAGCGCACCTTGAACGAGTGTTGGCTGTCGTCGGAGAACTTGCCATAGAGTCCGGTGAAGGCCAGCGAGTCGATGGTGAGTTTGTATTCCTGCTCGGGTCGCCACTCGGCGTAGAGGGTGTAGTCGCGCTGGGTGAGGGTGTCCATCTCCAGTTCAAAGGGGACGACGTTCCACAGCGTGTCGACCTTCTGCTCCAGGTGCAGGGCATCGACATTGAAGAACGTCAAGGGTTCCTCGAAGCTGATGTGCACGTTCTTGGAGATGTCGAACTTCGACGGAGCGTCCACCTTCACCTTCAGGAAGTCGATGGGTGGTATGGTGTCCGGGTCGTTCGGGTCTTTCTTCAGTCGTTTCTTCAGTTGCTTCTGCCACTCGGCCAGTTTGTCGTCGGCAGCCTTCTGCAGTTGTTTGCGAGTGGTCTTGGGCGACAGTTCCAGAGTGTCGGTGCGCGGCACGAGTTGTCCCAGCGTGTCGGTGTAGAGGTAGGAGACGCGCATGGCCAGCGTGTCCACATTGTAGACCATGGAGTCCTTTATCCAATAATGTATGGTGTCGTTGTGGAGCGAGTGTTCCAGCACGAAGGCATCGGTGGCGTCGAAGTTGAGTCCCTCCACCGTAGGCAGTGTGTCGGCCTGGGCGGAGAAGTAGAACGAGAACTTGGTGGGCAAGAGCCGTTCGTTCTTCACCATATACTGCGTGGTGTTGGTCTCCTTGAAGGCGCGCAGCACGATGTCGTCAGGCAGGAAGTGGGTGTAGTGCACCACCTTTATGGTGTCGATAGAAATGGTGTCGCGCCAAACGGTGTCGTTGCGCACGTCGGGCTTCGACGAGGGCACTATCAAGTCGTCGGTGAAGGCTATCATCTCGGTCTTTTGGTCGAAGATGAAGTTCTGGTTGATGTCCGACAGACCGTAGATGCGGTAGGTGCCGGGGGCCACGCCTCGGATGGAGAAGTGTCCCTTGCTGTCGGTTCGTCCCACGCGCTCGATGGGTATCTTCACGAAGGCGGAGTCCTCCAGATTGGAGTGCAGGCCCACGAGCATGCCCTTCACGGGCTCCAGGTTGGAGGCGTCGAGCACGGTGCCGGCCACCTGCATGGTGTCGAGCACGTCGCCGGTGGAGAAGGTGAACGTGTAGTCGCCGAAGGGGTTACCTTCGTTATTGTCCACAATGGCGTCGCCGAAGTCGATGGTGTAGGTGGTGTTGGCCTTCAGGGTGTCCATCAGCACCACCTCCACCTTCTTGCCGTTGGCCTTCACCTCGGGCTGTTCCAGTTGGGCAGGCGAGATGACGACCTTCTCGCTGGCGTTCTCCAGCTTGATGTATTCGTCGAACTCGATGGAGATCTTCTTCGTCTTACTGTGGAGGGCGTTCATCTCGGGCGTGGTCTTCAGCACCACGGGCGGTGTCTCGTCGTACATGCCGCCGTCGGGGTTGCCGATGCTGGCGCACGAGTAGAGGAGCACGAAGAGGGCCGCCGACGCGCCTCCCATCCATTTGTTGCGTATGGAGTGTCTCTTGTTCATCGTTTATTGGTTGAGCAGCAACAGTTCGTCGATGTACTCACGCGTATTGCTCAGGCGGGGCACCTTGTGCTGTCCGCCCAGCTTGCCTTTGGACTTCAACCAGTCGTGGAACAGGTTGGGACGTGCCTTCACCAGCTCCAGCGGTTGCAGGGTAACGTTCTTGCTGCGCTTGGCCTCGTAGTCGGAGTTGATTTCCTGCAGGGTCTTGTCGAGCACGGTGGCGAAGTGTTCCAGCGAGTCGGGCTCTTGCTCGAACTCAATGACCCACTGGTGGCGGCACTTGGCATTGGCGTCCATGAAGACGGGCGCTGCGGTGTATTCCAGCACGCGGGCACCGGTCTCGGCACACGCCTTGGCTAGGCCCTTCTCGGCGTTGTCCACTATCAGCTCCTCACCGAAGGCATTGATGAAATGTTTGGTGCGTCCGGTGATGACGAACTGATAGGGCGTCTTGCCGGTGAACATCACCGTGTCGCCTATCATGTAGCGCCACAGTCCGCACGAGGTGCTGATGAGCATGGCGTAGTTCTTGTTGAGCTCCACGCCCTCGAGGGGCACCACCGTCGGGTTGGGACGGCCGAACTCCTCCATCGGCATGAACTCGTAGAACACGTCGTAGTCTATCATCAGCGTCATGGACGAGGTGGTGGGGTCGGTCTGCACACCGAAGAATCCCTCGCTGGCGTTGTAGGTCTCCATGTAGTGCATCTTGTCGCTGCGGATGAGCTGTTTGTAGAGCTCGCGGTAAGGGGCGAAGCTGATGCCGCCATGGAAGAAGACCTCCAGGTTGGGCCACACCTCCTCGAGGCCGGTCTTGCCGGTGATCTCCAGCACACGCTTCAGCACCGCCAGCATCCACGAGGGGACACCGGAGATGTTGGTGACGTTGGCCTTTATGGTGCTGCGGGCAATCTTGTCCATCTTCACCTCGAAGTCGCTCAGCAGAGCTATCTCCTTCTTGGGCACACGGATGAGGTTGACCAGCGGGTTGATGTTCTCGATGAGGATGGCGGAGAGGTCGCCCACGAGGGAGTCCTTCACGTTGTAGTTGGGGGCGTGACTGCCGCCCAGGATGAGTCCCTTGCCCGAGAAGAAGCGGCTCTGCGGGTTGTTGCGCAGGTAGGCCGCCACACAATCCATGCCGCCGGCGTAGTGTATGCGTTTCAGTCCGTCGGGGCTGACGGGGATGAACTTGCTCTTGTCGTTGGTGGTGCCCGACGACTTGGCGTACCATTTCACCTTGCCCGGCCACAGCACGTCGCTCTCGCCGTGGCGCATGCGCTCCACGTATGCCTTCACCTCTTCGTAGGTCTGCACCGGCACGCGGCTCTGGAAGTCGTCGTAGGTGCGTATGTTGGCGTACTGGTGAGCCGAGCCCCACTCTGTGTCGGCAGCTTTGCCTACGAGGTGGCGCAACACCTTATGCTGTATTTCCGCCGGATTTATGGAATAAGAATCGATGGCTTTCTGCCGTGAGACGAACAGCTTGCCTATCATTGGAGTAGTATCTATCATAAAAATCTCTTATACAAACTCATTTTTCAGCGGCAAAAGTAGCGTAAAGATTTGGAAATACCTATCTTTACCGGAAAGTTTTAACGCTATACAAGATAATGTACTGACGGTATGAAAATTGGTATCTTAACATCGGGCGGCGACTGCCCCGGCATCAACGCCACCATACGGGGTGTGTGCAAGACGGCCATCAACTATTACGGCATGGAGGTGTACGGCATCCACGACGGATTCCTGGGACTGATAGAGAACGACATGGAGCAGCTGACGGAGCAGTCGATGTCCGGCTTGCTCAACCTGGGCGGCACCATCCTGGGCACCTCGCGCGAGAAGCCCTTCAAGAAGCGGGACAACGAACATTCCGCCATCGACAAGCCCACGCTGATGGCCGAGAACATCAAGGCCCGCGGGCTGGACTGCATCGTCTGCATAGGCGGCAACGGCACCCTGAAGACCGCGGCGAAGATGGCCGCCATGGGCCTCAACGTGGTCTCCATCCCCAAGACCATCGACAACGACGTGTGGGGCACGGACCAGTCCTTCGGGTTCGACACGGCCGTCAGCATCGCCACCGACGCCATAGACCGGCTCCACTCCACCGCCAGCGCCCACAAGCGGGTGATGGTGATAGAGGTGATGGGCCACAAGGCGGGATGGATAGCCCTCTACAGCGGTATGGCCGGCGGCGGCGACGTGATATTGATTCCCGAGCTGGAGTACGAGATGCAACCCGTGTACGACACCATCATAGGCCGCGGCAAGCGCAACAAGCCCTACAGCATCGTGGTGGTGGCGGAAGGTCTGCCCGTGAACACACCCACCAAACAGCGGGCGGGAGAGTTCATCGCGCGGCAGATAGAGCAAGCCACGGGCTTCGAGACACGCGAGATGGTGCTGGGCTACATCCAGCGGGGAGGCTCGCCCACCTCGTTCGACCGCAACCTGGCGACCCGCATGGGCGGTCACGCCGCGGACCTGATTGCCTCGGGCGAGTTCGGCCGCATGGTGTCGCTGCAGGGCAACAGCATCACCTCCGTCTCCCTGGAAGAGGCCAACGGCAAGCTGAAGCTGGTGCCGACGGACCACGAGCTCATCGTGGAGGGGCGCAAGATGGGGGTTTGTTTCGGATAGATGGTAAAGCCAAGCCACACAAGGCCAAACGTGAGTGGTTTTGCAGTATACAAGTCGCCTATTGATGAGCATACAGGTCGCCCGTAAACGAGTATATAGGTCTTTATCCGCAGAGCATTGCCACCCGGCACAGATGTAAAGATAAATGCCCAGTTAGGAAAATATATTTTTCCAGTTAGGGAGATAGATTTTCCTAACTAAGGGACAAATCCGCCCCGTCTAGACTATCTTCCCATGCGAACCGGAGAACCGACCGAAGGGGAGACTCTTCGTCACGCTACGAGGCCATCGGCTTTCCCAAGAGTCCTCATACGCCTGTCAGTCGAGGCCTATCGGTGTCCCGAAGAGACTCGTACGCTTGTCAGTCGACGGTCCTGCATTTCCACGAAGAGCCCCGTGTGTCTGTCAGTCGATGACCCAGCGACTGTTGTGAGCCTTCGTCTGCTTGGGGTCGTAGCGCAAGGCGGCAGCGTCGGGGATGTCTATCACGTACTTCTTCCCGCTCTTGTTGTGGAGCGAATACTCACGCAGCCAAGGGTTCGCCTCCTTCAGCTGGGCCACGGTCAGACCATGCTGGCGGGCGAAGACGGCCAGGTCGGCAATGGTGGAGGTGACGGTTTCCTGCTTGCAGGGAATCTGCGGATAAAGTTGTTCGCGCCGCAGGGCAAAGCCGTAGCGCACGGGGTCGGAGAAGACCTCCTTGAGGGCCATGATGCGGAACATGTAACGGGAGGTCTCCGACGCGAGCCAGAGGTCGGTGGCCTTCTCCACCCGCTGGCGGCTCAGCCCCTGGGAGATGCGGGCCTGTCCGGCGTTGTAGCTGGCGGCCACCGTCAGCCAGTCGTGATACTTGGCGTAGGCACTCTTCAGGTAACGGCAGGCGGCGCGGGTGGCTTTCTGCAGATTATAGCGCTCGTCCACATTGGCGTTCACCTCCAGCCCGTAGTTCTTTGCCGTGGACTCCATGAACTGCCACATGCCGCAGGCTTTCACCGGCGAAGAGGCCCGCTGGTCGAGATTGCTCTCTATCGCCATCAGGTATTTGAAGTCGTCGGGCACGCCCTCAGCCTGCAGGATGGGTTCCACTATGGGGAAGTAGCGGTTGGCCCGCTTGATGATGAGCATCGTGGTGGAATGCGTGTAGGTGAAGGAGCAGAGCTCGCGGTCCATCCGCTCGCGCATGTCGGCCCGGGTGAGGTCCACCAGCTCGCCGGCGAAGGTGACCTCCGTGGGCACGGTAGGCGAGATGGTGCAGAAGGGTAACTCGGACTTGGGCGAGCTGCCCGGCTCGGGGTCGGTGGCCGATTGGAAGAGGGGGATGGCGAGTCCCAGCGCGACGCCTCCCAACAGCGGGAGCGCGGAGTGTATCAACTTAGTCTTCATACGTATATTATCTTTTACAGGCGGCCGTGCGGAGCGCTCCGCATCTGGTTCTACGTCAGCCGGTAGTCATCCCACGCAGGGGATAAAATCAGCGTACCGGACGGCCGACTCGGGTTTGTATTAGTATCAACGGAGGGCAAAAATAATACACTTGGCGGTAATAACCTCGTATTTTCTTGATTAAGCGGTAATTTTTCCGTTCCTTTGCAGAAAAATTATAGTCGGCGTACACAAGCATGAGTCCTATAAACTTCACGCACATACTGAACCAAACGGTGGATGCGCTTTCGGAAACTTCATCGTATCAAGGATTGTTTCACCAACACAAGGATGGTGACCCGCTCCCCTCGGCCAAAGCGTTGCAGGAGGCTATCGAGCTGGCCCGCTCCATTCTGTTCCCCGGATATTATGGCAACTCAACGGTCAACAGCCGCACACTGAAGTACCACATCGGTGTGGCCACGGAGCAACTGTTCAACCTGCTCGTCGAGCAGATACAGGCAGGCCTCTGTTTCGGCCGCAGCGAGGAGGAGGAAGACGAAGCCCGACAACTGGCCATACGCGAGGAGGCCGTACGCCTGGCGGCACGCCTCATCAGCCGACTGCCGGAGCTGCGCAGCACGCTGGCCACCGACGTGGAGGCCGCCTACAACGGCGACCCTGCCGCAACGGACTTCGGTGAGGTCATCAGCTGCTACCCAGTCATCAAGGCGCTGACAAACTATCGCATAGCCCACGAGCTGCTGTTGCTGGAGGTGCCCCTCATACCGCGCATCATCACCGAGATGGCCCACTCCGAGACCGGCATCGACATCCACCCGGGAGCCGTCATCGGTCACCACTTCACCATCGACCATGGCACGGGCGTGGTGATAGGCGCCACCGCCATCATCGGCAACAACGTGAAGCTCTACCAGGGCGTGACGCTGGGCGCGAAGAGCTTCCCGCTCGACGAGAACGGCAACCCCATCAAAGGCATCGCTCGACACCCGATACTGGAGGACGACGTCATCGTCTACTCCAACGCCACCATTCTGGGACGCATCACCATCGGACGGGGCGCCACCATCGGCGGCAACATCTGGGTGACGGAGGATGTGCCCGCCGGCGCGCGCATCGTGCAACGCAAATGAGAGCAACCGACATTATTTTATATATTGAAGTAACGAATCTGTAAAACTATATGGAAGAATTTGAGTTAATAGCCAAGACCTTTCAGGGATTGGAGGGAGTGTTGGCAGAGGAACTGACCGCCTTGGGAGCCAACAACATCGAGATAGGCATCCGCATGGTCTCATTCACGGGCGACAAGGAGTTGATGTACAAGGCCAACTTCTGTCTGCGCACGGCCATCCGCATTCTGAAACCCATCAAACACTTCACGGCCAACACCGCCGACGAGGTGTACGAGGCCGTGAAGGCCATCGACTGGGAACAGTATCTGGACACGAAGAAGACCTTCGCCATTGACTCGGTGGTTTACTCAGAGGAGTTCCGCCACTCGAAGTTCGTGGCTTACCGCGTGAAGGACGCCATAGCCGACTACTTCAACGAGAAGTATGGCGAGCGCCCGTCGGTGCGCCTCAACAACCCCGACCTGAACCTCAACATCCATATCGCTCAGAACAGATGTACCTTGTCGCTCGACAGCTCGGGCGAGTCGCTCCACCGCAGAGGCTACCGCCAAGAGGCCGTGGAAGCTCCCCTCAACGAGGTGTTGGCCGCCGGCATGATATTGCTGACGGGCTGGCGCGGCGAGTGCGACCTGATAGACCCCATGTGCGGCTCGGGCACCATACCCATCGAGGCGGCACTGATAGCCCGCAACATCGCTCCGGGCATCTTCCGCAAGGAGTTCGCCTTCGAGAAGTGGCCCGACTTCGACCAGCAGCTGTTCGACTCCATCTACAACGACGACTCGCAGGAGCGGGAATTCACGCACAAGATATATGGCTACGACAACAACCCGAAGGCCAACACCATAGCCACCCACAACGTGAAGGCGGCAGGCCTGTCGAAGGACATCACGCTGAAGGTGCAGGCCTTCCAGCAGTTCGAGGCCCCCACGGAGAAGTCCATCATCATCACCAACCCGCCCTACGGCGAGCGCATCTCCACCGACGACCTGCTCGGTCTCTACCAGATGATAGGCGAGCGGCTGAAGCACGCCTTCACGGGCAACGACGCGTGGATACTGAGTTACCGCGAGGAGTGCTTCGAGCAGATAGGACTGAAGCCATCGGAGAAGATACCTCTGTTCAACGGCGCGCTGGAGTGCGAGTTCCGCAAGTACCAGATATTCGATGGCAAGTATAAGGAGTTTCGCCAGAACAGCACCGAGGAGTTCAAGACCAAGCGCGAGGAGTTGCCCTACAAGAGCCGTGTGAACCGTCACAAGGACGATGGCGAACGCTCATCCTACGGTGACCGTCGCAAGCCCCGCTTCGACAAAGAGGGCGACGGCGAGAAGCGCACATCCTTCGGCGAGAGACGCAGCCGCTTCGGTAAGGAGGGCTTTGGTAAGGATGGCGACAAGGAGCGCTCATCCTACGGCGACCACCGCAAGCCTCGCTTCGACAAAGACAGAGAGGATGGCGACAAGCGTTCCTCTTACGGTGAAAGACGTAGCAGCCGATTCGGTAAGGAGGATGGCGACAAACATTCATCCTTCGGCGACCGCCGCAAGCCCCGCTTCGACAAAGAGGGCCATGGCGAGAAGCGCTCGTCATTCGGCGAAAGACGTAGCCGCTTCGACAAGGACAAGGAAGAGGGCGGCAAGCGCTCATCCTTCGGCGAGAGACGAGGCAGCCGCTTCGGCAAGGAGGGCGACAGAGACCATAAACGAACATTCAGCCGCAAGGAGGGAGACGAATCCCTACCCAAGCGACCCATAAATAATGGAGACGACAATCATGAAGTGGAAGACTAACGCACTGTTCATCTTGTTTACGCTGGCAGCTATGGTAACCACGGCACAAGAGAAGAAACATTTCACCCTGGACGACCTCATCCCGGGAGGCAGCAACTACTACAACTGTTCCATCAAGAACCTGCCGGGCGTGCAGTGGTGGGGCGACGTGTGCATCCGACCCGACGTGGAGGAGGTGAAGGCCGTTGACCCGAAGACGGGGAAGGAACGCACCCTGTTCACCCTAGAGGAGATAAACGCAGTGCTGAGCGCCACCACCCTACCAAGCGGCGAGAAGGCTCCCACCCTACACCACTTCTACAACTGCTCGTTCCCCTATGCTGACGAGCCCATCCTGCTCGTGCCCTCTACCTTATATTATATATGTATAGACTTCGAGGCGAAGAAGGTGACGGGCGTGATGCCCCTGCTGCCGAAGGCCGACAACATCGTCTTCTGTAAAGCGGGCAAACGATTGGCCTTCACAGTGGACAACAAACTGTACGTGAGCGCTATGCAGGAGCCCAACGCCACCCTGACGGCACCCGTCTGCGTGGCCGGAGCCGACGAGGCACCGGAGAGCGGCATCGTCTACGGACAGTCGGTGCACCGCAACGAGTTCGGCATCGACGGCGGCATCTTCTGGGGACCGAAAGGCACCCTGCTCGCCTTCTATCGCATGGACCAGAGCATGGTGACGGACTATCCGCAGGTGGACATCAGCCCACGCATCGCCACCCTGGTGCCTGACAAATACCCCATGGCGGGCATGACGAGCCACAAGGTGACCGTCGGTGTGTACGACGTGGAGAGCGGACGCACCGTCTACCTGCAGGCAGGCGACCCCACCGACCGCTACTTCTCCAACATCAGCTGGAACCCCGAACAGACGAAGGTATACATGATAGAGTCCGTGCGCGACCAGAACGAGATGCAGCTGGTGCGCTACGACGCAGCTACCGGCGAGCGTGAAGCGGTGGTTTACGAGGAGAGCCACCCCAAATACGTGGAGCCGCTGCACCCCCTCACATTTCTGCCGTGGGACAGCACGAAGTTTCTCTTCCAGAGTCAGCGCGACGGATACAACCACCTCTACCTGATGGACCTCGCCAAAGCGACCACCACGGCAGAGCAACACAACGACTTCGGCAGCACCTACCGCGAGCACGTGGCAACCCGCCAGTTGACCTCCGGCGACTGGGTAGTGCAGGAGATTATCGGTTTCAATGCGAAGAAGAAAGAAGTCCTCATCGCCAGCACGGAGATTTCGCCCCTGCAGACCAACGTCTACGCAGTGAGCACCGTCAACGGCAAGCGCCGTGCCATCGGCAACAGCGATGGTGTGCACACCGTGCAGCTATCCAACTCGGGACAGTACCTCATCGACCGCTACACCACACCGACCGTTCCGCGCAACATCGACCTGGTGAACGTGGCCAGCAACAAAGCCATACGCCTCTTCACGGCCGACGACCCCTGGAAGGACTACGAACTGCCACAGATTGAGACCGGCACCATCAAGGCAGCCGACGGAGTGACCGACCTCTACTACCGCCTGCTGAAACCGACCAACTTCGATCCGAACAAGAAATATCCCGCCATCATCTACGTCTACGGCGGACCGCACGCGCAGATGCTGAGCGCAACCTATCGCTACGCCGCCCGCGGCTGGGACGTCTACATGGCGCAGCAAGGCTACGTGATGCTGACCCTGGACAACCGCGGCAGCATGAACCGTGGACTGGCATTCGAGAACTGCACCTTCCGTCACCTCGGTACCGAGGAGATGAAGGACCAGCTGAAGGGCGTGGAGCTACTGAAGTCCCTCCCCTACGTGGACGCTAACCGACTGGGCGTGCACGGCTGGAGCTTCGGCGGATTCATGACCACGAACCTGATGCTCACCTACCCCGATGTGTTCAAGGTGGGCGTGGCCGGAGGTCCGGTCATCGACTGGAAATACTACGAGGTGATGTACGGCGAGCGCTACATGGACACACCGCAGGACAACCCCGAAGGATATAAAGAGGCGAACCTCAACGAGAAGGCCGGCAACCTGAAAGGTCGGCTGGAGATTATCTACGGAGGCAACGACCCCACGTGCGTGCCGCAACACACACTGTCGTTCATCAAGGCGTGCATCGACAACGGCACCCACCCCGACCTCTTCGTCTACCCCGGCCACGGACACAACATGATGGGCAAGGACCGTGTGCATCTGCACGAGCACATCACCCGCTACTTCGAGGACTTCCTGAAGTAAGGCGGTTCGCAAGTGAGAACAACAAACAATGAAGATTACAATAAAACTAGCATAACAATGAATATCATATTATTAGGATCGGGCGGACGCGAGCACGCCCTGGCATGGAAAATTGCCCAAAGCCCCAAAGTGGAGAAACTTTACATCGCACCGGGCAACGCCGGCACGGCACAGGTGGGTACCAACGTGGACATCCCGATGAAGGAATCGTTCGACGCACTGAAGCAGTTCGTGCTCGACAACCACGTCGACATGGTGGTGGTAGGCCCCGAGGAGCCGCTCGTTAGAGGAGTGTACGACTACTTCAAGAACGACGCCACACTGAGCCGCATCCCCGTCATCGGCCCCTCCAAGGCAGGTGCCGTGATGGAAGGCAGCAAGGAGTTCGCCAAGGGATTCATGCAGCGCCACCACATCCCCACAGCCGGCTACAAGAGCATCACGGCAGCCAACATCGACGAAGGCATCGCTTTCCTGGAGACCCTGCAGGCACCCTACGTGCTGAAGGCCGACGGACTGTGCGCCGGTAAGGGCGTGCTGATAGTGCCCACCCTCGACGAGGCGAAGAAGGAGCTGAAAGAGATGCTGGGCGGCATGTTCGGCAACGCGTCGGCAACCGTTGTCATCGAGGAGTTCCTCAGCGGCATCGAGTGCTCGGTGTTCGTGCTGACCGACGGCCAGCACTACAAGATATTGCCCGAGGCAAAGGACTACAAGCGCATCGGTGAGGGCGACAAAGGCCTCAACACCGGTGGCATGGGTTCCGTTTCACCCGTCCCGTTCGCCGACGCGACGTGGATGAAGAAGGTGGAAGACCGCATCATCCGCCCCACCGTGGAAGGTCTGGCCCAGGAGCACATCGAGTACAAGGGCTTCATCTTCTTCGGCCTCATCAACGTGAAGGGCGAGCCGATGGTCATCGAGTATAACGTGCGCATGGGCGACCCGGAGACAGAGAGCGTGATGCTGCGCATCAAGAGCGACCTGGTGGACCTGTTCGAGGGCGTTGCCACGGGCACACTGGACCAGAAGGCCCTGGAGGTGGACCCCCGCACAGCCGTGTGCGTGATGCTGGTTTCCGGCGGTTACCCCGAGGCTTACCAGAAGGGCTACGTCATCAGCGGAACAGACAAGATAACCGACAGCATCGTGTTCCACGCCGGCACCGCGCTGAAGGACGGACAGGTGGTGACCAACGGCGGACGCGTGATAGCCGTCAGCTCCTACGGAGCCAACAAGGAGGAGGCCCTGGCCAAATCGTTCGCCGGAGCCAACCTGATAGAGTTCGAGAAGAAATACTTCCGTCGCGACATCGGTTTCGACTTGTAACGGACAACAAACATTTAACGAGCGACGACGGCGACCGACACCGGTCCCCGACCCGCAGAGACAGTGAATGAGCAGAAACAATAACTTACAGGGGAAGGTGACAACCGCGAAGGCTACCCTCACGGTTGTCATCATCGTCGTGTCGGCGCTATGGCTGATGGGCAGTTTCACGTCCATCTCCGAGGTCAGCAGCAGCGACATTTGGCAACGGGTGACGGAGGTGGTCAAAGGAGCGTTGCTCCGCGACGTCATCGGCTACGCATTGTTGTGCATCGCCACCTTACAGATGGTGCTACTGAACAACACGTTCGCCCTCATCCGCACACACACGGGCTTCCACCTCACCCTCTTCTTCCTGTTCGCCGGACTGCTCTCGCCCCAGACGCTGGCCGTCACCAGTGCGCTGGTACCCTTCATGCTGTTGAGCATACAGAGCCTGTTCCACACCTATCAGAACCGGGAGGCGATGGACTACGCCTTCCAGTGCTGCATGTTTCTCTCCATCGGCAGTTTGTTCTTTCCACCCATGCTCTTCTTCATTCCCCTCTTTTTCGGGGCGATGATAAACTACATGGCCATGACGCCCCGCACCTTCATGGCGAGCATCATGGGGCTGCTGGCCCCCTACTGGGTGCTGTTCGCCTACGCCTTCTGTACGGACAAGCTGGACATTTTCGTCCGGCTATGGGAGAAGTTAGTGCCGACGCTGCCCGACTATTCAGCGCTCAGTCTGGTGGACGAGCTCTCACTGGTGTTCATCTGGTTGGTAACCATCGTCAGCAGCATCAACTGCATGCAGCAGAACTTCAGCGACAAGATTCGCACGCGCTATCACTTGGGATTCCTCATCCTGCTACAGCTGTGGGCCTCGGTGCTCATCATCCTGCAGCCTAGCGACTACCAGGCGCTGTTCCCGCTACTGTTCATCGGCAGCAGCATCTTGGGCGGACACTTCTTCACCCTCTCCCATGGTCGTTGGACCAACGTCTTCTTCATCGTTTGCTCATTGCTGTTTATAGCCCTCATCGGATTTAAGGTATGGACGCACTTATCCAATTTCTGATTTCATACGGCCACATAGGCATGTTCATCGGAGCCTTCCTTGGCGGCTCCGTGGTTCCTTTCGCCAGCGAGGCGGTGCTGATAGCCCTCTACAAGGTAGGGCTCGACCCCGTGATGCTCATCGTCTCATCGTCGCTGGGCAACACGTTGGGCAGCATGACCTGCTACTACATAGGCCATTTGGGCCGCATGGAGTGGATAGAGAAGTACATGAAGGTGTCGCCGGAGAACATGGAGAAGGCGAAACGCTTCATGGGAGGCCGCGGCGCCTGGATGGGATTCTTCTCGTTCCTGCCCGTCATCGGCAATGCCATCAACATCATTCTCGGTCTGATGCACGCCAATGTGTGGATCACCATCATCTCCATCACTCTGGGCAACATCGTCCGCTACGGCATCTTCCTCCTGGGGACTGCCGGCGTCTTCACCCTATTCTCATAACTTATCACCTAGCTTCTCGGCCGTTGGAAGTTCCCGACTTGACAGTTAGAGTTTCCTGTCCTAATGATTGGAGATTCCCTTCTTAACGATGCGAGAACCCCGACATAACGATTACGTGACAGCCGTCTCGCGGGTGTACGGCAGTTGCCATTCAGTTGTACGGCAATTGCCATCCACGTGTTTGGCAATTGCCGTACACCGCCAGAATGTGGTTCTTTACAGCGTAACAAACTGGTTCTCAAATCATTAAGTAGGGATTCAACAAACGTGTAAAAGCATGCGTTTAGGACGTGAAAAACGGAGTCATTTCCAGTGAGCGTCACTGGCGACAACTTTCGGCAAGGAAGAGAACGGCGACGACCACCGCACGACCCGCGAATGTTAAAACAACGGGAAAGTTTGTTTATCTGCGTGAATTGCATCACCTTTGCAACGTTTTGTTTCCGGCACATCATTCGGATGGGTCGGGATGAAAAGGGAATCGGGTGAGAATCCCGAGCAGTCCCGCTGCTGTATGTTCCGCGAAAGCTGACTGCAACATCCACACACCACTATCGACCGAGCGTCGGTGGGAAGGTAGCAGATCAGCAGGAACGAGCCAGAAGACCTGCAAAACACGAAGTCATGGTGCCGAATCCTCGAGGAAAGGAACGACATCCCGCAACAATAAAAACGAAGAAATTATTCGGAACGTGAACCGCTCAATCCGGTAGCGACGGTGCTACACCTATGCGCCAACCACCACTGAGCGTGCGAACGACTCTATTATTAACATGCAAAAAACAGTAAAAAGAAGATGAAAGAGATTTTTAACAAGTATTGGTTGTTTGCTGCCGCACTGGCTATGTTCAGCGCTTGTAGCGACGATGATCACGATGACAACGGAGTGAAGGAACCTACCAAGACCATAGGCGCCTACATCCTGAACACAGGTAACTGGGGCGGAGGCGATGCCAACATCTGCTACATGGACGCCAACGGCACCGTAAGCGCGGACATGTATGCAGCCGCTAACAACGGCGATGCGTTAGGCGACCTCGGACAAGACCTTATTATATATGGCAACAAACTCTACTGCACCGTGAGCGGCAGCAAGAAGGTGGTGGTGATGAACAAGAACTGCAAGAAACTCTATGAGTTGCCCACACCCGCTGAGTCGCGTTACATGGCAGCCGCCAATGGTTCTGTGTTCGTGACCTGCTACAGCGGTAAGGTGTACCGACTCGACACACTGAGCCAATCGATAAAAGACAGCGTGGCAGTAGGAGCTTATCCAGAGGCCATCACAGTTGCCAGCGGACGTCTGTTCGTCAACAACTCCGGCTACGGAGCAGGTAACACAGTATCCGTAGTGGACATCGCCACTATGACCAACGTACGCGACATCGAAGTGGAGCTGAACCCCTACACACAGTGCAAGACCGGCGCTGACGGAAACGTGTACATGGTGTCCAACGGCAACTATGCAGGTAAAAGAGGTATGGACCCGAGCGAATATGCCTATGCCACACTGCAGCGCATCGACCCCGCCACCTTCAAGGTGACCAACCTGGGTAACGCCTCGTTCATTGCCAACGCACCCTTCGGCAGCTACAAGAACAAACTCTACGCCACCTATGGTGAGTACTATTGCAGTAATTTGGACGCTGACCACCAGCCGAAGTCATTCGTCTACGACCTCACCACCGGCAAGACGACCGACTTCGTGGACGTGAGCGAATTCACCAGCTGGGGCGCTCCCAACGTGAACGGCCTCGAGGTGGATCCCATCAGCGGCGACGTGTATGTGATGACGGCCAACTATGGTGAAAAGGGAGTGATCACATCGTACACCTCGACGGGAACCAAGAAGAGCTCCTTCTCCTCCAACGGAAGCTATCCGGTGAAGATGGTCTTCGACATGGAATAACCGAAAGCCCGCTTACAAAGATTGATAAAAGCCAGCAGCCTTGCTCTCTGCACACCGCGGAAGGCAAGGCTGTTTGGGTTGTGCGAAAAGGCGAATTTGCACGAAGACGAAAAATTATCGCCAAAAAAGATTGGAAATCTTAAACTAATAGTTACTTTTGTGACGAGCTAAGGCCAAGGTCCGCCCCCACGAGGGGAAACCGACAGCTGAAAGCCGTATGTATTAACCTATAACATCATACTATCATGGACAAAACGATTACATTCAACGAACTGAGAAGAATAAAAGATTCGTTACCCGACGGAAGCATGCGTAGAATTGCCGATGAACTGGACTTGGAGGTAGAGACCGTCTGCAACTTCTTTGGCGGACAGAACTTCAAGCAAGGCAAGAGTGTAGGATTCCACATCGAGCCGGGTCCCGACGGTGGCATCGTACAGTTGGACAACACCATCGTGCTGGATAAGGCATTGGCAATTCTGGACGAGGTGAAAAAGAAAGAAGAGGCCGCAGAGGCTTGATTCAGCATACATATATATAATGTATAGCCTGCGACGCGGGTGGTCATCCCCCAACGGGAGCCCGCGGGAGCAGCAGTGTGGGAACGTGAGTCGACACAGGGGCGAGAGAAGCCCGTCAGACAACCGTCCCCAACAACAAAAGAAAGAACAACTCATCGGAGACATCGCCTAGCGAGTCCCGCAGAAAACGGTAAGCACTTTTCTTCAGTGTTTTGACAGTATTGACGGAAATGCCCAAGGTCTCAGCGATCTCGGCATTTCCGTTTCCTTTTAACGCCAGTTCTATGATGCGGCGCGACTGTGGGGGCAGCTCCTCGACGGCCTTACGCAGCAGGCGAAGCGTCTCTTGGTAGGTGACCTCGGAGAAGAAAGCGTCCGTCTCCACAGCGTCGTCATCCTGCTCCATCTCGCGCAGGATGAACATCTCCTCCAGACTCTGGTGCCGGAGCCAACTCACACAGAGGTGACGTACCGTAATATATAGGAAGGAACGGGCCTGACCTTCGGTAGGTATGGAGTCCCAGGCGGCATAGAGTTTGATGAAGGCATCCTGCACCACGTCCTGACAATCGGTCTGCGGCAGGTAGGCACAAGCGAAGCGAACCATTACGTTGGACGCAGACGCACATCACGTGCAGACCAATCACCCCATCTTCAACGGACCGTTCAAGACCGAGTTGACAATGGTGAAGAAACCGACACCGGTGCATGCGTTCGGCTATCAGTATATGTTCGACGAGAAGATTCCCGACTCGCTGATGATGTGGAGCGTGCAGACTATCGGTTATGAGACAGACCAACTCCTATCCGCCGGACTCGTGAGCCGCGACGAAGGATACCTCGACTCACCCGACGCGGAATTCATCTCCAGCGGCGTGTGCGCCAAGTCGCCCGAAGCGGTGGCTATAGGTCGTCATGGCAACTTCCTCACGTGGGGATTCATTGCCTCACCGCTCAACATGACCGACGAGGCCAAGGTGGTCTTCGCCAACGCTGTGGTCTACATGGCACAGTTCAACGGCAAGGCTCCCATCGCCCGCAAGAACAACGACCGCATCTTCACACGTATGGACATCCGTAGCAAAAAGTTCATGGCAAGTCAGAAAGGGTACGACGACTACATCGCGTCACAAGACCGCATGAAGGCACAGATGCAGAAGACAATGGACGAACTGAATGCCAAACTGAAGACATGCCCTTGAAGGTCACCTTCGACCTGCCCGACGGATGTAAACTGAAATCTGAAACTGAAATGCCCGCTGGCAAACCTTACGGTGACAAGGGAACGACAATGTACGAAGGCAACGTCACCTTCACGAAAGAAATAACCTATACAGAACAACCTGCGTCCATCACCGCTACGGTGTCCTACCAATGCTGCGACGCCAGCATCTGCTTCACACCCCAAGACAAACGCATGGACATAAAGGTTGAGTAAATTCTCTCTCTTTTATTTATCTGGAAGGCTCCCTTCACAGGGAGCCTTCTTTGCGTTCGGACCAAAAACATGAAAGAGTTTTTATTCCTCTAAGAGAAAAAGACAACACCATCTTAGTTTCTATTTTGTATCGTAAATTATCAAACTAAAAATAATCATGATAAAAGGTAAGTTTCTCATTTTTTACGTTTACCTTTGTTGAGACATTGATTGCTTGTTTAATGCTTTTACATTACTAAAGTATAT
>CAVFUK010000007.1:1719-33634 GCA_963625535.1 Anaerovoracaceae bacterium | reverse complement strand
ATCTTCGAGTTCAAGCTCGACGGCACCGCTGAAGAGGCCCTGCGCCAGATAGACGACCGAGGCTACGCCGTGCCCTACGCCGCCGACTGCCGTACCTTATATAAGATAGGCTGCAGTTTCTCGTCCGAGACAGGCACCATAGAGGATTGGAAAGTGCTGTGAGTCCATGTTGGAGAGGGGTGATTTGCGGCGAAAAGTCTTTCCCTCACCCGTTTTGCACCGCCGCCACACCACGAGAAGAAAAATTCTATAAAAAAACAGCCAAAATATTTGGAACGTCAAATTTGTTTCATACATTTGTCACGGATTTAGAAAACACAAACGATGGGAACTAAGGCAAAACTTTTCATAACCTCGCTGCTGATGCTGTTTGTCACCAGTCTGGCAGGCTACGCCACCTCCGCCAACAACACGCAGGCGGTGGTCTCATCGAAAACGGCCGACAGGCAAATGACCGCCACCACGGCCGACTACGCACGCGCCCATTCGCAGGACAACCCTGCCTACTCCGACGGAGAGATGTGCTTCACATCCCTACTGGAAGCCTTCGTGCAGAGCAACCAATTCCGCGCACGACGCGTGGCGCACTACTCAGTACTCTTCAAAACCGCTATGTATAAGCTCTGTCTGCAACACAAACGCACGGAGCAGAGGGATAAGTGTAAGGCCACCGACGCCTACATGCCGGTTCGTAATCTACAAACTTGCAGCGACTATTATATATTCGCTCTAAGACGCATACTGATTTAGCGGTCAGTTTCCATTCAATTACTATTTGTTTTCTGAACCTGTAGCTATGTATGGTGTGTCGTATATAGCTACAGTCTCGGGCAACCCTACACGGTAGGACCCTGAACTCAGAGCAGTGCGCAACCACCCGCTGGGGGCGCGCAAGGGGAGTGTACACTCTACCGAGAACTTCAAAATATTTTATCTAATTACCAAAACAAAAAACAACAAAAACATTCAGGATTATGGAAACTGTGAACGCTAAAAAGAAAACAACTACTTTCAAGGGTATTAAGTCCGCCGGACTGGTGATTCTGTGCTGCTTCGTCATCGCCGTATGCATCTACAACTTCCTCTTCGGCAACCCCGAGAACTTCATGAACAACGACCCCAACAACCAGCCTCTGCCGGGAAACTTCCTGGGCACTATATATAAAGGCGGCATCATCGTGCCTGTCATCCAGACGCTGCTGCTGACCGTCATCGCCCTGAGCATAGAGCGCTACTTCGCCATGCGCACCGCCTTCGGCAAAGGCTCGCTGGTGAAGTTCGTGGAGAACATCAAGGCCGCCCTGGCCGCCAGCGACATGAAGACCGCCCACGCCCTGTGCGACAAACAGCGCGGCTCGGTGGCCAACGTGGTGACAGCCACCCTGCGCAAGTACGAGGAGATGGAAGCCGACACCACTCTGACCAAGGAACAGAAGCTGCTGGCCATACAGAAAGAGCTCGACGAATCCACAGCCTTGGAACTGCCCACCATGGAGCAGAACCTGCCCGTGATAGGCACCATCACCACCCTGGGAACCTTGATGGGACTGCTGGGAACGGTGATTGGTATGATACGTTCGTTCGCCGCCCTGTCAGCCGGTGGTGGAGCCGACTCCGTGGCCCTGTCGCAAGGTATCTCCGAGGCATTGATCAACACCGCCTTCGGTATCCTCACAGGTGCGCTGGCCGTCATCGCCTACAACTACTACACCAACAAGATTGACAAGCTGACGTATAGCCTCGACGAGGTGGGATTCTCCATCGTGCAGACCTTCGCCGCTACCCACAAGTGATTCTTTACTAATAGGAGGATGAATTATGGGTAGACCGAAAGTAAAGAAGAAAAGTACGTTCATCGACATGACCGCGATGAGCGACGTCACCGTGTTGCTGCTGACATTCTTCATGTCCACCTCCACATTTGTGAAGAAAGAGCCTGTGCACGTGACCACCCCTGCCTCCGTGTCGGAGATAAAGATTCCCGAGACGGACGTGCTGCAGATTCTGGTGGACGCCGACGGCAAGATCTTCATGAGCCTCGACAAGCAGTCCGACATGAGGGCCGTGCTGGAGGCCGTGGGCGAGGAGTACGGCATGCAGTTCACGCCCGAGCAGACGAAGCGTTTCATGGTGGCACCCACGTTCGGGGTGCCTGTGGGCAAACTGAAGGCTTTCCTCGACCTGCCCGAGAAGCAACGCGACGAGGCGCTGAAGGGCCTGGGCATACCGTGTGACAGCACCGACAACCAGTTCAAGGTGTGGGTGCGCAACGCGCGAGCCGTGAACCGCGACCTGCGCATCGCCATCAAGGCAGACCAGACGACGCCCTACGCTGTGATAAAGAACGTGATGAGTTCGTTGCAGGACCTCAGGGAGAACCGCTACAACCTGATAACCTCCCTGAAGACCATCCCCGACGAATGAGTAAACCATTAAAACGAAGCTACGAATTATGAGTAATGAAGTTCAAAGCGACGGCAAGAAGAACGCCTCGAAGCAGAAGAAGATGACCGTGAGGGTGGACTTCACCCCCATGGTGGACATGAACATGTTGCTGATTACCTTCTTCATGCTCTGCACATCGCTGAGCAAACCCCAGACGATGGAGATAAGCATGCCGACGAACGACAAAGACATAACTGAGGATCAACAGAACAAAGTGAAGGCCTCGCAGGCCATCACCCTGCTGCTGGACGCCGACGACAAGATCTACTACTACGACGGTGAGCCCAACTACGCCGACTACACCTCGCTGAAGGAGACCTCGTACGACGCCGACGGACTGCGAGCCATGCTGCTGCAGCGCAACGCCGTGGCAGTGGGCAAGGTGAAGGCCCTGAAGCAGGACAAGCTCAACCTGAAGATCACCGAGGAGGAATACACCAAACAGGTATCCGAGATAAAGAACGCCAAGAACACCCCGGTGGTCATCATCAAGGCGACGGACAAGTCGACCTACAAGAACCTGATTGACGCCCTGGACGAGATGCAGATATGCAACATCGGCAAGTACGTGATAACCGACATCGCCGAGGGAGACGAGTTCCTGATAAACAACTTCGCCCAGAAGGGAGCGTTGTCGGTCCAGGAATGAGAAGTGTGTCACAACTAAAATAAAGAATGAATCTTATGGCAAATATAGATTTGACATCGAACGCATGGTGTGAGCTTATCTTCCAGGACAAGAACAAAGCTTACGGAGCCTACAGGATGCGCTTGGACTCGCCCAAACGCCACAACCTGTCCATGCTGATAGTGGTGCTGATAGTGGCCTTCGCCTTCTGCATACCTACCCTGGTGCGCTGGGCGACCCCCAAGCACCGCGAGGTGATCACCGAGGTGACCACCATTGCCGAGCTGGAGGCACCCGAGGTGAAGCAAGAGGAGTTTAAGCGGGTGGAGAAGGTGGCACCGCCACCACAGGCCGTGAAGAGCTCCATCAAGTTCACCGCCCCTGTCATCAAGAAGGACGAGGAGGTGCCCGAGGAGGACGAGATGAAGAGCCAGGAGGAGCTGAACACCGCCAAGGCAGGCATCTCCATAGCCGATGTGAAGGGCAACGACGAGATAAACGGACAGGACATTGCCGACCTGAAGGAGATAGTGGTGCAGGGCACACCCAAGGAGGAGCCCGTGTTCGACATGGTGGAGCAGATGCCTTCGTTCCCAGGCGGACAGGAGGAGCTGATGCGGTTCCTGGCCAAGAACATCCACTATCCGGCCATAGCGCAGGAGAACGGCATCTCCGGCAAGGTGATCTGCCAGTTCGTGGTCTCCAGCGACGGCACGGTGAAGAACATACAAGTGCTGCGCCAGCTCGACCCCTCGTGCGACAAGGAGGCCGTGCGCGTGCTCTCGCTGATGCCCAAGTGGATACCTGGCAAGCAGAACGGCAAGCCCGTGGCGGTGAAGTACACCGTCCCCATCGTGTTCAGACTACAGTAAGAGACAGAGATGCGTATGCGCGTTTGGCAGACTATAATAGGTGGATTGCTTGCGGTGGGCGTGGCGGCCTGTGGCTCCAAGCCCAAGGACGGGCGGACGGACACTTACACCTCGGGGGTGATAAGCATCGCCGTGGACGAGAGTTTCCAGCCCATCCTGCAGGAGGAGATTGATGTGTTTGAATGTTTATATCCGTTGGTGGGCATCGTCCCGCGGTTTGTCACCGAACGCGAGGCAGTGAACCTCCTCTTGCGCGACAGTGTGCGCCTGGCAGTCGCCACACGCATGCTGACGCAGGAGGAGCTCCTCTCGTTCCACAGCCGCAAGTTCTTCCCACAACAGACCAAGGTGGCCACCGACGGACTGGCGCTGATAGTGAACCGCCAGAACCCTGACACACTGATTTGTGTGGACGATGTGGTGCGCATTCTCACCGGCAAGGTGACACGCTGGAGGGAGCTCTACCCCGAGAGCCGTCTGGGACAGCTGACGATGGTGTTCGACAACCAAAACTCAAGCACCGTGCGCTGGATGATGGACTCCATCTGCCAAGGCGCACCGTTGGCGAAGGAGCAGGTGAAGGCCGTGCAGACCAACGCCGAGGTGATAAACTACGTGGCACGCACGCCCGACGCCATAGGGGTGATAGGTGTCAACTGGCTTGGCAACAAGGACGACTCCACGCACCTGACCTTCCGCGACGAGGTGAGGGTGATGGCCGTCAGCGCTCAGCGCCCTGCCACCCGCGAGAACAGCTACAAGCCCTATCAGGCCTATCTCTTCTACGGCAACTATCCGCTCGCACGCCCCATCTACCTGCTGCTGAACGATCCCCGCAACGCCTTGCCGTGGGGCTTCTACATGTTCCTCACATCGGACAGGGGACAGCGCATCATCCTCAAGTCGGGATTGGTGCCTGCCACGCAGCCGGTGAGGGTGGTGCATGTGAAGGACGAATAAACGATATTTTAAAACTGAAAGAGTTATGATGAGACATTTTACGATTACATTATTAGCGGCGTTTGTGACCCTCTCCTCACTGTGGGCACAGACCGACGGAAGCCCGTGGAACAGTGAGGTGGCCAAGCTGGACCAGATGCTGAAGGAGGCGCCCGAGACGGCACAGCCCTACGTGGAGCAGCTGCTGAAGGGCAAGAACAAGAAGGACGTGGCGCTGCAGCTGGCCATCGGACGCAGCTACCTGAACGCCGGCATGGCGGACAAGGCCGACACCTACCGACAGGCCGCCCAGAAGCTGGACAACAAGTGCGCCCAGGTCTACCTGCTGGCAGGCGACATCGCCCTGTCGAAGAAAGACGTGGGCACGGCTTGCCAGGCCTACGACCAAGCCATCTACTTCGACCCCCAGTGCGCCGAGGCCTACTTCCGCTACGCGACGGTCTACAAGCGCAGCAACCCCCAGATGGTGATTGCCAAGCTGCAGGAACTGAAGGCCCTGCTGCCCGACAATCCGGCGGTGGACCGCGAGCTGGCTGACGTCTACTACTGCAGCAACCGCCTGCGGCAGGCCCTGGAGTTCTATCCACGCTTCATCCACACCGACGTGGCAACCGAGGACGACCTGGCAAAGTATGCCTTCTCGCTCTTCTATAACCAGGACTTCGGCGAGTCGCTGGCGATAGTGAACAAGGGCCTCCAGCAGAACGCCGACAACCTGACCTTCCGCCGCCTGGCGCTCTACAACTACGTGGACCTGAAGCAATATGACCATGCGCTGGAGGTGGCGGCCAAGTTTTTCGCCGACTGTCCCCAGGAGGAACTCTCGTCGCTCGACTATCGCTACCACGGCACCCTCTACCACCAGCTGAAGCAGTATGACAAGGCCGTGGAGCAGTACCGCAACGCCCTGAAGGCCGACGAGACGAAGACTGACCTGTGGAAAGCCATCTCCGAGGCATACGCCGACGGTGAGAAGTACGGCGAGGCGATAGAGGCCTACCGCACCTATCTCGATAAGTTACCCGAGGAGGAGCGCTCGCTGGACGTGGATTTCCGCCTAGGCAAACTCTACTATGCCGCCGGCACTTCGGCTGACACGCTTGTGGTGACACCCGATGAGCGTCGTGAGGCCCTGCGACAGGCCGACTCGGTGTTCGCCATCGTGGCGGAGAAGGCACCTGACAGCCACCTGGGCAACTTCTGGCGTGCGCGTGCCAACTCGGCGTTGGACCCCGAGACCACCGACGGCCTGGCGAAGCCATACTACGAGGCCGTCATCGCTACGCTGCTACAGAAGAACGACCCTCGCTACAACCAGGTGTTGATAGAGTGCTACAGTTACCTGGGCTACTACTACCTGGTGGTGGAGAACTATGACGAATCGAAGAATTACTGGAACAAGATATTGGTTTTAGACCCCGACCACGCCGTAGCGAAACGCGCGTTGGAGGGCATTAAATAGTCTTTTGAGCCAATCTGGCTTTAGTTGTTTGTCTTTTGCTTAGAGGGGGAGGGAGCGTGACGTTTCTTCTCCCTTGTTTTTTTGTATATTCAAGATCCTGATTAACTTTGCGCCATAAAGAATTCATTTACTCAAAGGGTGCAGCTGACTGTGTCGTTGTACCTATAAATAATAGACCTGATGGAAATAATATTTAAAGATAGGACTCTGCACATTGCATCTACCGAAGGGAAAATAGACGTGATAGTCGGTGGATATGCAAATTCGGCATTCGTTAGTGTGACGGCGTGTGGCTTGGAGGAAAAGAAAAAATTTTTGTCTGAAGACTTGAGACTTGGAGATATGGTACGGATTCGCCTTTCGCAAACTGAAAATAGCTCGGAACCCGAGAAGGTGACCCGCAAAGACCGAGAGACCTTAATCAGAGAGTATAACTCACTTAAGGGTATATTATCGTCTAAAGGATTGATTTGAGATGAACGGAATAAAAATACGATTTAAAGATAGAGAGGTAGTTATACCTTTTGATGAATTTAGCACAACCGTCATTTTGGAAGAAATGGACGGAAATATCCGCTTGAATATTAGTGGCTCTGATTTTAAAAACAATATAGGGTACAGATGGACCAACATTCAATTGGATTATGAGGACGAAATCACTATATCGGTGGAAGAGGTCGACGGATATTCCAGCGCGTCGATATCCAATTCTCCTTATGAACAATCTGACGAAGATGTGGCTTTGCAAAATCAAGAGAATCTGAAACGATATTACGAGCTGAAGGACTTCTTGGGAATGGTGGATTAGAATCCATTTTGTTGGAAACCATCATCAGCAGGAAACCTCAAAAAAATCGGTCCGCCCCGTGGCTGTCACAGTGACGGAGGCGGACCTAGTGTAATTATAATTAGTGAAATGAATTCTATTTGCCCAGCTGGCTGTCGATGATGCGAATCTTCTCCGACACCATCTCGAGGTCAGCTTTCAGTTTCTCCACCTTGCGGGTGACTTCGCTCAACAGACTGTTGCCCTTCTTCGATGAACTGCTCAGGAATCCCAAGTTGTTCTCGTAGGTCTGTATCTCGCTCTTCATGTTCTCGTAGTTGCGCACCAGTTTCTCGCGCTCCTTGTAGAGGGAGTTGCTCTCTTTGTCGGCGATGGCGTTGATGTTGGACTTGAAGTTGTTGAGCCGCTTACGCGAGGCGTTCATGTTGAGCTTGTCGAAGAGCTTGTCCACCAGACTGTGGAACTCATCGAAGAGGCGGTCCTTCTCCTTGAAGGGCACGTGGCCTATTTCGTTCCACTCCTTTATCCACTGGCGCACCTGGTCGTTGGTCTCCTCGTCGGCGTTGTCCGTGTCGACGGCTCTGAGCTTGCGGATGATCTCCTTCTTCCGTGCCAGGTTGTCCTGCTCCACGGAGCGTTGCGACGAGCTGGCTTTGCCCCTCTGCTCGAAGAAGTAGTCGCAAGCGGCGATGAAGCGTTTCCAGATGGCCTCGGAGTGTTTCTGCGGCACAGGTCCTATGGCTTTCCACTCCTTCTGCAGCTTGGTCAGCTTGTCCGCCGTCTCCTTCCAGTCGGTGCTGTCCTTCAGCGCCTCGGCTTTCTCGCAGAGGACTTTCTTCTTCTCCAGGTTGTCGGCGAACTGCTCTTTGGCGGTCCGGATGAACTCGCCCTTGCGCTTGAAGAAGTCGTCGCAGGCGGCACGGAAGCGCTCGAAGATCTTCACGTTCACCTTCTGCGGTGCGAAGCCGATGGTCTTCCATTTGGCTTGCAGGGCGATGACCTCCTGTGTCTTGGTGTTCCAGTCGGAGAAGTTCTTCAGCTGGTCGTATTCGATGGCCTCCACAATCTCGCAGATTACGGTCTTCTGGTCGAGGTTGTATTGCTCTTTCTCTTTCAGTTCATCAAAGTGTGCCTGGTGTTTGCGGTTGATGACGGTGGACGCCGCCTTGAAGCGTGTCCATATCTCTTCGCGGAGCTCCTTGGCCACAGGGCCTGTGTCGCGGAACTCTTGGTGCAACTTCTGCAGCTGATGGAAGGCGGAGATGACGTCGGGCTCGTCGGCCAGTTTCTCCACTGCCTCGCAGAGGGCCGTCTTGATGGCGAGGTTTTTCTTGAAGTCGTACTCGCGGAACTCGCTGTTGAGCTTCAGCAGGTCGTAGAACTTCTCGACGTACATCTGGTACGACTTCCACACCTCGTTCACCTTGCCGGCAGGTATCAGCTTCGTGTCGTTCCACTGTTGCTGCAGCTGCTTGAACTCGTTGTACGACTTGTTGGCGCCGTCGGGGCTCTCCACAATCTCCTTCAGACGGTCGATGATGGCGAGCTTCTTCTGCAGGTTCTCCTCCTTCAGGCGCTCCTGCTCCTGGTTGTAGATGCTGCGTTTGCGCTTTATCTCCGCCATGACGCTCTTGTATTCCTCCTCCTGGGCGTCGGGCTCGGCCACGAAAGCGCTCTCCTCGCCGCCACCGTCGACGAATGCCTTGCGGGCGGCTTCCACCTCGGCGTTGTGCATCTTGTAGAAACATTGCTTCAGCAGGTCGACCTCTTGTTTGTTTAAGTTCTCAGTCTCCTGGGCGATTTCTTTCAGTCGCTCTATCACCTCCGCTTTGCTCTTGGGCGCGACGAATGTGGGGGCTTTGGCCTCCGTTTCTGTCTCTACCGCTTCGATAGCCGTAGCGTCGGTTTCCGTGGCAGCTTGCGCGGCGTCTTGGGGGGATGCCACCTGTGCCTTGTCTGCTTCCATGGGGTCTTGTTGCAAGGCCTCCTGGGTGTCGTGAGTGTCCGTCATCATCTGTAGTTTGTTAGTTGGGGTTAACCCTAAATGTTTAGTGGTGACAAATTAAGGCAATATTTTCGAAAAATCATAAAGATGGGCGGAATATTTCAAAAAATCATGCTAAAAGTACCGTCACACCCATGTAAATCATCATGCCAATGATGTCGTTGGTGATGGAAATGAAGGGCCCTGTGGCTATGGCAGGGTCTATTTTCAGCTTCTCGAGCGTCATGGGCACCAGGGTGCCGAAGATGGAGGCGAACATCACTACGGCGAACAGGCTGATGGAGACGGAGTAGGTGACGGTGGCCATGCTGCCGAAGCGTACAAAGTTGTAGACATAGACGAGCATGGAGATGATGGTGGCGTTGATGAGGGCCACCACGGACTCCTTGGCCACCTGCTTGATGGTGTTCTCGGAGTCGAGCGAGCTGTTGGCCAAGCCTTGCACCACGATGGCGGAGGACTGTGTTCCCACGTTACCGCCGGTGCCACCTATCAGAGGAATGTAGAGCGCCATTTCGGGGTGGGCGGCGAAGGTGGTGTCGAAGTTGCCCAATATCATGGAGTTGCCTATGCCGCCTATCATGCCTATGAGCAGCCACGGCAGGCGAGCGGTGGTCTGGCGGAAGACGTTGTCGTGCGTCTCCACGTCGGTGGACAAACCGGATGCCAACTGATAGTCGCGCTCGGCTTGCTCGCGAACCTCGTCCATGGCGTCGTCCACGGTGATGCGGCCTACAAGGCGCCCGATGCTGTCTACCACGGGCAGCGCCACGAGGTCGTACTTCTCGATGATCTGCACCACATCCTCTATGGGGGTGTCCACGCGCACGGAGACAGGGTCTTTCTTCATCACGTGCTTCACCTTCGACACCGAGGGGCTGGTGATCATCTTCTTCAGCGGGAACACGCCGCGCAGCCGCTCGTCGTCGTCCACCACGTAGACGTAGTATATCTCGTCCATGTCCTCGGCCTGCAGGCGCATCTCGCGCAGACACTCGGGCATACTCCAGTTCTCGTTCACCACCACCATCTCGGTTCCCATCAGACCGCCGGCGGTGTCCTCGTCGTACTTCAGCAGGTCCACGATGTCGCCTGCCTGCTCGATGTCCTCGATGTGCGACAGCACCTCCTCCTGTTTCTCCTCGTCCATGTCGCGCATGATGTCCACGGCATCGTCGGAGTCCATGTAGTCGACGAAGCGTTTGGCGATGGTCTCCGAGGGGAGCACGTCGAGGTACTTCTTTCGGGTGTTCTCGTCCATCTCCACCAGCACGTCGGCCGCCGTCTCGTTGTCGAGCAGGTGGAATATCTGGCGTGCCTCTTCGGGGTCGAGGTCGTCGCACAGCTCGGCGATGTCCGCGGGGTGGAGGGTGGCGACCTCCTCGCTGAGGGCGGCTGTGTCTTTCTGCTCCAGCAGCTCCTCTATACGGTTCACTTGTTCTTTTTCCATAGGTCTGTCACTTGCTGTTGTCCGCCGTTGCCTGCAGGTAGGGCTGCACCTTGTTGGTCAGCTCGATGAATTGCTGCACCGACAGTTGTTCGGGACGTTTGTTGAAAATCTCTTCCGCGCAGAGCGGGCACTCCTTGCCGAGGATGGGCTTTATGGAGTTGCGCAGTGTCTTGCGGCGCTGGTTGAAGGTGGTCTTCACGATCTGCTTGAACAGCTTCTCGTCGCAGCCCAGCGAGGTGGTGTCGTTGCGTGTCATGCGGATGACGGCGCTCTTCACCTTGGGCGGTGGGTTGAAGACCTGCTCGCTCACCGTGAACAGATACTCCACGTGGTACCATGCCTGGATGAGCACGCTCAGTATGCCATACGTCTTGCTGCCAGGCCCTGCCGCTATGCGCTCGGCCACCTCTTTCTGTATCATGCCTGTGCAGCAGGGTATCAGCTCCTTATACTCCAGCATCTTGAAGAATATCTGGCTGGAGATGTTGTAGGGATAGTTGCCTGTGAGTACGAAGGGGTGGCCGTCGAACAGCTCGTCGAGCCGCATGCGCAGGAAGTCGCCCTCTATCAGGCCGTCGCCAAGCTCGGGGAAGTTCTCCTGCAGGTAGTCGATGGACTCGGAGTCAATCTCCACCACCTTCAGCTGCCGTTGCTTGGGCAGCAGGTATTGGGTGAGCACGCCCATGCCAGGTCCCACCTCCAGGACTGGGATTTGGGGACAGGTGTCCACGGTGTCGGCAATGGCCTGAGCGATACTGAGATCCTTCAGGAAGTGTTGCCCTAGAAATTTCTTTGGTCTGACTGTTCCCATAGATTTATTCTCGATTTTAGTATGACAATGTTCTTTAATCCTACTATCTTTGCAGCGTGCAAAGGTACAATTAAATATCAATATTCAATTTATTTAGGAGCGGATATAGTTGAAAAAGGTTGTCTATTCCATATTGAAGATAGCATTCTCGCTGCTGCTGGGCGGCGCGATACTCTATTGGACCTATCGTGACTTCGACTGGGCGAAGGTGGAGCACGTGTTGCTCCACGGCATGGACTACGGGTGGATGCTGCTGAGCCTCGTCTTCGGGGTGCTGAGCCACGTGTTGCGTGGATGGCGCTGGCGACTCGCGTTGGAGCCCATGGGCGAGCATGCCCGCACGGCCAACTGTGTGAACGCCATCTTCATCTCCTACGCCGCCAACCTGGTGATTCCCCGCATTGGCGAGCTCTCCCGCTGCGCGGTGCTCTCCCGCTACGACGGCGTCTCCTTTGCCAAGTCCGTGGGCACGGTGGTGACGGAGCGACTCATCGACATGGTGTGCGCCATGCTCATCACCGGCGCCGTGCTGCTGTCGCAGATGAACGTGTTCCGCTCCTTCTTTCACGAGACAGGCACCGACTTCCACAACATAGGCGACAAGCTCGCCTCCGCCAACTTCTACATCATCGTGGCCTGCGTGTTGGCTATCTGCCTGCTGGTCTACCTGCTGGTGAAACGCCTGGCGATACTGGGCCGTGTGAAGGGCATGATGAAAAACATCTGGGAAGGCGTGCTCTCCATCCGCAAGGTGAAGAACCCTCCGCTATACCTATTACATACTATAGGCATCTGGGTGTGCTACGTGCTCCACTTCTACCTCACGTTCTACTGCTTCGACTTCACCGCGCAGCTCGGCCTGATGGCAGGCATGGTGATGTTCGTGGTGGGCAGCATCGCCGTGGTGGTGCCCACGCCCAACGGCGCTGGGCCGTGGCATTTCGCTGTCATCTCCATGATGGTGCTCTATGGCGTGGGACAAGAGGAGGCGGGAATATTTGCCCTTCTGGTGCATGGAATACAAACTTTATTGATAATTTTGTTGGGAATTTACGGAATGGCGGCTTTGCCGTTCACTAATAAAACTAATAGCTTATGAACACAATTCAGTCTTTGGCTCCACAGAACGTGTGGAAGCACTTTTATGAACTCACACAGGTTCCACGTCCATCGGGACACCTGAAACGTGTGCAGGACTTCTTGGTACAGTATGGTAAGAGCATCGGCGTGGAGACCGTCCTCGACGAGGCCGGCAACGTGATCTACCGCAAGCCCGCTACGCCGGGCATGGAGGATTGCAAGGGAGTCATCCTGCAGGCACACATGGACATGGTTCCGCAGAAGAATAACGATAAGGTACACGACTTCGAGAAAGACCCCATCGAGACCATCATCGACGGCGACTGGGTGAAGGCCAACGGCACCACCCTGGGCTCCGACGATGGCATGGGCATAGCCGCCATCATGGCTGTGATGGAGGACAAGAGCCTGAAGCACGGTCCGCTGGAGGCCCTCATCACCGCCGACGAGGAGACAGGCATGTACGGTGCCTTCGGCTTGAAGGCCGGCGAGCTCCATGGAGAGATTCTGCTCAACCTCGACTCCGAGACCGAGGGCGAGCTCTTCATCGGTTGCGCAGGCGGCGTGGACGTGACGGCGACCCTGCAGTATAAAGAGGTGGAGACCGACCCCGAAGACATCGCCCTGAAGGTGACCCTGAAAGGTCTGCGCGGCGGACACTCCGGCTTGGAGATAAACCAGGGACGTGCCAACGCCAACAAGCTGATGGTGCGCTTCGTGCGCGAGGCCATCGCTTCGGACGAGGCTCGCTTGGTGAGCTGGAACGGCGGCAACATGCGCAACGCCATCCCGCGTGAGTGTGAGGTGGTAATCACCCTGCCCGCCGACAACGAAGAGGATGTGATGGACTTGGTGGCATACTGCGAGAAACTCTTCAACGAAGAGTTCCAGGCAACCGAGACACCTATCTCCTTCAAGGCCGAGAAGGTGGCCTTGCCCGCTACGGAGGTGCCCGAGGAGATTCAGGACAATCTGGTGGACTCCATCTTCGCTTGCCAGAACGGTATCATGCGTATGATTCCTACCAAGCCCGATACGGTGGAGACCTCTTCGAACCTTGCCATCATCAACATCGGCGGCGGCGAGGCTACGTTCCAGATGCTGGTGCGCAGCTCGGCAGACTCCATGAAAGAGTACTTGGCAACCTCGCTGGAGAGCTGCTTCTCCATGGCAGGCATGAAGGTGGAGATGTCCGGAAGCTACTCCGGATGGGATCCCAACATGGAGTCGCCCATCCTGAAGGCGATGGTGAAGTCCTACCACGAGCAGTTTGGTGAGGAGGCTCGTGTGGTGGTTATCCACGCCGGACTGGAGTGCGGCATCATCGGTGCCACCATGCCTGGCTTGGACATGATCTCCTTCGGACCGACGTTGCAGTCGCCCCACTCACCCGCTGAGCGTGTGTTGATACCTTCCGTGGCGAAGTTCTACGACTTCCTGGTAGCTACGCTTGCCAACACTCCGAAGAAAGCATGACTCACCCGCAAGCACACCGCTGCTTGCTGACGACATAGCACAAACGGGCTGCTTCTCCTGCTGCCGTGGGAGGGGCAGCCCGCTCTGTATCTAGGGGATATCCATTAGTATCTAGGCTTCCGCCGCTTGCCGAGATATTTCGCTGAGAAGGCATCTGACGGCGATAACTCGGCATCCCGCTGGAACGAGAAGCCGAGCGGTGAGAGCCGCTTGCTGTGCCTCCCCTTTGATGATGCTTCCCTTATGAGATTGCTCTCCGAACGGAATATCAGCTCTTTATGCTTTTTTATTTGGAATTGTGCGTGGCGTAAAGAGGCGATTCTCTATTTTTGTAGGAAATATTAAATAGGTACGAATATGAAATATACCATTTTGTTGACCTCGATAGTCTGCTGCCTAGGGTGGGGAACGCCTGCCGCCAAGGCACAGTCGTACGAGAAACTTTGGGCGCAAGTGGAGACGAACCTGCAGAAAGACCTGCCCAAGTCGGCGGCCCAATCGGCGCTCGCCATCTACCAAAAGGCGCAGAAGGAACACAACGCCCCACAGATGATGAAATCCTATCTGGTGATGACGGACGCACGCCACCGCATCTCAGAAGACAGTCTGCAGACCGACCTCGAAGGCCTGAAGCTCTGGGCGGTTGAGGAACAGGACTCCGTGAACGCCGCTGTGCTCTATAGCCTTTTGGGCGAGATCTGCCAGCGGTACGACCGCACCGCCGACTGGCGTGGATACCTCCTGCGCTCGGTGCAACCCATGAATGCCCTTGGCAACCGCTCCGCCAAAGACTTCCTCCCCATGGTGGAGATGGGCGATGCCAGCCTCCGCTACGAGCAGAACCGCATGTATCCCGTGCTGGCACGGCGGGCGATACGATTGCTTAATCATGAACGTATTTTCGTAGGAGCGAAGAACCAGAAGGCAGTCAATCCCATCTATAAGGACCTCCAACAGTACTACCTTTCCCGTGGGTTGCGCGAAGCCTACGTGTTGGTAACGGTAGATTCCATCAGCAAACAGATGGCAGGCACCAGCGCCGAAGAGCGTTACCGCAAGCTGATAGCCGACTATGGCGATGTGGAGACAATCGCTGAGGCATACTACGAGCTAAGCGACAAACTTAGGGCCAACAACAACCCTTTGGAAGCTTTCAATTTACTGGATGAGGCCATCGGTCGCTATCCGAAGTATCCCTGCATCAACAAGCTGAAGAACCTGAAGCAGAGCTTGACGGAGACCACCTTGCTGCTCTATCTGAAAGACCTCTATCCCGGCAAGGACGAAACCTTCAAGGTGACCTACAAGAATCTGACAGCCTTCGACCTGAAGATCTACCGACTGGATGTGGGCGACAAAAACAAGGTGTGGTGTTACAACCCGAAGGACAGCTATTGGAAGGGGAGAGAGAAACTCTATCGGACGGAACACTACACCCTGCGGTCCACGGACGATTTGCAGTTTAGGGACACCTTGCTGACGATAAACCTCCCCGAAGAGGGATATTACCTGTTCGAGGCCGTTCCGCTGAAACCCTATCAAGGACAGTGCAAAACGAAAAAAGACCTTGTCACCGTCTATGACTTGGGCATGATTGTCGGCAACCGCTATAACAACGGTACCTTGGGTGTGGTGGTGGACCGATGGAGTGGAAAAGCCATACCGGAAGCCAACGTGCAGTTCTATCGCTATCATCATGGAAAGTACAATCAGGCAAAGGGACTCTTCACAGCCAATTCTAAAGGGCTTGTAGCGTGGGGCTCCAGTAAGGTGGAGGAGTATAACGAACAATCATACATGCAGGCATATACTCCCGGACACGAATGTATGCCTCTCTTTCACAATGGAGTGCGAGACGCTAAGCCGAATGAACCCGAAGAACACAAGGAACTCTCTATCTACAGCGACCGTAGCGTGTATCGCCCAGGACAGACCGTCTACGTCTCTGGCCTTGTGTTCTCTCAGAAGGGTGATAGCCTCGGCGTAAATAACCAGTTCCCTGTGACGCTTGTCCTGAAGGATGTCAATGACAAGCAGATAGGTGAAGCTTCGGTCACTACCAACGAGTATGGCTCTTTCCATGCCTCTTTTGCTCTGCCGACGGTTTGTCTGAATGGCTATTTTTCGGTGCAAGCGGTCGCAACGGGAACCTATGGCAGTGTGGACTTCCGGGTGGAGGAGTATAAGCGACCGTTGTTTGATGTGAAGTTGCAGCCGGTTACCGAGTTCTACAAGGCTGGCGACACCATTTGGGTGAAAGGTACGGCCACGCGCTACACTGGAGTGCCTGTGCAGGATGCTATGGTGAAGTACACCGTGGAGGCTGATAGACCCATACGTGGGGAGATAGTGGCTTGTGACTCTGTGCGTACGGACTCTGAAGGTCAGTTCACATTCCCTGTCGTGACAATCGGTCTCTTCCACAATGTGTATTCGTATAAAGTGAAGGTGACCTCACCTGACGGTGAGACGCAGACCGCATCCCGCTCCATGGAAGTATCGAGGGACAACTACCTGTTGAGTCTGTCCGGAGCGCCCACTTATTGGATAAAGGAACATCCCCGGCAGATGCGCTTCGTGTTGACGAACTACGCCAATCAGAAGTCCAGCAGGGAAGTGCGCTACCAAATCTTCAAGTTACAGAAGGACGACTCCGACCGATTGATGCCAGGGCAGCGTGTGCTTTCGAACAGCCGGATGAGTGGAACCGCCACAGATATGGACGACATCTATGCTCTCCCCTCGGGAAACTATCGGATGAAGATGTGGGTGGAGGGCTTGGAGAAGGAGCGGATGGACTCCCTGGACATCAAACTCTTCTCTCTCTCTGACACCACGTTGCCCGAATGCACAGACTTGTTCCTCCATTCGGAATATAGCGATGACGGAAAGGACTTTTATACGTATGCTGGCACTTCGTACACGGATGTCAGCTTGTTTACGATATACTATGGCAGCGACGATAAACGCCGGGCAACGGTGCTGACGCTGTCCAATGAATTGCATAAAGGGATTATGCACTCTCCCGATAAGCTGGATTTTGGAAACTTCATGATTGTGGAGTGTGCTTTCATAAAAGAAGGCAAACTCCACAAAAGGAAGATAGTCATAGAGAAACCGAAGCCTGACAAACGACTGCGGCTGAAGTGGAAGACCTTCCGTGATAAGCTGACCGCTGGAGGCAAGGAAGAGTGGAGGCTACAGGTACTCGATAAGGAGGGGAAGCCTGCCGATGCCGAATTGATGGCAACCCTCTACGATGCCTCGCTAGACAAGAACTTCAGTTCAGGAACATGGCGTATACCTTATTATATAAATAGGAATATCCCTTATTTGAACATGAGGGTCTCTCCTGTGGACAACATTTATCAATTCCTCGGTTTCAAATTGAACGAGTTGCCTTTGCGGGAGCTGACCTATACGACACTGCTCAATCCCTTCCACTCGATGGAATATGGACTGAAGATCAGAGGAACACGCAAGGCACTAAAACTGAGTATGGCAGACGAGGAGCTCGTGTTCTTGAGAAGGGCGAGCGATGTGCCAGAAGTGGTCATGGGCGTAGCGGGCAACTTGGCTGCGGCGAAGGAGACAATGGTGCTCAACGAGGTGGTAGTTCCGCAAGAAGAGGCGTCTGCCGCTGGTGCCACCGATGCTTCTCCCCGCACCAACTTCGCCGAAACGGCCTTCTTCTATCCCCAGCTCCGCACTAACGAGCAAGGCGAGGTGGACATCGTCTTCACCCTGCCCGAGAGCCTCACCACCTGGCACTTGAAGGGCTTGGCCCACAACAAGACCATGGACTGCGCTGTGCTCGACACACTGGCGGTGGCCTCCAAGGAATTCATGCTGCAAGCCTCCCTACCGCGCTTCCTCAGGGTGGGGGACAAGGCGACGCTCTCAGCGACCCTCTCCAACCTCACCCAGAAGTCCATTTCCGGCACCGTACGCATGGAGCTCTTCGACCCTGTGACGGAGAAGATTTTCCACATGGCACGCCAATCCTTCAGTTTGAAGGCCGGGAACACGCTGCCTGTTTCCTTCACCTACAACGTGACCGCCGACCATCCCGTGATGGCCTGCCGTATGGTGGCTGAAGGCAACGGATACAGCGACGGCGAGCAACACCTGCTGCCGGTGCTCGACAAGAAAGAATCCGTGGTGGAGGCCGTCAGTGTGACCATGACACAACCAGGAACGCTGAAGAAGGACCTCTCTAAACTCTTCAATAACCAAAGCGCTACGGTCACCAACCGCCACCTGACTGTGGAGTTCACCGGCAACCCCGCATGGTTGGCGGTGCTTGCATTGCCTTCCGTGGAGTCGCCTTCGGACCACAACGCCTGCTCGCTCTCAGCCGCCTATTATGCCTCGCTGCTCTCCACGTGGATGGTGGAGCACAATCCGCGCATCCGCACCCTCATGGACGCTTGGAAAGCGCAAGGCGCTAACGCCCCCGAGGAGACCCTGCAGAGCGAGTTGCAACGCAACCCCGAGCTGAAGGAACTCCTGTTGGAAGCCTCTCCCTTCGTGGAGGACGCCGACCGTGAGACACAGCAACGCCGCCTCTGCCAGCAGTTCGATCTCAACACCCTGCGCAACCAGCAAGAGCTCTACATCAGCAAGTTGCGTGACTTGCAGACCGACGAAGGTGGATGGAGTTGGTACAAAGGCATGCGGGCGAACAGCTACATGACCCTCACCGTAATGGAGACCCTGTTACGTGCAAAGTTCCTCACCGGCGTGATGAACAGCGCCTGCACCCAGATGGTGGACAACGGATTCCGCTATCTCGACGGCATTGCCAAGGAGATAGAGACGGAGATGCGCAAGGACAAGAACTACTGGTGGCCTGGCGAGTTCGTCTTCAGCTACCTCTATCTGAACCACTTGGCACAACGTCCGTTGGACAAAGAGTTGCAGAAGACCAGCGACTATTTCATGAAGCGCGTGAAGGAAACCACCGGAAAGATGACTATCTACGGCAAAGCCGTGGCGGCACAACTGTTCGACAGCGAGGCCGACGCCTCCTTGCGTGTCGATCTGGTGAAGACGTTGCTCGAGTACAGCGTGGCCACTCCCGAAATGGGACGCTACTACGACACCTTCCTGGCAGAGTACACTTGGAGCGACTACCGCATACCGACTGAGAGCATGGTGATAGAGACCCTGCAGCGGGTGGGCGGACACGACACGGAAGTGGCAGAGATGCGCCAATGGCTGTTGCAGCAGAAGCGTGTGCAGAGTTGGGACACACCGCTGAACACCGTCAACGCCGTCTATGCCCTGTTACTGGATAACACCTCCCTGTTGGCGGACAAGCCGATGCCGAAGCTGCAGCTGGATGGCGAGCGGGTAGGGCAGGAGCCCACCATCGGTCTCAACTCCGTGAAGGAGACCCTGTCGCTGCCGGCTAAGCAACAGGCACCGCGCACCTTCACCGTGGAGAAGGCTGACGATGGTCTCTCGTACGGAGCCGTATACGCCCGCTACACCGAGGAGGTGGACAAGTTGGCACCCTACGCAGAAGGACTCTCCATCCGTCGCGACCTCTATGTGGAGCGCTCGACGAAGAACGGTACCGAGTGGCAGAAGGTGACCGCCGACACGCAGTTGCGGGTGGGCGACAAGGTGAAGAGTGTGCTGACGTTGAAAGCCGACCGCGATATGGACTTCATCCAGGTGAAGGAGAACCGTGCCTCCTGCATGGAACCTCTCTCCACCCATTCCGGTTACCGTTGGGGTTACTATCTCGCCATAAAGGATGCCACCATGGAGTACTATATGGACAAACTGACGAAAGGTACGCACACCTTCGAGAGTCTCTACTACCTGACTATGCCAGGCTCCTACGAGATGGGAACCGTGAAGGTGCAGTCCGCCTACGCCCCTGCCTTCGGTGCTCGCACTGGCGGACAGGTGCTCCGTGTGCAGCGGTAGTGTCTCCTTCGCTCTACGTTTTGTAAGTAAGATTTCCGTTCGTCATATTCTGTCAAGCCAGTCCAGCCGCTTGACAGGGTATGACGAACAATTTTTCGGGTGGGCGGATGTTGTACCATCCCTTGGTAAATGCTCCCGAATAAGAATCTAAACGTATTTTAGCTGTATTATGTCGGCCATAGGCTGCAGTTCCTTTTGCAAGGACACGTTGCCTATAGGTCGATAAAGCTTGTTCTACGGAGAATGAGGTATTGCGGAAAAATGAGCCTAGGCTCAAATGCCCGAGACCCTAGGCTCAATTTTCGGTGAGCTATGACTCTGCTGACGGTTGATTGTAACTCGTGTGGAAAAGCCTTAATTATTGTAGCGGTGAACGCCCGTCTTGGCGGTGAGGCGCACGTAGCGGTCGGTGTAAGATGTGGAGGTGCCGTTCTCGTACTCGTAGTAGAAATCCTGGATGTCCTCGTAGAAGTAACCTGTCAGCAGACCGTGCTTCACCTGTATCACGTTGATGCAGGAGTAGGAGACGTTCCAACGGTTTCCGTACTTCAGCTGCAGCACGCTGTAGTATCCGTTTATCCACCCCCAGGTGAAGGGATAGTCGCTGTCGTGGCGACCGTTGATGTAGACCTCCTCCACACCGCTGCCGTCCGACTCGAAGTAGAAGCGGCTATAATACTCGTTTCCATAGTTGTAGATGGGGAGCTGACCCTCCCAGCAATAACCCTCGAGGATGTTGTTCTCCATCTCTTCCTCGCTCTGGCATGACGTGCATGCGATGAGGGCGATGAACGACAGAGCAATGAACAGATAGTTTTTCACTGTACCCATAGTTGCGTATCTTTTTGTTAAATGACGTGCAAAGATAGCGCTTTCTTTTTATTTTTTCTACCTTTGTTGCCCTATCACGAAAGAAATTATGAATCGAAGAATCACTATAGCATGTCTGTTGCTGGGAATGACGGCGTTGACACAGGCTCAACCGCTCGTCTTCTGCAACGAGACAGAACAGAATATCGGTGAGGTGCTGTGGAAAAAGCCAGTCACCGTATCGTTTACATTGACCAACAAGGGAAACGACCCGCTGCTCATCCGCGACGTGAAAGCATCGTGCGGCTGCATGGATGCGAAGTGGGACAACACTCCCGTGGAACCGAACGCCTCCACGCAGGTCTCCGTCACCTACGACGCCAAGATGCTGGGCCATTTCGAGAAGTTCCTCGAGGTGACGACTAACGCCTCGGCCAAGCCCATCTACCTGATAATGAAAGGTGTGGTGCGGTCGGAGATATCGGACTATTCCAAGGACTATCCGGTGCAGATAGGTTCGTTCTACCTGAACAAGAACACGCTGGACTTCCCCGACGTGAACCGCGGCGAACATCCTACCGTGGAGCTGGAGATACTGAACACCTCCACTGAGGCTTGCGAGCCGGTGCTGATGCACCTGCCGTCGTACTTGGAGGTGAAGTCGGTGCCGGAGAAGTTGCAACCTAAGGTGCCAGGCAAGCTGCAACTGACCCTCCTGTCGGACAAACTCACAGACTTCGGACTGAAGCGTACCTCGGTCTACCTGTCGCGCTACTCCGGCGATAAGGTGAACGACGACAACGAGATCGTAATCTCCTCCATACTGCTGCCCGACTTCTCGAAGTTGACAGGCTACCAGCGGAACAACGCGCCGGTGGCGGCCCTCTCGCAGACGGAGCTCGACTTCCAGCTCGGCAAGAAACAGAAGGGTGTCGCCAAGGTGGTGCTGACCAATAGCGGCAAGTCCGACCTGGAGATTCACTCGCTGCAGGTGAGCAACCCTGCCATCAACGTACATCTGGGCAAACGCACGGTGCTTCCGGGAGCAAAGGTACAGCTGAAGGTGAAGATACAGGAGGCCTATCTGCGCAAGCGCACGGGCGACTACAAAGTAGTGATGATAACGAACGACCCCAACCATCCGAAGTTGGAACTGAAGATAAAAGTCACCAAATAGCATCAACACGTATGGAACAAACTATGGAACATCCAGAGAATAGCGAGGAATACAAAGGACTGGCCGTCAACAAGGGAATAGAACATCCCGCCACCGTCAGCCCATACCTGAAAAGTCGCCACCGTGTGAAGCGACGCGAGCTGTCGGTGTCGGACTATGTGGAGGGCATCCTGAAACAGGACGTCACCATCCTCAGTCAAGCGGTGACACTGGTTGAGAGCGTGCGCCCCGAACATCAAGCCCTGGCCCAAGAGGTGATAGAGAAATGTCTGCCCTACGCCGGCAACTCTGTGCGCGTGGGCATCAGCGGCGTGCCAGGTGCCGGCAAGAGCACGTCCATCGACGTGTTCGGCCTCCATGTGCTGGAGCGCGGCGGCAAACTGGCCGTGCTTGCCATCGACCCGAGCAGCGAACGCAGCAAGGGAAGCATTCTGGGCGACAAGACCCGCATGGAGAAACTCTCTGTGCATCCGAAGTCGTTCATCCGTCCTAGCCCATCGGCAGGCTCGTTGGGAGGTGTGGCCCGCAAGACCCGCGAGACCATCATCCTGTGCGAGGCCGCCGGCTACGACAAGATATTCGTGGAGACGGTAGGTGTGGGACAGAGCGAGACAGCCGTCCATTCCATGGTCGACTTCTTCCTGCTCATCCAACTGGCAGGCACTGGCGACGAGCTGCAAGGCATCAAGCGCGGCATCATGGAGATGGCGGATGGTATCGTGATAAACAAAGCCGACGGCAGCAACATCGAGAAAGCCAAGCTGGCAGCCACCCACTTCCGCAACGCCCTGCACCTTTTCCCTGCCCCCGAGAGCGGATGGACACCCGAGGTGCTCACCTATTCCGGCTTCTACGGACTGGGTATCAAAGAAATTTGGGACATGATAGACCGCTACATCAACTTCGTGAAGCTCAACGGATACTTCGACTATCGCCGCAACGAGCAGTCGAAATACTGGATGTATGAGTCCATCAACGAGCAGTTGCGCGACAACTTCTACAACAACCCCACCATCTCGTCGATGCTGGCGGACAAGGAGAACGATGTGCTTGGTGGCAAGCTCACCTCCTTTGTAGCTGCCCGGCAGCTACTGGACATCTACTTCAACAAGAAGTAAAAGCGACCAATATATAGCCGATGAAAGAGACGAGCCTTCTGGCTTGGTTGATTTCTGCCCTAAATTGAACGATAATTGGCTGTCGCGATATACGGACAAATAGTATCTTTGTAGCGGCGAGGACATGGAATGTGTGTGCTTGCCGCTACATTATTAAATAATAGATTACAATCATGAGAAGACACATCACTACTGGACTTTTTGCAGCCTTAGCGCTGATGATCAACGCACAGACGTTTAAAGAATGGCAAGACCCCCAGGTCAATGCCGTCAACCGCGCGCCTATGCACACCGACTACTTCGCCTACGAGTCGAAAGACGCGGCCATGCAGGGCGACCGCAGACAATCCTCCAACTACATGACACTCAATGGTACCTGGAAGTTCTTCTGGGTGGCCAATGCCGACCAACGGCCCACGGACTTCTGGAAGATGGGCTTCAACGACAAGGGCTGGAACGAGATGCCCGTGCCGGGAATCTGGGAACTGAACGGCTTTGGCGACCCTCTCTATGTGAACACTGGATATGCTTGGCGTAGCCAGTTCAAGAACAATCCTCCCGAAGTGCCTGTGCAGAACAACCACGTGGGCTCCTACCGCCGCACCTTCACGGTGCCTGCCGACTGGAAAGGCAAGGACATCATCGCCCACTTCGGTTCCGTCACCTCCAACATCTACCTGTGGGTGAACGGTCGCTATGTGGGATATAGCGAGGACAGTAAACTGGAGGCTGAGTTCGACCTCACCTCGTACCTGAAACCCGGACAGGAGAATCTCATCGCCTTCCAGACCTTCCGCTGGTGTGACGGCACCTACCTGGAGGACCAGGACTTCTTCCGCTATTGCGGTGTGGGTCGCGACTGCTACCTCTACGCCCGCAACAAAAAGCGTATACAGGACATCCGCGTGACTCCCGACCTCGATGCCGACTACCGCAACGGTACACTCATCGTGAAACTGGAGCAGAAGGGTAGTGGCACGGTGAACCTGGAACTGCTCGACGCCGCCGGACAACAGGTGGCCACCGCTACGGCCAAAGGCAACGCCAGCGTGGAGATGCAGGTGGAGAACCCCAACAAGTGGACTGCCGAGACACCTTATTTATATACACTCCGCGCCAATGTGCAGGGAACGGATGAGGTAATCCCCGTGAAAGTGGGCTTCCGCAAGATAGAGTTGAAGGGTAACCAAATACTGGTGAATGGACAGGCAGTGCTCTTCAAGGGAGCTGACCGCCACGAGATGGACCCCGACGGTGGCTATGTGGTGTCCCGCGAGCGGATGATACAAGACGCCCAACTGATGAAACAACTCAACATCAATGCCGTGCGCACCTGCCACTATCCCGACGATCCCTTCTGGTATGAGCTCTGCGACCAATACGGACTCTACATGGTGGCTGAGGCCAACCTCGAGTCGCACGGCATGGGCTACAAGGAGAAGACACTTGCCAAACGCGCAGATTACGCCAAGGCACACCTGGAACGCAACCAACGCAATGTGCAGCGGAACTTCAACCACCCGAGCATCATCTTCTGGTCGCTGGGCAACGAGGCAGGTTTCGGACCCAACTTCGAGGCTTGCTACCGGTGGATAAAGAGCGAGGACCCTAGTCGTGCCGTGCAATATGAGCAGGCTCATGGCAACGAGTTCACCGATATCGACTGTCCGATGTACGCCGACTATTATAATATGGAGAAGTATGCCAAACGCACCGACACCACCAAACCGCTCATTCAATGCGAGTATGCTCATGCCATGGGTAACTCGGAAGGCGGCTTCAAGGAATATTGGGACCTTATCCGTAAGTATCCCAGTCTGCAAGGCGGCTTCATCTGGGACTTTGTGGACCAATCCGTACGCTGGAAGGGCAAAGACGGCGCTACCATCTATGCCTATGGTGGCGACTTCAACCGCTACGACGCTTCGGACATGAACTTCTGCGACAACGGCTTGATAGGTCCCGACCGTATCCCCAACCCGCACGCATACGAGGTGGGCTACTACTATCAGAACATCTGGACCACTCCTGTGGACGTGAAGAACGGCGAGGTGGAAATCTATAACGAGAACTTCTTCCGCGACCTCTCCGCCTATTACCTTGAATGGACCCTGCTGGCCGATGGACAGGCTATGCGCAGCGGACGTATGGATAACCTCAATGTGGCTCCGCAACAACGTGCCAAGGTGAAACTGGCTATCGGCAACACCTGCAACTGCAAGGAGTGGTTGCTCAACGTCACCTATCGCTTGAAGAACGCCGAAGGTCTGCTGCCTGCCTGTTATGCTGTGGCGAAGGACCAACTGGTGGTGAACCCCTATGCCGCGCCGGCTATGGAACTGAAGAACGAAGTGCTGGTGAACGTGCCCGTGGAGGCTCCGCAGGTGCAAGATAATGATAGAAACTATCTGATTGTCAGTGGCGACCAATATACACTGGAGTTCAACCGGAGCAATGGATACTTGAGCCGCTACACGCTGTCGGGCGTGGAGATGCTGAAGGAAGGCGCTGCCTTGACTCCCAACTTCTGGCGTGCACCGACGGACAACGACTTCGGCGCATCCCTGCAACAGAAGTTCGTGGCTTGGAAGAATCCGGAGATAAAGCTGACATCCCTCCAATGGGAGACCATAGACGACCAGGTGCTGGTGAAGGCCGAGTATGACATGAAGAGTGTTTCCGCCCGCCTCTACCTGACCTATCTCATCAACAACAAGGGTGCTGTGAAGGTGACCCAGAAGATGACCACCGACGCACAGGCCAAGGTGTCGCCCATGTTCCGCTTTGGCATGCAGATGCCTATGCCTAAGGACTTTGAGACGATAAACTACTATGGTCGCGGACCGATAGAGAACTACAGCGACCGCAACCATGTGACCGACTTGGGCATCTACCGCCAGACCGTGGACGAGCAGTTCTATGCCTACATCCGTCCGCAGGAGACAGGCACTAAGACCGACATTCGTTGGTGGCAGATGCTGAACGCCTCTGGACGTGGACTGCAGATTGTGGCTGAGGCTCCCTTCTCGGCATCTGCTTTGCACTACACCATCGAGTCGCTCGACGAGGGATGGACCAAACAACAAGGTCACTCCCAGAAGGTGAAGAAGAGCGACCTCACCAACCTCTGCATCGACAAGGCACAGATGGGACTCGGCTGCGTGAACAGCTGGGGCGCATGGCCTCTGGAGCAATACCGTTTGCCTTATGGCGATTATGAGTTCACCTTCATCCTCAGTCCCGTGCACACTGCCGTCACGGGACCGGCTAAATGATAGGGACAAGGCGTAATGAAAAATCCCCATCCGCTTGACCTCTGAGGTCAGCGGATGGGGATTTCGCTTGTATGATACTAACTATGAAAGCTCTGTTAGATAGAGAGTTCGCGCAAGACACTCACCAACTCCGGCTGGATGGGCTTGTCCTTCTTGATGGCTTTGGTGAACGGTACGTAGACGATTTCGTCGTGGTCGATGCCTATCATCACGTTGCGCTGTCCGTCCATCAGTGCGTCGATGCTGGCGGCACCCATTCGGCTGGCGATGATACGGTCGTGTGCCGTAGGACTACCACCGCGCTGTAGGTGACCCAAGATGGACACGCGCACGTCGTACTGCGGATACTCCTTCTTCACACGCTCGGCATAGTGCATGGCACCGCCCGTGATAGGACTCTCGGCAACCAACACAATGCTACTGCTCTTCGACTTGCGGAAGCCGTTCTTGATGAACTCCTCCAACTGGTCGACCTCGGTGCTAAACTCTGGAATGATGGCAGCCTCGGAACCCGAAGCGATGGCACCATTCAAGGCAAGGAAACCGGCGTCGCGTCCCATCACCTCCACAAAGAACAGACGCTCGTGCGAGGTGGCTGTGTCGCGAATCTTGTCCACCGCATCCAAGATGGTATTCAATGCGGTGTCGTAACCGATGGTGGTGTCCGTGCCGTAGAGGTCGTTGTCGATTGTTCCCGGTAGACCTATGCAGGGCACGTCATACTCCTGGGCGAAGATGCGGGCACCTGTCAAGGAACCGTCGCCGCCGATGACAATCAGCGCGTCAATCTCCTCCTTCTTCATGTTCTCGTAAGCAATGGCTCTACCCTCGGGGGTAGTGAACTCTTTGCACCGAGCGGTCTTCAGTATTGTACCTCCCCGCTGGATGATGTTGCTCACGTTCTCTGTCTTGAACTCCTCGATTTCGTCTGTGATCAGGCCTTTATAGCCTCTGTAGATACCTTTAACTCTGAGATTGTTGTAGATAGCCGCACGTGTCACCGCACGTATGGCTGCGTTCATACCCGGAGCATCACCTCCTGAGGTTAAGATTCCGATACATTTTATTTCTCCCATAAACTACCTATTTAAAAACGTTGCAAATATAGTAAATAATCAAGGAAGGTTCCCAAAAGGAAGCTAAATCTATAGTGACAAAAGATAAAAATTGGTTAATCGTTATCCTTTTGTGACATATTATTGGTGCTCTTGTATGGCCCTCTTGCACTCCTCCATCAGCCATTTGGGCGTGGAGGTGGCCCCGCAGATACCTATACTGGAGATACCGTCGAGCAGAGCGTAGTCTATCTCGTTCGCGTCGTTTATCAAGTAAGCGTTCGGGTTCACCTTCTTGCATTCGTTGAACAGCACCTTCCCGTTGGAACTCTTCTTGCCGCTGACGAAGAATATCAGGTCGTGTGAGGCGGCAAAGTTACGGATGTTTGTCATCCGGTTTGCCACCTGGCGGCAGATGGTGTCGTAGAACTTGAAGTCGGCGGGCGGCACGATGTGCTCCTCGATGTAGTGCACAATTTCGCGGAACTCATCCAACGATTTGGTGGTTTGGGAGTAGAGCCGGATGTCGCGATGAAAATCCAGTCCTTTGGCCTCCTCCAGTGACTCTATCACGATGGCTTCGCCTTGTGTCTGTCCTACTAATCCCAATACTTCAGCGTGGCCGTTCTTCCCGTAGATGACTATCTGTCGGTTGTGTGTGATGTCGGCGTCATACTCCCGCTTGATGCGCTTCTGCAGCTGCAGCACCACAGGACAGGTGGCGTCCACCACCTCCAAATGGTTCGTCTCGGCTATGCGGTACGTCCCGGGAGGCTCGCCGTGGGCACGCAACAGTATCTTCGCATCGTGCAATTGCTTGAATTCCTCGTGGTTGACCGTAATCAGTCCCATCTGTTTGAGCCGCTCGCACTCCATCCCGTTGTGCACAATGTCCCCCAGACAGTAGAACTCGCTCCCTTTCGCCAGTTCCGTCTCTGCCTTCTGTATGGCTGTGGTCACTCCGAAACAGAAGCCCGACTCCTTATCTATCTCTATGCGTATCATTCGGCAGCTACTCTATGGTACTGTTGCATCAACCACTGCTTCTGCTGCTCGATGGTGAGGTTACTGTTGTCGAGCAAGAGGGCGTCGTCGGCTTTGCGCAAGGGACTGACGGCCCGATGCTCGTCGATGTAGTCGCGCTCCTTCACGTTCTTCAGTATCTCATCGAAACTGTTTTCCTCGCCTTTCGCCTTCAGTTCGTCGTAGCGACGCTGTGCGCGAATCTCCGCTGAGGCGGTGACGAATATCTTCAGCTCAGCGTCGGGGAACACCGTGGTGCCGATGTCGCGGCCGTCCATCACGATGCCTTTCTCTTTGCCCATCATCTGTTGTTGGGCTACCAACGCCTCGCGTACGAAATCGATGGCGGCCACGATGCTCACCTTCGACGATACCTTCATGGTGCGTATCTCACTCTCTACGTTCACTCCGTTGAGGTAGGTCAGTGGCTTTTTCGTCTCCGGGTCGATGTGGAAGCGTATCTCGATGCCGGCAATCTGTTTGCGCAGCGCCTCCTTGTCTATCTCGTTGCCCTTGAAGAGCCCCTGTTGCAGACAATAGAACGTCACGGCCCGATACATGGCACCGCTGTCTATATAAATGTAACCGATTTCCTTGGCCAGGTCTTTCGCCATCGTGCTTTTGCCGCACGACGAATATCCGTCCACGGCGATAACAATCTTTTTCATGCTTGTTTTTGTTTGCAAAAGTAAGACATTCATCCCGTATAACCATAGAAGATGGACTGAAAACTTCTGCGTCGCAAGAGGTTGAGAACCTCCTCGACAGGTAGAATGTAGCCCACATTGAGACTCGTATAGGGTTAAAAAATACAAATATTAGGCCTTTTCGCATGTAAAAAGAGGTGGAAGAGTGGGTGGGTGGAATAAAAGGCGTATATTTGCATCAAATGAGTAACACCTTATTTTAAAATATAATTTTATGGAAGTTAAAAAATCGCCCAAGGCAGACCTTGAAGGTAAAAAGAGTACCTGGCTGCTTATTGGTTATGTGCTGATTTTGGCTGCTATGTTTGTCGCTTTCGAATGGAGTGAACGCGACAAAGAAATCCTGACGGCACAAGGACCAGTTGAAGTTACATTTGAGGAGGATATCGTTCCTATTACCCAACAAGAGGTAAAACCGACTCCTCCACCGCCCCAAGCACCTTCTGCGGAAGAAGTGTTGAAGATTGTAGACAATGATGCGAACGTTGAAGAAACCGATATAGCCTCTACTGAGGATAAGGGTGAAGCCGTACAGGTGGTAGCCTCTGGTCCCGCAGTGGTTGTGCAGGAGGTTGAGCCTGAAGAAGAGCCTGTGTTCCAGGTTGTGGAAAAGATGCCTAAGTTCCCTGGTGGTGACGCTGAGTGCATGAGATTCTTGAGCAAGAATATCAAATACCCGACTATCGCACAGGAGAATGGTATCCAAGGCCGTGTAATCCTTCAGTTCGTGGTGAACAAAGACGGTTCTATTGTTGACGTGGTTGTAGCACGTAGCGTTGACCCCTATCTTGATAAAGAGGCTGTGCGCGTGGTGAAGCTGATGCCGAAATGGGAACCGGGAGAACAACGCGGTAAACCGGTGCGCGTAAAATACACTTTACCGGTTATGTTTAGATTACAGTAATTTGTTTAATTGAATAAGGTGATAAAAGGCTGCCCCTAAAGGCGCAGCCTTTTTTTTGACCTTATCTCTATAATACCTATATATAATATATGATGTATAGTTCGTCCGATTTGTTGAAAAAGGTGAATGACGGCATTGCCAGTCTCAAGTATTCACGTGAGCCCAAAGGTTTGTACGAACCGATTACCTACGTGCTGTCTCTCGGCGGCAAACGTCTCCGCCCCGTGCTGATGCTTTTGGCTTACAATATATATAAGGAAGAGGTGGATGCGGCCCTGATGCCCGCACTCGGTATAGAGATGTACCATAACTACACCCTCCTCCACGACGACCTAATGGACCGCGCCGACATGCGCCGCAACAAACCTACCGTACATAAGGTGTGGAACGACAATGTGGCCATCCTCTCGGGCGACACCATGTTGGTGCTGGCCTACCGCTTGATGGCACGCTGCGGTGAGGCGCACTTGAAGGAAGTGCTCGACCTCTTCAGTCTGACCGCCTTGGAGATAGGCGAGGGGCAACAGTACGATATGGAGTTCGAAACCCGCAACGTTGTGACCGAAGCCGAGTACATCGAGATGATTCGCCTCAAGACCTCTGTACTGTTGGCGGCAAGTCTGAAGATCGGGGCCGTGCTGGCAGGCGCTCCATCGACAGACTGTGACATCCTCTACGACTTCGGTGTGCAGATAGGCTTGGCCTTCCAGTTGCAGGACGATTACCTCGATGTGTATGGCGATCCCGCTACCTTTGGGAAGAAAATCGGTGGCGACATCCTCTGCAACAAGAAAACCTATATGCTCATCAACGCCCTGCGCAATGCCGACGACCGTCAACGCGAGGAATTGCAGATGTGGTTAGAGAAAAAAGATTTCCTGCCTGAGAAAAAAATTTCTGCCGTCACGAAGATCTATAACGAGACTGGAATCCGTGAGTTGTGCAGTCGCAAGATAGACTCCATCTTCGCTGCCGGCATGGCACGGCTCGACCAACTCTCTGTTCCAGCGGAGCGGAAAGAGAACCTTCGTCAGTTCGCCCTCTCGTTGATGCACCGTAAAGTATAACCTTATGTTGGTAGACACCCATTCACATCTGTTCATGGACGAGTTCGCTTCCGACCGCTCGGAAGTGATGCAACGCGCGTTCGATGCCGGGGTCGAGCGTATCTACATGCCCAATGTAGACCTGTCGACCTTGGAACCTCTGCTTCGTCTCTGCGGGCAGTACCCCGATAGGTGCTTTCCGCTCATCGGTCTTCATCCGACCTCCATCACTTCATCCGATTATCAGGAAGAGCTGGCTGCCATCAAGCGGAGTCTCGATGAGCACCCAGGACTATTCGTGGGCGTTGGCGAGGTAGGACTCGACTTCTATTGGGACGCAAACTATGCGAAGGAACAGATGAAGGTCTTCGAGGAACAGCTCCAGTGGGCATTGGCTTACGACCTTCCGCTGATTATCCACTGCCGCAACGCCTTCGCCGAACTCTACGACTGCATGAAACCCTACATCGACTCCCCGCTGAAGGGAATCTTTCATTGCTTCACCGGCGATGTGGCCGACGCGGAGCGTTTCCTGCAGTTCCAGCATTTCCTGTTTGGCGTGAATGGAGTCGTCACCTATAAGAAATCGCCTCTGCCTGCTATGCTCCATAGCATGATACCTCTGGACCGATTAGTGCTGGAGACTGACTCTCCCTACTTGCCCCCTGTGCCCTTTAGGGGAAAGCGTAATGAATCCTCCTATATAATATATGTAGCGGAGAAGATAGCCCGGGTTTACGAGGTATCTGTGGAGGAAGTCGCGCAGCGGACTTCTAGGAACGCCATAGGCCTCTTCGAGGGTGCCAAGGGGACTCGTTTGGATATTAAAGAATTTTAAATTTGAATTATTATCGCAATATTTGGTGGCCGATAACGGTCGTAAG
>CAVFUK010000007.1:0-1709 GCA_963625535.1 Anaerovoracaceae bacterium | reverse complement strand
GTGTATGAGCGGCCCTTGGAAGAGGTGGAGCGGCAGACATCGCTGAATGCCTTAACCCTCTTCGGGGGCGCCGTAGACGGTCTGATTGGGTATTAAAGAATTTTAAATTTGAATTATTATCGCAATATTTGGTGGTCGATAACGGTCGTAAGAAAAAAAAAGAATATATTTGCCGATGAAAACGTTTGCCGTTACGGAGAATCTTCGTATTTTGCAGCCGTTTTCTGAAACAAGCTAATTGGAGAGATGCTCGAGTGGTTGAAGAGGCACGCCTGGAAAGCGTGTATACGCCTAAAGCGTATCGGGGGTTCGAATCCCCCTCTCTCCGCAAAACAAATCAGTAAACAGAATAAAATAGTAATAATTAATTAATCTTAAAAAATTAGACACACATGAAAAAGTTATTTGCAATTATTGCAGTGATGGGTATCCTTTCATTTGGATTAACTCAGGCAGTCATGGCTCAGGACGAGAATGCTGCTGCAGCTGAACAAACAGAACAGGTTGCCGCAACAGATGAGGCCGCAGCTCCCGCTGAAGCTGCTGAGGCAGCAGAACCCGAGACAGTCGTTGTTGAAGGCGGTATCCACAAAGAGATCAAGGTTAAGTTTATCGAGGGTAGTGCCGACTTCATGTCATTGGTTGCTATCGCATTGGTTCTCGGTTTGGCATTCTGCATCGAGCGTATCATTTACTTGAGCCTTGCTGAGGTTAACACAAAGAAGTTGATGAAGGGTATCGAGGACGCTTTGGAGAAAGGCGACGTAGAAGAGGCTAAGACAGTTTGCCGTAACACAAGAGGTCCTGTTGCTTCTATCTGCTACCAAGGTTTGATGAGAATCGACGAGGGTGTTGACGTAGTTGAGCGTTCAGTTGTTTCTTACGGTGGCGTTCAGTCAGGTTACCTCGAGAAAGGTTGCTCATGGATTACATTGTTCATCGCCATGGCTCCGTCACTTGGATTCTTGGGTACTGTGGTTGGTATGGTGATGGCCTTCGATAAAATCCAGGCCGCAGGTGATATCTCTCCGACAGTCGTTGCCGGTGGTATGAAGGTTGCCTTGATCACAACTATCTTCGGTTTGGTCGTTGCATTGATTCTGCAAATATTCTACAACTATATCCTTTCTAAGATCGAGGCTTTGACAAGCGACATGGAAGATTCTACAATCAACCTGCTCGATATGATTACAAAGTACAACTTGAAATACAAAAAATAATTAGTACAAATGGCAAAGTTATCATATAAAGTATCTTACTATGTGATGTATGCCATCTTTGCAGTTATTATAATTGTATTGGCATTATTCTACGGCGTTGGATACACGAATCCTTGGGGAGAATACAACGCTCCGGAACACACAGATACATTAATCTACTTAATGTATATCCTCTTTGGCATCGCTGTGTTGTGTGCTGTAGCTGCTGCTGTCGCTCAGTTCATTGCAGCTTTCAGAGATAACGCAAAGAATGCGCTTAAGTCTTTGATCGGTTTCGTTCTGTTGATTGTGCTGGTGTTGGTTACCTATGCTATGGGATCTGATGCTCCTGTGAAAACTGGTGACGGTATCTACGACGATGCGTTCTGGTTGAAGATAACAGACATGTTCCTTTATTCTACTTATTTCCTGTTGGGTATCGCTGTATTGGCTACTCTGATTAACTTGACTGGAATCTTTAGAAAGAGATAATATTATCATTGATATAAC
>CAVFUK010000006.1:0-50717 GCA_963625535.1 Anaerovoracaceae bacterium | reverse complement strand
CACTCAGGGCAACCGCAGAAAGCGTCACTGGCAATCCGATGCAAGGGTAAGCATCACCTTCACCTCATCGACAACGGCGCGGAACGCGCCTCCTACAAGAGGACCTGGCCAACGGATTCTTCGGACAAATGCCCTTTGCCTAGGGAAATCCATCTCCCCTACCAGGAAAAAAGATTTTCCTAACCGGGGAAATGAATTTACGCTTTACGAAACATGGACGCAATGCCCTGAGCCTGTTTCAATCGTTTTTATTACCTTGGAGCGTGCGGGGTGAAGCGTCGATTTCTTTCAAGGGGAGCCTCGCTTCGAGGTCAGTTTATGCAAGGGTACGTTACAAGAGAAGCCCCTCTGGTTGGAGGAGCTCCCTTTTGTTTCTATTGTGGGTTAGTGGAAATCAGACTTTATTTCATGGTCAATGTTTTTCCATAAGATATTCCAGACGTTCATTGCGACCATCGAGGTCATCGGCATCCGTCTCAGCCGCATTGCCAATCAAACTACGTACTTGTGGGGAGAGTTCAGACTCCGGCCTAGGCTTTTGAGAACAGGCAGAACTAACCTCACCCTGACTCTCTCGTATAATTTCATCCGCCAGATATTGATCACTACGACAGTGCATATCCGCTACTCCTTTATCTATCAAATCAAAAACAGGAGAGTTGTAAAACAAGTCCATCGCTTCCTCACGCGTCACACCGAGGCGTTGCGCCAGCAGTTCTATGATTCGCGCATATTTCATATCTAAGATAATACGGTTCGCTTCCATAATGATTATTTATTGATTTCAATGGACTCAAGAAACGTCACACACTTGTCTATGACACGTTGGTTGGTAAAGCAAATCATCATAGTTTCACCCCTTTCTCTTTCATGAAGTCCAACAAATCATCCACTAGGTATTGGCGACCGAAAGTATGGAGCACATCGTAGGCGGGAACCAAATAGCCCAAAATCAAGTTTGTCTGTTTGAATAGCTTGTAAATCTCGGCTGGGCTCTTGTGCACCCTTTCGGCTACGCTACCTATAGCGAATGTGACAAATTCCAGTGCATCATTATTCATAGTTCAACGTCGAATAAAAATTAAACAAGGCAAATGTATGAATAGTTTCTGATACAGCAAAATCACCCACAACGAAATAGTCGGTCAAACGGCAGAGAGTGTTTCCTCCGACCATTACTTCGTTCGGGGCAAAACAACCGATTGTTTTGGCTCGGACAACCGATTGTGTAGGGCAAAACAACCGATTGTGTAGAGCAAAACAACCGATTGTATGAAGGCATACGAAGCATTGCCCCGGAGCGTGCGAGTGGAGCGTCGATTTCCTTCAAGATAAGCCTTCCACAGAGGAGTCCTATGCAAGGGTACCTTACAAGAGAAGCCCCTCTGGTTGGAGGAGCTTCCGCTTATATTCAGTCGTGTCTGGAAGGACAACTGTGTAGATGTTACTTGCAGTGGTGTCAGAGGGTCAGGTCTGTCAAATAGCTGAAGAAGAGTTTTTCACTACGCAGGTTACTGACCGTGCATTGCCCCATGTAGTTCCGTTTTTCTCGATATTCGTTTTGACAGTACTGTCCTTCACATAGATTGTCACAGTATCATTGGCAAAAATGTACGTATCGCCCGCAGACGGAGCCGAACTGCTGGCAGAAAGATCCAACACAAGCGTGGTGCTGCACATGTAGAAAGCGGAGTTTCCGATGCTTGTAACATTTCCCAGGCAAGTCACCTTGGTAAGTCCAGTACAGTTCTGAAACAGGCGACTCGAAATTGCCGTCACTTTTGCTGGTAAAGTGATTTCAGTCAATGCTGTGCAGTAGAATGCATAAATCCCTAATGACGACAAGGTGCTGGGTAAGGTGACGTCTTTCAGTTTACTGCACTCGTAGAATGCGTAGTCACCTATACCAGTCAAACCTTCCGGCAACGTGATGCTTTCCAAAGTAACATCCTGCTTGAAAACTTCACTACCTATTCCTGTCATTGTGGCTTTCGAGAGGTCCAGTGTAGCGGCATTGCCCTTAATAGTCATCAAATCGTCGTCGTTAACCGGGCCATCGACATTCAAGGTCTTGCCGCCTGCCAATGCTGTGGTGATCAAGGTAGCATCTGTCTTGATGTCGCCTGCGGCAGCGGTGTAGATAGTGAGAGTGGTCGGGTCGGCATAGGGGCGTGGATTTGCGGGAGTGGTCTCAATCTCAGCCTCACCCTCACCGATGACGTCGCCTGTGGCCCAGTCCTTCACGGTGACGCTGGACACTTCGGCTTTGTCCTTACCGATGGTCAGCTGGTAGGTGTAGCTGATGCCTGCCGTCATAGCCTCCAGGCCAGTGACGGTGTGGGTGTGCTCTACCCCACCCTCGTCGGTACCTTTGATAGTGAGGAACACAGAATCAGGATCGGCGGTGGTAGGAGCCACCAGGGCATAGAACTTGGTGTTTTTCTCCTGCGGCAGGGTGGTGACGGTCATCTTTCCGGCCTCGGGCTGACCATTCTTGTAGCCTTTGGTGTTGACGGCCAGTGTGACGCTGCTTACGCTGAAGCTCTCGTACTGGTTGTTGTGGTCGACCACCTGCACGATGACGCGTGCCATCATACGGTCCATGACGAGGGACACCTTCTCGGCCTTGTCGCTGGTGGTGGAGCCGGTCATGTAGTCGGCAGCCTCCAATGCGGCGGCGTCAGCGTAGCTGGCTGGCATTGCGAAGTCGGTGAGCGACGCGCCTGTCACCACGGGATAGTAGGCGCGGAACTGCAGGTTCTTATCGGTCTCCCAGAGGAGGTACTTGCCGGTCTCGGGCACCCATGCGCCGTCGGTCAGCGTGTAGTTGACGGCGCTCTGTTTGCCGGCCTCCACGGAAATCTTGTCTCCGGCCTCGAACACGGGGTCGGTGGTCTTGAAGGGGTCTACCCTAGTCTCCTTCTGAGCTATGTTGTTGTCGCCTATCTGCACACTGAAGTGCACGGCGTTGGGGTCGTCGTTGAAGGCGGCGAGGAAGTCCTCCTCGCTGTTACAAGCGGCCAGGCCGAGCGCGGCGGCCGCCATGAGGTATAGTTTACTGAATGTCTTCATATCTGTTTCGTCGTTAATCGGTTGTTACTTTGGAGCTCGTCTCAACCCAGTCCATAGGAGTGAAGCCGAAGCCTACCACTTTATCCTTGCCGGCTACCAGTTTCAGTTCGTGGCATTCGCCTTGGTTCATCACCACGGCCTCGTCGGAGGTCCAGGTGTAGGGGTCGCCATCGATAGTGAGTTTCACCGAGAACTGTCCCTTCGCCACGGTCTGCGGCACGAGGATGACCTCGTACTTGGCGATGGCGTTTTTCACGTCGCCGCCCACGGGTGTGAAGTCCTTCAGGTCAAAAGCCTTGATTTCGGCAGCTGCCGCGGTGGCGTCCACTGTCCATCCGTTGGTGCGGTGGAACGATGCGGAGGCTTTGGTGCCACAGATGGTGACGGCGGTGATGGGGTTGGTGGCGCCATCGTATTGGTCGCCCAAGGTGACGGTGATGTTGAGCTTCGTCATCACGTGGCTGAGTTCCACGCGGATGCCTTCACCACTGGGCTTCTGTGCGGCGTTGTTCCACATGAGGTGGTCGGACTTCTTCACGTTGGCAGCGTCGGTCTGGTCGGCTTCGGCTTCCAAGGTGACAGCCTCGTCGGAGATGGCGAAGGTGGATGCCTTCACGTCCACGGTGGTCTCATCGTCCATCCAGAGCATCAGTTTGGTGTTGTCCTCGGCGTCGTATGCCAGCCAAGGCACGTCGCCCACGGCGGGTTTCATCGTCACGTCGTAGCTGTAGCTGGAGTTTTGACTGTTGGTAATCTTGAGGTTGAAACTTGCGGGCAGTTCACTGGATGAGTATCCTGCGCGCGTTGACAATGGGTTGACGGAAGCGTTCACCGTGATGGGTGTGTCCGCGAGTCCCTGCGGGGTGTTGTCCTCGCTGGACGAGCAGCCTGCCGCGATGAGGGCTAGGGCCGCCATAGATAACCATGATCTTTTCATGTCTTGCGTCTTAGTTTATTGTTATTCAAAAATTTCCTCTCGTAGCCTATCCCCGCAGGCTCCACCGGCCATTGCAGCCTCGCTGTCACGCTGTGGCCACGCTGTCCATGGTGCTTCGTCTGCCGCCATTCGGCAGTGCGGTCTAAACTTAATGCGCCAAAAGTAGATAGTTTCAACGACATGACCAAGTATTTTCGGAAAGAAAAAAGGAACAATTAACAAATTCGTTCCCGATCGTCACCATCGACGGCCTCATCCGCCGCCCCAGAAATCTGTCAGCGAGGGGGGGACAAGGCGTCCGAGCCAGCGCATCAACGCCGCCCAGGCAACATGCCCCGGATGCGCGTCACACAACTCTTGGCACCGTTGGCAAAGAGGTAGAGCAGGGTGAGGTTCACCAGCAGGTAGGCCACGACAAGGATGAGGGCGTAGAGCACCCAGTGGAGGTAGCTGTCGGACGGCGCGATGGGAACATAGCTCGACACCACGCTGCCGCAGAAGGAGGAGACGGCGAAGATGAGGTAGTACTTCACCGCGCCTTTCCAATAGACACCTATCGGCAGCTTCAGTCCCTGCGAGAAGAGGTAGTAGGGTTTCCAGAAGATGACGATGACCGTCACGCTGACAATCTTTCCCAGCAGGATGCCCACGATGCCGTAGTGGAGCGCCACTGCCAGGGTGACACCGACGTTCAGCACCAGCTCCACCCAGGCGGACCACGTGTCGGCATAGAGTCCGTGGGCATGGTTGAACATGTCCACCACTCCGCGGCTCTGATTTATATATAGGTATACGAGCAGCAGCACGAGGATGGTGCGGTCGAGGATGTACTGGTCGCCCAGCCACAGGCTGACGAAGGGCTCCATCAGGAAGTAGAGGCTGTAGCACATCAGTCCGGCCACGAAATGGCGGATGGTCATGAGTTCCCAGAAGACCTTCATCATGTTGCGCTTGTCGCCCTCGGCCACCAGGTTGCCCACGCCGGCGCTCACCCCGTCGAGCGCCGAGGTGAAGAGCAGCGACAGCTTGGTGATGATCATGGTGTAGTTGCCATAGTAGGCCACCATCTTCAGCGACACGAAGGCGTAGACCATAATCTCGTCGCTACGCGAGAGCAGGAAGTCCTTTATCTTATGGATGAACACCTGCTTGGTGTTGGTCAATATCTGGGGATATTTCGCCAGCAGCGTCTTGCCCTGACTCACGCTGGGATGAAGCCACGGATACTCCTTGTTTATCTTCCAGTTGAGCACGATGCAGCAGAGTATGCCGAAGAGGAACTCTATGCCGACCCACACAAAGAAATTGCGCCAGTAGTAGGCCAGGAAGATCTGCAGGGCGGTCTTCACCAGCCCGGCGGACTGGAAGTAGATGGCCACCAGGTAGTTCTTCTGGTCGGCGGTAAGCAGTATCTGACGGTAGTTGATGAAGTAGCCTATGAGCGAGGAGCCCAGGAAGGAGTAGAAGGCGAAGTAGATGATGCCCATGCCCAGCTGTTCCTTGGCGAAGATGAGGGGGAAGAAGCAGCTCAGCAGCACGCCCGCGCCCAGAATGAAGTAGCCGATGCGGCGGTAGAGGTAGCCGAAGACGGCCATCACCTCGTTGATCTGCTCCCTGTCGCCGGACTGCAGGGGTTTATAGAGGAAGTAGCTGATGGCCGCCCCGATGCCCAGCTCCGCCAGGTTGAGGTACCCCAGTATGTTACCCAGCGTGCCTGTCAGACCGATGAACTCGGCTCCCAGGCAGCGCAGGAAGATGTCGCGCGAGAAGAAGGCGAAGAAGAGCGAAAGGAAGTAGAACAGCAAGTTCACCTTCGCATTGAGCAGACTTTTGTGTACGCGGTCAGCCATCAGCGTCCTCCCTTAAGCCAAAACACTAACCACTGACGGAGCCGCACGTGGGCGAACCATCCGTGGCGGATAAAAGATGCGAGCACGCGGCACTTGTCCACGAAGGTGAGCCGGTGCGACTCCCACACCACGGCATCGAGCATCTGGCGGAGGAACTTGCGTATCAGCGCGGCCCACTCGGGGTGTGCGCCGGCCAGAGCCTCCAGTTCTTCCGCGGTAACGGTATAGCCCTTAATGTTGCGCATCGTGAAGCGGGAGTGCATGGTGGACTCATTGCGCACACGCCGCTGGAAGAAGGGACGAGGCAGGTACATCACACGACCGGCATTCAGATGCAGGGGGATGGCGAACAGATGATCCTCGTGAATGATGCCGGGATAGAATCCGGGGAAGACAGACTTCAGGTACGAACGCCGAACGAAGTAGAGCCACACAGGGGTACGGTAGAGGAAGTGGTCCACCTCATAGTCAAGCAGCTCCTTTCCGTTCCACACGCGGGTATCGTCCAGCAACCCCTTGCGGCAATAGTTCTGTTTGGAGGCGTACGTGCCGGAGACCATCACCTCCGCATCGAAGAAGACAAAGTCTAGATGGTTGTCCTCAGCCGCGTGCCAACAGAGGTAGAGGGCCTCGGGGTGGAGCACATCGTCGCTGTCCATGCAATAGATATAGTCACCCTTTGCCAGCGTTAACGCGGCATTGCGTGCGCACGACTGCCCCTGGTTGGTCTGCTCGAGTACTGTGATGCGGTCGTCTTGGATGGCAAGGGCCTTCAGCAGGTCGCCACTCCCGTCCGTGGACCCATCGTTCACGGCAATGATCTCGATGTCGCGCAGGGTCTGGTTCGTCACACTCTCCATCGCCTCGCGAAGGAACTGGGCCGTGTTGTAGACCGGCATTATGACCGATACTTTAGGATTCTCTTGCATAAGGGTACTGTTGATTCGTCCAGGAGGCAACCGCCTTAGAGCCATCCTCCTGTCCACCTACATGCAAAAGTAGCGTTCTTCCCCTCTACATACAAGTTTTTTGTTCTTTATTTCCCAAAGTATTTGCATTTCCGACGAATAGTAGTACATTTGTGGATTGAATCGGACACCTATTATATATAAGTAATATGAGAATAGCATACGTCTATACGACCCTGTCCACCATGGGAGGAACCGACCGGGTACTCGTCACCAAGGCCAACTACTTTGCCGAGCATTGCGGCTACGAGGTGTACATCATCACAGACTCGCAGGCGGGACGGCCGGACGTGTTTCCACTGTCGCCTAAGGTGAAGCGCATCGATTTGGGACTCGACTTCAGCGAGCAATACCGCCACGGGTTGCTGGGACGGACGTGGGTCTACTTCACCTTGATGCCCCAATATAAGCGAAAGCTGAAGGAAACCCTCACTGACCTGAAGCCGGACATTGTGCTCACCGCATTGGGACGCGAGATGGATTTCCTTACCTCGCTCCACGACGGCAGTCTGAAGGTGGGCGAGTCGCACGTGGCCAAGCACTTCGCGCGCAACTTCCACTTGATGGAGGCACGCGGCTTCCCCTACAAACAGGTTGCGCACTACTGGCGCAAGAAGCAGGAGCGGGCGGTGAGCAAGCTCGACGCACTGGTACTGCTCACCGAGCACGACGCAGAGAGCTGGGCACCGATCATACAGTCAACGGTCATCCCCAACCCGGTGACTATCGACACCCCACTGGGGAAGAGCGACTGCACCAGCAAGCGCATCATCAGCGTGGGACGCTACGAAGAGCAGAAGGGCTACGACATGCTCATCCCCGCCTGGGCTCTCGTCTCGCGTCACCACCCCGACTGGCAGCTGGACCTCTATGGCGAGGGGACACTGGTGGACGCGCTCAACCGACAGATTCAAGAGGCGGGCGTGAGCGAAACGATGCATCTGCACGCTCCGGTGAAAAATATTGCCGACAAATATACCGAGAGCTCGTTCTACGTGATGAGCTCGCGCTTCGAAGGTTTCGGATTGGTGCTGGTGGAAGCCATGCAGTGCGGTCTGCCCTGCGTGTCGTTCAACTGTCCGCATGGTCCGTCGGACATCATCCGCAACGGCGAGGACGGACTGTTGGTGGAGAACGGCAGCGTCACGGAGCTGGCCAAAGCCATCGAGTTCATGATAGACCACGAGGAGATACGCCAGGAGATGGGGCGCAAGGCTCTGATCAACAGCATGCGCTACGCTCCCGACCGCGTGATGAAGCTGTGGACCGACCTCTTCGAGCGGCTGCTTACCGAGAAGAAGAGACGGAGGTGACGAACCAACAGAAGAATGACGAACTAACACAACTATCCGGCAAATGGACAAACACAAGATACTGTTTATTGTATACCACGGCTTCGCGGAGCACAGCGGCATCAGCAAGAAGATACACTACCAGCTGAAGGGGCTGCGGGAGAACGGCCACGAGGTGCATGTCTGCACCTACGACATTGCTCCGAACGGCGACCGCATACGCTACATCGACGAGGATGTGCTGCAGAACTTCGGGAAAGGCCGGTTGGCATCCCTGCGGAAACGTATGTGCTACGACTCCATCGTGGACTACGTGCGCGACAACCACATCGACGTGGTCTACGCCCGCTCGTTCCACAATGCCAACCCCTTCACCATACGGATGTTCCGTCGGCTGAAAGCATTGGGTGTGCGCACAGCCATCGAGATACCCACCTACCCCTACGACCAGGAGTATAATGGTTTCTCGTTACAGGAACGACTGGAACTGAAGGTAGACCAACTGTTCCGCCACAAGTTGGCACGGCAGACGGACGCCATCGTCACCTTCAGTCAAGACGAGCGGATTTTCGGGCAACGCACCATACGCATCTCCAACGGCGTGGACTTCGACTCCATCGCCCTGTGGCGACACATGCCACACGCCACACCCAGCGAGTTTCACTTGATAGGGGTGGCCGAGGTGCACTATTGGCACGGCTTCGATCGACTCATCCATGGGTTGGGCGAATACTACAAACAACCTCGTGAGACGACGGTCTACTTTCACATCGTAGGAGGCATAGGTCCGTCGGAGATGTACGATTCCAAGCATGCCCCCGGATTCCATGAGTTGGTAGAGCGATACGACCTGCAGCAGTACGTCATCTTCCACGGCACGAAGTTCGGCCAGGAGCTGGACGACTGCTTCAACCAGTGCGACTTTGCCGTGGGCAGTCTGGCACGCCACCGCAGCGGTGTGCAGTCCATCAAGACACTGAAGAACCGCGAGTATGCGGCACGTGGCATCCCCTTCATCTTCTCCGAGGACGACGAGGACTTCAACGACCGACCCTACATCATGAAGGCTCCGGCCGACGAGTCGCCCGTGGACATCGAGTCCATCCTCCGGTTCAATGAATCGTTGAAGATGGACCCGCAAGCAATACGCGACAGCATCCGGTCCCTATCGTGGACCACACAGATGCAGAAGGTGATAGACGAACTTTAATCGAAGAAAGAGCATGAGTGAAGAAGAACAAACAACTGAATCAGTCAAGACTGGGAAACGTCCGAAGATTGTCTACTGCGGCTACAGCCTCAGCAACATAGCCGACAAGGTGCGGACGGGCGACTTCTCGTCACAGATACTATATGGAGCCCTCGAGCTGGAGCAGAAGGGAGCCGAGGTCTCGTTCTACTCCCAGGCCGGGAGTCTGAAGGGAGCGCTGCGGGACATACGGCAGTTGCACAAGATGCGTGCCGATTTCCTATTCTTCCCCTATCTGAAGGGAAAGTTTTACCTACTACTGGCCTTGGCGAAGCGGATGGGCTACCTCCGACACGAGCGGCTAGCCGGCATCCTGCACTTCACGCCGACCATCACGAACAGCAACCGCTGGTACCTCCGGTGGGTCTACAAGGTGTTCGACAAGGTCTACTTCCACTCGCCCAAGAACATGGAGGAGTGCATCCAGCGCGGATTCGTGCGGCAAGACCAGGCGGAACTCCTCCACTGGGGAACGCAGTTCTCCTACATCGACCGCATCGTGGCAGAGCAAGAGGAGCCGACGACGGACGAGGACTTCTTCATCTCCACAGGACTGGAGAATCGGGACTACGACACCCTCATCGAGGGTTTTGAGCGGTCTGGCCAACGGTTAGAGATTTACGCCTACACCGGTTGTGGCCTTCAGGAGCGCGACACGGAGCATGTGAAGATTCACCTCATCCCCCGGCAGAACAGCACGCAGACGTTCACCGCCCTGCGTACCCTGAAGGCCAAGGCGGTGGTGATTCCTATCAACACCAAGGGACTCTCCTACTGCACAGGGCACACCTCCATCGTGGAGGCCCTGGCCCTAGGCAAGCCCATCATCGTGACAGACAACCCCTACCACCCTATCGATGTGGAGCAGGCCGGGGTCGGACTGAAGGTGAAGCCGAACGACCCACAGGCTTGGGCCGAAGCCGTGGACAACCTCTCTGCCTCGGAAGAACGTTCGAGTGAATTTGCCCGCAACGCACGCCGATTGGCCGAGACCACCTTCAACATAGACAAATGCGCGGACCAGATTGCCGCCTACATGACACATACCTTCGGCGAATGGTGACCTCACCACGCACCGGAGACTAAAAGACAGAGAACAATATGGACAAGACAAAAATCGTATACTGCACACCGTCGCTCTACATTTCGGGCGGCGTGGAACGTGTGCTCACCACCAAAGTGAACTACCTGGCCGAGGAAGCCGGGTGCGACATCTACATCGTCCTGACGGACGGCAAGGGGAAAGAGCCCTACTACCAGCTCTCGCCGAAGATTCACCTCATCTATCTGGACGTGAACTTCGAGAAACTGTGGAACCTGCCCTTCCTGCTGAAGATTCCCGTCTACCTCTACAAGCAAGGCATCTACAAGAAACGTCTGAAGAAGGCGCTCTTCGAAATCCGGCCGGACGTCACTGTCTCGCTGCTCCGACGGGAGATTAACTTCATCACCTCCATCAAGGACGGGAGTCTGAAGATAGGCGAGCTGCACGTGAACCGCAAGAACTACCGCAACTTCGAGGCTGGCGACACGAACTTCATGAAGGAGATGTTCGCCAAACTGTGGATGAGGCAGCTCATCGGCAAGCTCAAGCGACTGGACCGCTTCATCGTGCTCAGCCACGAGGACCGCGACTATTGGCCGGAGCTGAGCAACGTGACCGTCATCAGCAACCCCATCCCCTTCGAAACGGAACGGCGGAGCGAGCTGACCTCACGCAAGGTAATCGCCGTGGGACGCTTCGTCTACCAGAAGGGGTTCGACCTGCTGCTGGAAGCTTGGTGCAAAGTGAACAAGCGCCACCCCGACTGGGAGCTCTACGTCTACGGCAAGGGCGACAAGAGCAGCTACCAAGCATTCGCCGACCAGCACGGACTGACCAATGTGCACCTGGAGGATGCGGTGACCAACATCGTGGACAAGTACCGCGACAGCTCCATCTTCGTGCTGAGTTCTCGATTTGAAGGATTCGTGATGGTGTTGATAGAAGCCATGAGTTGCGGCCTGCCGCCCGTCTCGTTCGAGTGTCCCTGCGGACCGCGCGACGCCATCGCCGACGGCGACGACGGATTCCTGGTGCCCGTGGGCGACACGGATGCCATGGCGGAGAAGATATGCTACCTGATGGAGCACGACCAGGAACGCAAGGCGATGGGTGCGAAGGCCGGCGAACACATCCAACGATACAACAAGCCCGCCATCATGCACCAGTGGATTGTGCTATTCGACACATTATTGAAAAAAAAGGCGGAAAAGGACAAGAAGTCCGTGTAATCTGCTTATATTGCCAAAGGATTTACTAGAAACAACTCATACCGCATACGCCTATGAAATGGTACACACCCTATCTGTTCGACTACGAAAAGCCCTACGAGGAGGCTTCGCATGCCACTAAGGAGAAGGTACGTTTTCACTTGAAAAAGTTGAACGAGGTGCAACACCCCACCGTGTCGGTGGTAGCCATCGCCCACAACGAAGGGAGACACATTCTCAGTTGCCTCTACTCCCTCTGCCGCAACATCACCGACATCCCCTACGAGATTATCGTGGTGGATAACCTCTCCACGGACAACACCCGAGAGGTGCTGACGGACCTAGGAGTGACGTGGTACGCCGAGGAGAAAAAGGGGCCTGGGCACGCGCGCAACTGCGGACTGGCACACGCCAGGGGTGAATACTACCTCTGCATCGACGCGGACTCCATCTACCCACCTTATTATATAGAGACCATGGTGCGGGCACTCGACCACAAAGGGGTGGTGTGCTGCTACGCGCTGTGGAGTTTCATCCCCGACGAGGGACATTCGCCCTTCCAACTATGGGTGTACGAGACGTTGCGCGACTGCTACCTGCGGTTGCAGAACGTCAAGCGGCCGGAGCTGAACGTGCGGGGCATGGTGTTCGCCTTCCACACGGAGTTGGGTCAACAGCTACAGTTCCGCACGGACATCCTTCGGGGCGAGGACGGCTCGTTGGCTCTGGCCATGAAACCCTACGGCAAACTGAAGTTCGTGACCAGCCGCAAGGCACGCATCCTGACCAACAACAACACGATGAAGGCCGCCGGCTCCATCTACCAGAGCTTCTTCCTACGTGTGCGCAAGATGTTGGGCGGCATAGGCGGACTGTTCAGGTCCAAGAGCGAGTATAAAGACGAGGAGAACAACTTAATCAAATAACTGAGATATCATGAAAATCGCTATAGAAGCCCAACGCATCTTCCGTCCGCACAAGCACGGGATGGACTTTGTGGTGCTGGAGACCATACGCGAACTGCAGCGGATGGACCACGACAACCAATACTACATACTGGTGAGTCCGGGCGAAGACCGTTGCCTGCAGGAGACGGACAACTTCCACATCGTGGAGGTGAACACCCCGAGCTACCCGCTCTGGGAACAGGTGGGGCTGCCGCGCACACTGAAGCGCATCCACCCGGACCTGCTCCACTGCACCAGCAACACCGCTCCCCTGTGCTGCAACGTCCCCTTGGTGCTGACCTTGCACGACATCATCTTCCTGGAGAAGCGGGACAGCAGCAACAAGTCGCTCTACCAGAACCTGGGGTGGTACTACCGGCGGTTCGATGTGCCACGCATCCTGCCCAAGTGCACGAAGATCATCACCGTGTCGGACTTCGAACGGCAGAACATCTGCGAGAAGACCGGCATTGCAGCAGACAAGGTAGTGACGGTGCACAACGGATACAGCAACCACTTCCATCAGATGGAAAACTATCGTGAGGTGGTGAACCGCTACGTGCCGGACGAGAAGAGGTATTTCTTCTTCCTAGGCAACACCGACCCGAAGAAAAACACCAAGCGCGTGCTGAAGGCATTCGCTTTATATGTGCAACGCACCGAGCAACCGGCATCGCTGCTGATTGCCGACCTGAAGCGTGAGATGGTGGACACCTACCTGAAGGAGTTGGACATCGAAGCCATAGCCCCATACATCTTGATTCCCGGCTACATTGCCAACACCGACTTGGCGGCCATCTACAACGGAGCGGAGGCTTTCATCTACGCTTCGCTGCGCGAGAGTTTCGGCATCCCCCTGCTCGAAGGCATGGCTTGCGGCACACCGGTCATCACCTCCAACACCTCGGCCATCCCCGAGATAGCCGGCGAAGGAGCCATCCTCGTCAACCCGTATGATGAGGAGGAGATTGCGGCACAGCTGCTGAAGATAGAGACAGATGCGGACTACCGCCAGGCACAGATAGCCTACGGACTGGAGCGCGTGAAGCAGTTCTCGTGGGAACAGACCGCACGCAAGGTGCTGGAGATTTACCGGCAGGTTGTCAAGTAATGCTTGATAACCATGAGAGTAAGGTTCCAAGGGAATGAACCTTGGACCGAACGGAAAAGACGGTCCAAAGGACGGAATATCGAACTGTATGGAGCTTCCATCCAAAGCATGAACCCTCGTGCCGACCGAAGACAGACGTTCCGTTCCATGAAGATTGAGTAGTATACATTATTATATATAATAGAAGACATTTGAGATGAAGATTATAGAAATACTGTTTTGGGTTTGCCTGTTCGTGGTGTTCTACACCTACCTGGGCTACGGCATTGTGCTCTTCGTGATGGTGAAGGTGAAGGAGTTGTTCCGCAAACCTGTAACGCCGACCTTGCCTGCCGCAGACGAGTTGCCCGAAGTGGCCCTGCTGGTGGCCGCCTACAACGAGTCGGAGGTGGTGGACAAGAAAATGGCCAACTCGCGGGCGCTGACTTACCCGAAGGACAAGCTGAAGTTCATCTGGATAACGGACGGCAGCAACGACGACACGAACGAGAAGCTGAGCGCATACCCCGAGGTGGAGGTGCTCTTCCAACCCCAGAGGCAAGGGAAGACGGCAGCGCTGAACCGTGCCATCGGTGCAGTGAAGACCCCATTGGTGGTATTCACGGACGCCAACACGATGATCAACCCGGAGTCCATCACCGAGATTGTCCGCGCCTTCATGGACCCGAAGGTGGGTTGTGTGGCTGGTGAGAAACGCATCGCCGTGAAGGAGAAAGACGGAGCGGCATCGGGTGGCGAAGGCATCTACTGGAAGTATGAGTCGAAGCTGAAGCAACTCGACGGCCGACTCTACTCCGCCATGGGAGCCGCCGGTGAGCTGTTCGCCGTACGCACGGAGCTGTTCGAACAGATGGAGAACGACACGTTGCTCGACGACTTCATCCTCTCCCTGCGCATCGTAGCCCGTGGTTACAAGATTGCCTACCGCGCCTCGGCCTACGCCACAGAGAGCGGGTCGGCCAACATGGGCGAGGAAGAGAAGCGCAAGATTCGCATCTCCGCCGGTGGACTGCAGTCCATCTACCGCCTGCGGATGTTGCTCAACCCCTTCCGCTACGGCATCGTCACGTTCCAATTCGTGTCGCACCGCGTGTTGCGCTGGTCGGTGACCCCCTTCACCCTGTTTGCCCTGATACCGCTGAACGCGGCTTTGGCCATGGGCACAAGCAGTGCGTTCTACCGCACGGTGGCGGTGCTGCAGGTGCTCTTCTACGCCGCCGCCCTCACAGGATACTATCTGCAGAGCAAGCAGATAAAGAACAAGTTGCTCTACATCCCCTACTACTTCCTCTTCATGAACGTGAACGTGTTCAAGGGCATGGCCTACCTCCGACGGAAGAAGACAGGCGACGGCACCTGGGAGAAAGCTAAAAGAGCGTGAGCAGAAAGCTATAGCGAATGGTTGAAGGGATTCGAAAGAGCGTGAACAAATAGCCATAGCCACTAGCTGAGGGAATCGAAAAGAGTCTAAACAAGAAGAAGTTTCGGCCATTGAGAGCATTTATTCAGTAAATTACACTATCTTTGCGAAGCAAAAGAATAAAATACGAATCGTTATGGGAATGAGAGCTGTTAGCAAACTGTTTTATTTTCTGTCAGTAGGCATCACCTGTGCCACGTCCATCGCCAACCTTATAGGACTCTACGCCGGTGACACGAACCCCTATTACAGCGAGACACTGACCGTGTTGGCCTGGATACTGCCTGTGTTGATAGTCATCAACGCCGTGTTTGTCATCTACTGGGCTATCCGCTGGAAGGTGTGGGTTTTCATTCCGCTGATAGCAGTGCTCTGCAGCATCAACTTCGTGGGCACGATGTACCAGTTCGGCTCTCCCGACAAGAGCACCAAGGCGGGGGTGGGCATCGCCACCTTCAACGTGCAGGGATTCAACAAGGAGCAGACGGGCACGGTGTCCAACGACATCAAGGAGTTCATGGAGAAGCACAGCGTGGACATCATCTGCTTCCAGGAGTATAGCGAGAACCTGGCGATGACGCGCGAGAAGGTGTCGTCCAACTTCAAGGAGGACTATCCCTACATGGCCAAGGGCCGTGCGGACATGCGCATCTTCAGCAAATTCCCCATTGTGGACAGCCAACTCATCGATTTCGAAGGGACGAACAACAGCGCCATGTACGCCGACATACAGATTGGCACCAAGGTGGTGCGGGTGGTGAACGTGCACATGCAAACCACAGGCATCAACCGCAACCTAGGCAAGATGGCGAAGAAGGCGATGGCAGGCGAAGAGGTCACCCAGACAGAGGTCTACACCACCGTGGCAGACGGATTCCTGGAGCAGGCCAAACAGCGTGCCACGCAGTCAATCACCGTATCGAACGTGGTTCGGATGACCACCGACCGACCTGTTATTCTGTGCGGCGACTTCAACGACATTCCTTATTCTTACACGTACAACATGCTGAAGTCGACCCTGGAGGATGGCTTCGCCACCTGTGGCAAGGGTTTCATGTACACCTTCAAGGGTGCCATGCAGCTGGCCCGCATCGACTACATCTTCCACTCGAAGGATTTGAAGGGCATCACCTACTACAGCGAGCCGATAGAGTACAGCGACCACAACCCCGTGATTATGCGGTTGGAAGTCAATGGTCACACCGCCTCACAAGGCAAATAAAATAGTCACATGAAGCGAAGAATCAAGCCATAGATGTATATGTGACTCCCGATGCCACCACAAGAATTTGTTGGAGCGGCGATCTTGACCCATTGTTTGTCAGTGCTCACCAATGGAATCAAGAAATCTATTATAAAGATTAAAAGAACAAATCCTCACGAGGAAAGTCCTACACGGACAATCATCGGAAGACTCAATAGTGCCCAACATAGGGACAGAGATGGAAAAAACTACTCTTTTTTCAGCGGGAGTGAGAAGCTGAAGGTGGAGCCGACACCCTCTTTGGAGACTAGGTAGAGGTCGCCACCATTCTTCACGGCAAAGTCCTTGCACAGGAGCAGGCCCAGACCGGAACCCTCCTCGTTGTTGGTACCATACTTGGTGAAGTGAGTCTCCGAGTGGAACAGTTTGGCTTGTTCCTCCTCGCTCAGTCCGCAACCGTTATCCTTCACGTTCAGCACCACACAGTCGTCCTTGCGGATGACGTATACGGTGATGGTGGAGTTCTCGTTGCTGAACTTGATGGCATTGCTCAGCAGGTTGCGGAGCACGGTCTTCGCCATATCGATGTCAGCATAGGCGGTGAGCCCAGCCAATGTGGGGTCTTGGATGTAGTCGATGCGGATTTGCTTCATCTCGGCCACCATGTTGTAGACCTCTATCACACCGGTGATGAGGTTCTCGACGGAGAACTCCTGCTTCACCACGTTCAGTCGGCCTATCTGCGACTTGGTCCACTTCAGCAGGTTGTCGAGCAAGCCGAACAACTCTTCGGTCTGCATGTTTGCCATGGAGAGGAGCTCGTAGGTCTCGTCGCCCACCACTTCCTTCGACAGACTCTCGAGCAACAGGTTGAGCACCATCTTGATGGAACCCATAGGCGAGCGCAGGTCGTGGGCGATGACGGAATAGAGTTTGTCGCGACCCTTGATGGTGTGCTCCAGCTGAAGGGTCTTCTCCTGGATGATGCGCTTGGCAGCCACCAAAGAGATTTGGTGCATCACACGGATGATGAGCTCTTCCTTGTTGAAAGGTTTGGAGATGAAGTCGCTGGCTCCGCATTGGAAACCTTTTACGATGTCTTGTGTAGCGTTGAGGGCAGTCAAGAAGATGAAGGGAATGTCGTTGGTCTCGGGGTCTTTCTTCAATTCCTGTGCCACCTCAAATCCACTCATGTCGGGCATCATCACATCCAACAATATCAAGTCGGGTTTGCCGGCATGTGCCTGTTCCAAAGCCTTGCGACCACCGTCGGCCGTGATAATCTTGAACTTCTCGTTCGTAAGCAAGACTTTCAGCAACAACACGTTCGACATCACATCATCCACAATAAGGATGGTGTAATCGGAGCGGTTGATTTCCACCGTATAATTATCTTCTGACATACTCTACCTTATTAAGTTGACCCACTAAGGAGCCAGACAAAAGCGATATCCCGTATTGCACAAAACCGGGAGTGCCGTTCATCTGGACTATCGTGGCCAGCAAGAGAAGCACATTTACCCCTTTTGTTTCTGCAAAAGTAAAATAAAGTCTCCTTACGTACAACAGTTTTGTTCCATATTTCTTTCGTAAAATTGTTTAAAAAGTACTATTTAGCGAGCTTTCACACTCAATTATGAGCGATTTGCTATCGTGACACAGCAAAAGAGGGGGCCTTAGCCCCCTCTCATTATCATTTGTGCCACCGCAGCGTGCGCTAGCGGGCAGGTTTCAACTTCAGTATTTTTCCGTTCATAGCCCCAAGTTCCAGGGTGACGCAGCGGGAGGGAGTAAGGTTGAGTTCCTCCACATTGCCGGTGAGCAGGTCGGTGGCCTGATAGCGTACGTCGGCAGCTATCTGCAGGCAGTCGAAGGCATGCTGGGGAATGTTGAGTCCGGTCTGCACAGGGATGCGGTCGAAGTTGACCACAATGAGCAGCAGGTCGTCAGCGAACTTACGCATGAAGGCGTACTGCTTGTGCTCGTTGAAGTTCCAGTTGCCACGGTTCACATACATCAGGTCGAAGAACGAACCCTTTGCCAGGGCAGGTTCCTGGGTGCAGAGGTTGAGCAGACGGGAGTAGAAATGGCGCAGACTCTTCTCGTCGTCCTTCAGCAGAGCCTCGTCGAAGGCACCGCCATTGTTCCACCGGCGCACGGTGTCCACACTCCAGTAGTCGAAGATGGTGGTGCGTCCGTCGCGACCGCTATAGCCTTCGCAGTCCATGCCGCGCTCGCCCAGTTCCTGACCGAAGTAGAGCATGAAGGGGTTGGTGTTCATGCAGGCGGAGACGATCATGGCAGGCACGCCATTGCGTCCGTTACCGGCAAAGTAGTCGGAGGCGAGGCGTTGCTCGTCGTGGTTCTCGAGGAAGTTGAGCATGCGGTCCTGTATGTCGCCCAGCCGTTGCCAACATGAGGTGATGGCCGTGGCGGAAGCGTTACCGCAGGTGACGGCACGCAGGGTATCGTAGAGACCCACCTTGTCATAGAGGTAGTCGAAGTGTCCGCGGTTCAGGTAGTCGTAGTACTCGTTGGGGTTGTAGACCTCGGCGATGAAGATGACCTTGGGGAACTGTGCCTTCACCTGTGGGATGGCCCACTCCCAGAATTCCACGGGCACCATCTCGGCCATGTCGCAGCGGAATCCGTCGATGTCCTTGGCCGCCCAGAAGAGGAGGATGTCCTTCATCTTGTGCCAGGTGTCGGGCACGGGCTCGAAGTGGCGAGCGCCACCTCCAGGGTAGTCCACGCCGTAGTTCAGCTTCACGGTCTCGTACCAGTCGTTGATGTTGGGCCAAGCATCGAAGCGGTTGTTGCCTGTGGCCTTAGCTGGCATCTCGTAGTAGGGTTCGCTGGCGCTCTGCTTCATATCGAACGAGGCCTCGAGCCGTGTCTGCGGGATGTAGTAGAAGTTGTTCATCGGGCTAAATGCCATGTCGGTATTGTCGTTCTCGCCCAGGTCCTCCACCCCTTGGGGTTTGGCTGTGGAGTGGTATTGGCGTGCCACGTGGTTGGGCACGAAGTCGATGATGACCTTCAGTCCGGCGCGGTGGGTGCGGCCTACCAGTTCGGTGAACTCCTTCATGCGGTTAGGCACCTTCTTTGCCAAGTCGGGGTCCACGTCGTAGTAGTCCTTGATGGCATAGGGCGATCCGGCACGTCCCTTTACCATGGCCGGATGGTCGGTGGGGATGCCGAAGGCCGAATAGTCGGTCTGTGTGGCGTGTTCGATGATGCCTGTGTACCAGATGTGTGTGGCTCCCAGCTTCTTGATTTCCTTCAGTGCTTTGGTGGTGAAATCCGCCATCTTGCCACATCCGTTGTCTTCGATGCTTCCGTTTTGTTGGGTGGCGATGGTACGGTTGCCAAACAGGCGAGTGAATACTTGATAAATGATGAATTTCTCCATATTAAAGAATCTTTCTGTATAGTTTAATTAGGTGTTCCGCCCCGCGAGCGGTGACAGATTGCTTGCTGTGTATTGTACGAGGAAAGGAGTTGGGCCGACAGCGAAGCGCATGCAACACCCTATCATCCCCAACTCCTTTATTTTATTACGGTGGCTTGCCTACGGGCAGTGCATGCACCGCATCCGTGGCGGAAGCCGCTGTGATATATTACTGTATTCCGTGAGCGCAAACGGTGGAATCAATCTTCTTGATCAATCCCTGCAGCACAGCGCCCGGACCGCATTCGGTGAAGTCGTCGGCACCGTCGGCCACCATGTTCTTCACGGTCTGTGTCCAACGTACCGAGGCGGTGAGCTGAGCCACCAGGTTTGCCTTGATCTCGTCGGGGTTAGTGTGAGGTTTAGCGTCCACATTCTGGTAAACAGGACACTTCGGTGTGTGGAACTCGGTAGCCTTGATGGCAGCCTCCAGCTCTATCTTAGCGGGGTTCATCAGCGGAGAGTGGAACGCACCACCTACCTTCAGGGGCAACGCACGCTTAGCGCCGGCAGCCTTCAGCAGCTCGCAAGCCTTGTTGATGCCTTCGATGTTACCGGAGATGACGATCTGTCCCGGGCAGTTGTAGTTAGCGGCTACCACCACCTGACCTTCAGCTGACACCTGTTTGCAGACCTCTTCCACCTTCTCATCCGGCAGAGCGATGATGGCTGCCATGGTAGAAGGTGCGGCCTCGCAGGCTTTCTGCATGGCCATGGCACGGGCGTAAACCAATTTGAGTCCGTCCTCGAAACTGAGGGCACCGGCAGCAACCAATGCGGAGAACTCACCGAGGGAGTGACCGGCGGTCATCTCGGGCTTGAAGGCGTCGCCCATGCAGAGGGCTGAGATTACGGAGTGAAGGAACACGGCAGGCTGTGTCACCTTGGTCTGACGCAGGTCCTCGTCCGTTCCGCTGAACATGATGTCCGTGATGCGGTATCCTAAAATATCGTTGGCTTTCTCAAAAAGTTCTTTGGCCAGGGGGGAGTTGTCATACAAGTCCTTACCCATTCCTACAAATTGTGCTCCCTGTCCGGGAAATACAAATGCTTTCATAAATCTTCTTTGTTTATTAAAAATCCGCGGCAAAGGTACGAAGTTTTTTCATACGTCCAACCCCATGGCCTACGGAAAAACTTCTGATTCAGCACAAAAGGCTCTCTCGGGGCATGCTGAGGGGCAACACCGAGGATAGCAGAATGTGCCTGTCCACCGCACTTACTGACCAATATGTCAACTAACGGGCGACTGTTGGTTAAACTATGTTATTCAACATCATTTTCTACCTTCCAACGCTTGCAGGTATACAGAAAGTGCGTACCTTTGCAACGTGTTTTTCATAGTATTAGATTTAAGGTTAACAAAGGTTGGGGTAAGGCGTTACCCCTTTTTTATGCCCATACGCGAAGTAAGGCTCAAAGATAAGCTGCATCTCGGCAAAATTATTTCAAGCAAGCTTGATACTTTTGCTCTCGATTTGCATTATCTTTGCAACGTTATAAAATATAGAATAGTCATGGCAAACATGTATACGATACAGACGAACGCTTCGGGCACACGAAGCATGGAGATTTCCGAGGAAAACCTGGAGACCATTGAGAAATACGCACTCTTCCAACACTTGATTGACAGCAACGGCATCATCACCGAGAGCGTGCTGGAGAAGTTGAAACTGAACATCCGCTCGCTCATCTCCACCCAGGAGAACAACAAGGAGCTGCTCGACCTGTGCATCGACGTCATCTACCACAACAACATGAAGGCTTTCGGCCTGCACCAACTGATTCTCCTCTACATCAAGTGGGAGAACGAGAAACGCAAGGACGAAGAGACCATCACCGAAGAGGCATAACGGGCTCCGCAGGGACCGACACACCACAACATGCGGGAGTATAAACTGACAGATTGGCTTCCTACCACCAAGAAGGAGGTCGAACTGCGCGGATGGGATACGCTGGACGTCATCCTGTTCAGCGCTGACGCGTACGTGGACCATCCGTCGTTCGGCGCGGCCGTCATAGGACGCATCCTGGAGGCGGAGGGGCTGAAGGTGGCCATCATCCCGCAACCGAACTGGCGCGACGACCTGCGCGACTTCAAGAAGCTGGGCGCTCCACGCCTCTTCTTCGGCATTGCGCCCGGCTGCATGGACTCGATGGTGAACAAGTACACCGCCAACAAGCGGTTGCGGTCCGAAGACGCCTACACGCCGGACGGACGCCACGACATGCGACCTGAATACCCCACCATCGTCTACACGCAGATTCTGAAGAAGCTCTACCCCGACGTGCCCGTGGTGCTAGGCGGCATAGAGGCATCCATGCGACGGCTCACACACTACGACTACTGGCAGGACTGTCTGAAGAAGAGCATCCTCATAGACTCCGGCGGCGACCTGCTGATCTACGGCATGGGCGAGAAGCCCATCACCGATCTCTGCCGCAAGATGTTGGCCGCCCCCGATGCGAAGACCTTACCCCACGACATTCCGCAGACCGCCTTCGTCTGTCGGCCCGAGGAGATTCCCGGAGGCATAGAGGCGGACGACCTGCAGCTCTTCACCCACGAGGAGTGCTTGGCAGACCGCAAGAAGCAAGCACAGAACGTGCGCCACATCGAGGAGGAGTCCAACAAACTGCATGCGCAGCGCATCCTGCAAGGGGTGGGCAAACGCATGGTAGTGGTGAACCCTCCCTATCCACCTATGACCGAGGCGGAGCTGGACCACTCGTTCGACCTGCCCTACACACGCCTGCCCCATCCGAAGTACAAGGGGAAGCGCATCCCCGCCTACGACATGATAAAGTTCTCGGTGAACATCCACCGGGGATGTTTCGGCGGTTGCGCCTTCTGCACCATATCGGCCCACCAAGGGAAATTCATCGTGAGCCGCAGCCAGGAGAGCATCCTGCGCGAGGTGAAGGACATCACCGAGATGCCCGACTTCAAAGGATACCTGAGCGACCTGGGTGGACCCTCCGCCAACATGTACCGCATGGGAGGTCGCAACCGAGAGGTTTGCGGCAAGTGCAAACGTCCGTCGTGCATCCACCCGCAGGTGTGCCCCAACCTGAACACTGACCATCAACCCCTGCTCGACCTCTACCGTGCGGTGGACCAGCTGCCGGGCATCAAGAAGAGTTTCATCGGCAGCGGCGTGCGCTACGACCTGCTGCTCCACCAAAGCAAGGACGAACAGGTGAATCGCGCCGCACGCGAATACACCCGCGAACTGATAGTGAACCACGTGAGCGGACGACTGAAGGTGGCACCCGAGCACACCAACGAGCGGGTGCTCTACCTGATGCGCAAGCCGCCCTTCGAACAGTTCTACGCCTTCAAGCGCATCTTCGACCGCATCAACAACGAGGAGCATCTGCGCCAACAGATCATCCCCTACTTCATCTCGAGCCACCCCGGCTGCACGGAGGAGCACATGGCGGAGTTAGCCGTACTGACGAAGCAACTGGATTTCCACTTGGAGCAGGTGCAGGACTTCACCCCCACCCCGATGACCATCAGCACGGAGACGTGGTACACCGGCTACCACCCCTACACGCTGGAGCCGGTCTTCAGCGCCAAGTCGCCCAAGGACAAGCTGGCGCAGCGGCTGTTCTTCTTCTGGTACAAACCGGAGGAGCGCAAGCACATCATCGCCGAGCTACGCCGCATAGGCCGGGCGGACTTGATAGACAAGCTATACCGGAAGTAGAGTTCTCCCCAGAAGCAAGCTTTAACTCTTTGCCACAAGAGCCAAGGCTCATTTTAGGGACTGGCGGAACGTGATACCTTATTATATATAGGCATTCAAGTGTAGCAAGAAGGCAACGGATAAATGAGGTATTGACCCACAGTCCAATGACTTATATACTCGAGTGCCATCGACCTATATACTCGTTAGCTGTTGAGATATATACTCAATGGCACTTGAGCTATATACTCGTTTACCGGAGAGCCAATAGGGTGACTACAAGCAGGCCGGAGGAACAGAAACCTTTGCCCTATTCTTAGTCCCCGAGCGAGGTCATTGCAACGACAGCGACGTGATTTCCTGCAGGATGCTGACGGCGGTTTCCACGTCGGGGACTTCCTTCACCACCATGCTGCGCTTGCCGTTCTGTTCGCGGAGGTTGCAGTTGCGCGGGTGCTGACTCATGTAGGTTATCACCTTGCCGAAGGCTGCACTCTTGTAATAGGGGCTCGCAGGATTGCTGACGAAGAAGAGGGTCATGCGGCCGGCTTTCAGGAAGAGTTTCTCGGCTCCCAACTTCTTGCCCATGCGGCGCAAGGGCACCACCTTCAACAACTCCAATGCCTCGGGCGGCACTTTGCCGAAGCGGTCCTCCAGGCGTAACTTGAAGGCAGCCACATCCTCGTCGGCCTCCAAGCCGTCGAGCTCGCGATAGAGCAACATGCGCTCGCTGCTGCTGGGCACATAGTCGGCGGGGAGCAACAGCTCGAGGTCGCTCTCGAACGAACAATCGGTGACGAACTCCTCGCCACTGATCTGACGCTCCTCGTTCTCTTTGTTCTCCTGCGCATAGAGGTCGGCAAACTCGTCGTTCTTCAGCTCGGTGACGGCCTCCGCCAATATCTTCTGGTAGGTCTCATAACCCAGGTCGGCAATGAATCCGCTCTGCTCGGCTCCCAACAGGTTGCCCGCACCACGGATGTCGAGGTCCTGCATGGCGATGTGGATGCCGCTGCCCAGGTCAGAGAAGTTCTCGATGGCCTGCAGACGGCGGCGTGCCTCGGCGGTGAGCGAGGTCAACGGAGGTGCCAGCAGGTAGCAGAAGGCTTTCTTGTTGCTACGGCCCACACGACCGCGCATCTGGTGGAGGTCGCTCAAGCCGAAGTTCTGCGCCTGGTTGATGATGATGGTGTTGACGTTGGGTATATCGATGCCGCTCTCGATGATGGAGGTGGCAATGAGCACGTCGTAGTCGTAGTTCACGAAGTCGAGGATGACCTTCTCCAACTGGTCGGGCTCCATCTGTCCGTGGCCGATGCACACACGGGCGTCGGGGACGAGGCGATGTACCAGGTCCGCCAACTCAACGAGGTTCTGTATGCGGTTGTTCACGATGAAAATCTGTCCGTTGCGGCTCATCTCGAAGTTGATGGCATCGGCGATGACCTCCTTGCTGAAGGTGTGCACCTCTGTCTGTATGGGGTAACGGTTGGGCGGCGGCGTCTGAATGACGGAGAGGTCGCGGGCACCCATGAGCGAGAACTGCAGGGTGCGGGGGATAGGTGTCGCCGTCATGGTGAGCGTGTCCACGTTCACCTTCAGTTGCTTCAGCTTCTCCTTCACCGCCACGCCGAACTTCTGCTCCTCGTCGATGATGAGCAGACCCAGGTCCTTGAACTTCACATCCTTGCCAATGAGGCGGTGGGTGCCGACGATGATGTGGATGTCGCCCTCCTTCAGCTCCTTCAGGATGCGTTTCACATCCGCCGGCTTGCGGGCGCGGCTCAGGTAGTCCACCCGGCATGGGAAGTTCTTCAGCCGCTCACTGAAGGTCTTGAAGTGTTGGTAAGCCAACACGGTAGTGGGCACCAGCACCACCACCTGCTTGTTGTCGCACACGGCCTTGAAGGCGGCGCGTATGGCCACCTCGGTCTTGCCGAAGCCCACGTCGCCGCAGATGAGGCGGTCCATCGGACGGTCCTTCTCCATGTCGGCCTTCACGGCCTGGGTGGCTTTCAGCTGGTCGGGCGTGTCCTCGTAGATGAAGCTTGCCTCCAGCTCGTGTTGCATGAAGGAATCGGGACTGTAAGCGAAGCCTTTCTCCTCCTTGCGCTGGGCATAGAGGCGGATGAGGTCGCGGGCGATGTCCTTTATCTTGGTCTTGGTCTTTTCCTTGAGTTTCTCCCACGCACCAGTACCTAATTTATTAAGGTGGGGAGCCTCGCCCTCCTTGCCTTTGTATTTGGATACCTTATGGAGGGAGTGGATGGAGACGAACACCACATCGTCGTTGGCATAGACAATCTTGATGGCCTCCTGAGTGGTGTCGCCGTTGGGGATGCGCACCAGACCGGCGAAGCGTCCCACACCGTGGTCGATATGCACGATGTAGTCGCCCGGCTCGAACTGACTGAGTTCTTTCAGCGAGAGGGTGACCTTGCCGCTGCGGGCCTTGTCGCTCCGCAGGTTATACTTATGGAAACGGTCGAATATCTGGTGGTCGGTGAAGAAGCAACAGTGCAGCGTGTGGTCGGTGAATCCCTCGTGCAGCGTCTTGTTGACGGGCGTGAAGGGGATGTCCTCTCCCCTCTCCTCGAAGATGGCCTTCAGTCGGTCGGTCTGTTTCTCGCTGTCGGAGAGGATGTAGATGGCGTAACCATCAGCGAGCGACTTCTTCAGTGTGTCGCTCACGAGGGCGAAGTTCTTGTGGAAGATGGGCTGCGCGGTGGTGTTGAAGCTGAGGGTGGCTTGGGGCAATCCCGTCGGCTTGGAGCCGAACTCCATGCGGCGGAATTCCACGACCGCCTTGGCGAACTCGGTGCCGTCGATGGTGGCGGGCAGCTTCACTTCGGTCTTGCCCTCTTCCTCGGCAAAGCTGACGGCCGCCTGGGGCGAGAGCACCTCGGCATGAACAGCGTCGATGCGGTCGTGAATCCACAGTTGGTCGCGCATGGCCAACAAGGTCTGCGAGGGCAGGAAGTGGAAGAAGGAGACCTCGTCGCTTTGGTTGTCCGTCAGCTCGGGCACGATGACGACCGTGTCCTTCTTGTCTTTCGACAGCTGGCTCTCCACCTCGAAGGTGCGTATGCTCTCTATCTCGTCGCCGAAGAAGTCGATGCGGTAAGGATATTCCGAGGAGAAGGAGAACACATCGACGATGCTACCGCGGACGGCGAACTGTCCGGGCTCGTACACATAGTCCTCACGCTGGAAGCCGAAGCCAGTGAGGGTGTCGGCCACGGCGGAGATCTCTATGGTGTCGCCCACGCGCAGGGTCATGGTCTTGCTCTGTAGCTCGGCCTTCGACACCACCTTCTCGGCCAACGCCTCGGGGTAGGTGACGATGCACAGGGGCGTGTCGGCTTTCTGCAGACGGCTCAGCACCTCGGTGCGTAGAATTTCGTTAGCAGAGTCGCGCTGCCCATACTTGATGGCCCTCCGATAAGAGGAGGGGAAGAAGAGGATATGGTCCTCGCCACAGATTTGCACCAGATCGTGATAGAAATAACCGGCCTCCTCCAGGTCGTTGAGGACGAAGAGGAAAGGAAACTTGACGACACCAACGAAGCCCGAAAGGAACAGCGGAGCGGACGATGCACACAGGTGTTCCAGGTAGATAGTCTTAACGGAAAGGTTGGCGAACAATGATGTCAAGGCCTTCGTATTGGAATGGGCCGCATAGATAGATTGTAAAGAAGTAATGTCCATAACCATAAAAACACGATGCAAAAGTAACAAATAATATTTCCTAAATGATGACTCACCTTTAAAAATAATTGCTTTCCTTTGCAATAGGCTCTGCGGAGGTGGACAAATGGAACACAATTCCAGCCACACAGTCGACAGACGTACGCGGGGCCGCCTAACAATTTTAAATTTAATAGTATGATAAACAGATTTATCTTGAACGAAGTGTCTTACTTCGGTGCAGGGGCACGCAAGCAGTTGCCCGAGGTGTTGGCACGCCTCAATCTGCACAAAGCATTGGTAGCAACAGACAAGGGATTGCTGAAAGTTGGAACAGCCAAGATGGTGACCGACGTGCTCGACGAGACCAAATTCCCTTATGAGATTTATAGCGAAATCAAACCCAATCCTACGGTGACAAACGTGAAGCAGGGCGTGGAGGCCTTCAAGGCTTCAGGTGCCGACTGCATCATCGCCATCGGTGGCGGTTCGTCCATGGACACAGCCAAAGGCATCGGCATCGTGAACAATAACCCGGAGTTCGCCGACGTGGTGTCGCTCGAAGGCTGCGCTCCCACCAAACACAAGAGCGTGCCCATCATCGCGCTGCCGACGACGGCCGGCACAGGTGCTGAGGTGACCATCAACTACGTCATCATCGACGAGGTGAACCAGAAGAAGATGGTGTGCGTGGACCCGAACGATATTCCTGCCGTGGCCATCATCGACCCGGAGCTGATGTACTCTCTGCCGAAGGGCCTCACCGCCGCCACCGGTATGGATGCCTTGACGCACGCCATCGAGGGTTACATCACCAAGGGTGCTTGGGTGATGTCGGACATGTATGAACTGCAGGCCATCAAGATGATTGCCGAGAACTTGCCGACAGCAGTGGACGAACCGACGAACCCCGTAGGCCGCGAAGGCATGGCGCTGGCTCAGTACATCGCCGCACAGGCATTCTCCAACGTAGGTCTGGGCTTGGTACACGGCATGGCTCACCCGATGGGTGCTCTGTTCGACATTCCTCACGGTGTGGCCAACGCCTTGTTACTGCCCACCATCATGGAGTTCAACATGCCTTGCTGCATCGAGAAGTATGGTGTGATAGCCCGCACGATGGGTGTGGACACCACAGGCATGACCGCCGAGCAGGCAGCGCAAGCCGCTTGCGACGCTGTGAAGAAACTCGCCATCCGCGTGGGCATTCCTCAGCACCTGACCGACTTGGGCATTCAGGAGAAGGACATCCCCGCTCTGGCCGCACAAGCTATTGCCGACGTCTGCACACCGGGCAACCCGCGCGACGTCACCGAAGATATTATCAAGGAGCTTTACAAGAAAGTGCTTTGATGATTCATTACTAATTTTATCGAGAGGCGTCCTTTCCCATTGGGCGCCTCTTTTTTATTAGTTTTCGTCCGTTCCGAGCCTAGACGAAAAAAGGAGGTCGTCGATTCACATCGACGACCCCCCAACATGTTTCAACATTAATATTATAAAAAAACTTTAATTTCCTTAGTTAGAAGAACAGGTAACGAGTGTCCTTCACCCCTGCCTTCTCATACAAGTCGCTCATGAAACGGCTCATGTAGCGGAGGTTCATGTTCACTGCGGTTGCCTCTTCGGCCTTCTCGTCGAATGTGTCGTTGGTTTTCTCCTTGTTGATTACCTGGAACACATAGACACCACCGTTGCCCTTCACAGGAGCGCTGAGCTTGTTCACCTCGGCCTTGGCAACGCTACCACTGAGGGCAGGTTCGCTGGAGTGAGTGAGAGCCACATACGTAGGAGCGGCGAAGGTCACGTGCTTCACGGTGTCGCTCACGGCGTTGGCCACAACCTTAGCCTCGTCGATGCTCTTCGCATTGGCCAGCTGAGCGGTCAGTTGTGCGGCTTTCTTGTCGCGTACGACCTCGAGGCGCAACTGCTGAGCTACTTTCTCCACGGGGAGGTAACCCTCCTCGTTGATGCCTGTCACGGCAACCACCAGCAACTGGTTGTTGTCGCCGCACTCATAGAGCGGAGAGACGTCGCCCTTCTTGGCGTCGAACACCCACTTCAGAGCCTCGCGAGTGTTCTTCACACCGCACACGTTATGTTCGTTGCTCATGAATCCGCTGCGCTCCAGGAGGCGGTAACCGCTCTCCTCGGCGTTCTTCTCCAACAGCTCGATGGTACTGTTCTGTGCCACGAACTGGCTGAAGTCGTTGTAAGCGCGATTGTAGGTCTCTTTGCTGAACTCTACCGGACGCTTCACGACAGCCACTTTATATTTGTTGACCATCGCCTTGCGGGCTACCACCTGCAGGATGATGTTCATCTGGCCAATCTCGAGGTTTGCGGTGTTGCCCGGCTCAAGTGTATTCAATGTGTTGAGGAGCTTAGCGTTGTTGATGTCCAGCTGAGCGGTCTCGTAGCTCTTGGAAGCCAACCATGTGCTCTCGCCGGTCTGACCGTATTTCTTAGCGAGCTCGGCAAAGTCGGCACCGCCCTTGATGGCAGTGGTGATGCTGTCGGCCAGCTTCTTGGTCTCGTCCATTGTGTTGGCAACTACCTGAATCTGGCGGAACTGCACAGAGTCCGGAGCCGTCACTTTAGCCAACACCTTAAAGGCGTTGTAGGAGTCGTCGCTCTGGGTGTAGAAGGGACCGAACACCTCGCCTGTGGCTACGGAGTCCAAGCGGTTGGCGATGTCGGTAGGCAACGCGCTCTTGGTCACGGGCAGGTCAGCGTAAGATACGGTGGAACCTGTGGTGCGTACGAACGAAGCGAAGTCAGCGGTTGTCTCAGCCAACTCGTTGCTATACTCTGTCACCTCATCGAGCACAGCCTTGCGGTCTGCCTCGCTGGGGGTCACCACCACGTCGATGTACTTCAGGTCGCGCGACTCAACGGTGTTCTTGAACTGCTCTTTCTTCTCGCTGTAGAGATCCTTGATGTCTGAGCTGGACACGGTGATGGTGGAGTCTACGATAGAAGAGTAAGGCAGGGCCACCAACAACATGTCGGCCTGGTTGCTGCGGTCGTTGAACGAGCACTCAGCCTCCACGGGGTTGGAGAGGACGGACTTAGCCAATAGGCTCTGGAACTTGTTGATCAAGAGCGAGCGGCGGAGTTGCTCCTCGATGTAGTTGATGATGAGGGCCACGTCCTCGGGGTTGCCGCGGTTGATGAAGGCGTCCATCATCTCCTTGTCGAAGCTACCTGTCTGAGGGTTGTAGAACGGAGTCTGTGCCAACAGAGGGCTTGTACCATCCTTTATGAGGGCTTTGATTTCCATGTCGGTAACCGTCAGGCCCAACTTGTCAGCCTCTTTTTTGATGATGGAATACTGTACGTAGGAGTTCCAGATGTAATCCCTAACGCGGGTCAAGTCTTCGTCGCTGGACTGACGGCCGTACAGTTTCTCCTGCACTTTGCTGTATTCGTCCACCATATCCTGATAATCCTGCACGGAAATCTTCTTTCCGTTGATTACACCTACGTCCTGTTTTACCGCATGGGGCTGAAACACTTTCCAAGCGTCGCCAGCGATGAAGGCAAACAGGGCAATACCGATAACAATGACCAAGAGAGGTCCTTTGCTTCTGATTTTCTGTAATGTAGCCATTGAATGATTTGTTTTATATTATTGTTTCTATTTCTTATAATCCAAAATAGCGCACGAAGATACGAAAAAGTATTTTTATCCGATGCCGATTTTGGGTAAAAAATGCATTATTCGATGAGTTTAAGCCGCACAAGCTCTATTTTCGTGGTCGAGACGTTGATGATTTTGAACTGGAAGCGGCCCACGGTGATCACCTCGTGGAGCTTCGGCAGGCTCTGGTAATAGTGCAGAATGAGGCCGCCCACGGTCAAATAATCGGCGCTCTCGGGCAGGTCGATGCCAAACATCTCGTTCACGCGTTCTATCTCCAAGCGGGCAGAGAGCAGATACTCCTTCTCGCCCACTTGCTTAGCGATGTAGGAGTCCACGTCGTGCTCGTCCTCTATCTCGCCGAAGATTTCCTCCACCAGGTCCTCCAGGGAGACGATGCCGGAGGTACCTCCGAACTCGTCAACCACCACGGCGAGGGATTTCTTCTTCTGCATGAATATCTTCATCAGCTTCTGCGCGCTCATGGTCTCTGGCACGATGGGCATCTGCTGTATGTGGTGTATCCAGTCGTCGGCGTGGCGAAACATCTCCGAGGAGTGGATGTAGCCGATGATGTTGTCGATGTTGTCCTTGTAGACTATCAGCTTGGAGTAGCCTGACTCGATGAAGCGGGACTTCAGTTCCTCGAGGCTGATGGTGATGTCCACGGCCTCAATCTCGGTGCGGGGCACTATGCAGTCGCGTATGCGCACGTTGGAGAAGTCGAGGGCATTCTGGAATATCTTCACCTCAGTATCAATCTCTTTCTGGTCGTCGGGCAGACTGGAGGATATCAAGTTGTCGAGGTCTATCTTGGTGAAGGCCTTTTTGGTGGCGTCCTTGTTGGGTTTGCTACCCATGAGTCGCAGCAGGCCTTCGGACAGTAGCGAGGTGAACTTGCTGATGGGATAGAGCACCACGTAGCAGACGAAGGCGGGCAGTGCCACCACGTCCAGTGTGCTGTTGGGGTTGATGCGGAAGAGGGTCTTGGGCATGAACTCTCCCGTGACGAGGATGATGAGGGTGCTGAGCACCGTCTCGATGAGAATGAGCAGGAAGGGGTTCTCCACAATGCCGTCGAGCACGTAGTTGTCGATGATCTCGGCGAAGAAGATGCCGTAGATGACGAGGGCGATGTTGTTGCCCACCAGCAGGGTGGAGATGAAGTTGTTGGGGTTGCGGTAGAACACCGAGAGGATGCGCGAGGTGAGGCTGTGACTGCTCTTGTCCATCTCGAAGCGCAGCTTGTTGCTCGACACGAAGGCGATCTCCGTTCCGGAGAAGAACGCCGAGAAGGCCATCGTAATGAGTATATAAATAATTGTAGCGACCATACTTTTCCTATTTCTGATGTTAACGGGATACTTGGTTATTCAGCTGTCGCCTCTGGGGCGCCGAGCCATTAGGTTGTCCATTAGGGGGAACAGAGCCAACGGTAGCTCCCTTTTGGGAAATGGAACCGGAGGTTTCCTTTTTGAGACTTGTGGCAGTAGTCTGTCCCTTTTGGGAGGCAGAGCCAGTGGTCAGTTCCTTTTTGGAACTTGTAGCAGATGTCTTTTCTTTTTGGGGAACAGCACCGGAGTTTTCTACTTTAGAACCTGGGACAGCGGATTGTCCGTTCGTAGAGACAGAACCGGAAATTTTCTTCGGGGAGACAGAACCATCAGTCGGTTCCTTCGGTGACTCGTCCTCAGCGGTCTGTCCTTGCGAGGCTACGCTGTCGTTGGGGTGCTCCTCCACGGGGAAGATGCCGGCGGTGTTGTGGATGATGTAGTCGGTGAACTGCTGGTTCGACTTGAAGCCGTATCCGGTGATGATTTTGTCATCTTGCTGGATTCGGATAAACTTGTCGGAGTAGACCTGCTGGGTGTTCTGGTTCCAGAAGAGCTGGTAGGTGTCGAACATCTCGCCGCGCTGGTTGCGCACGGAGACGTGTCCGCGCAGGTCCCACAGTTTCTGTTTGTCGTAGTAGTAGGCGGTGTCAGCCTTTATCTTGGCGTCCACCTGCATGCTGTCGTTGAACTTCTCCAGGAAGATGCCTTTCTCGAAGGCCCACTTCGAAGGGTTGCGTTTGTCGTAGACGAGCCACTCCTCCGCCAGTATCTTGTAGCGAATCACTCCCGAGTCGGACACTAGGGACGACACTCCCCGTGTCTGCATCGAGGGCAGGGAGTCGCGTTCGCCCACGGGATCGGCCAGATGCTTCTCCTTACCGCCACACGACGATAACAAAACAAGCATAACAGTTGCCACGAAGGCAACTGTTATGCTCAGTATAGACGTTTTTCTAAAGAATTCCGCTTGGTAATCCATATTATCTGATGACCGTACTTTCGCCAATCCATCCGCCTACAGTCACTGTGTCGCCCTTCTTCATACCGAGGAAGAAGAGGTCCTCAGCCTTCGGGGTGTGAGCGGCGTAGGTACCGATGAGTTTGTTGGCTTCCTCCGTCACGCTGGGGTCCACGGACTTAGCACGCTGCAGTTTGTCGATGCAAACGTAGTAGGTGCAACGGTTCAGTGCGCCCTCGTCGCTCCACTTGGGGCTGCTGGCGTACATGTTGGCGAGCAGGATGTAAGCCTTTCCGTTGTTGCCGTTGTAGGAGAGGCACTTGTGAACGTATGCCTTAGCGCGGCTCAGCTGCTTCTTCGAGAAGAGCACCACAGCCACGTTGTAGGCGTCGTCGGACTTCTTGTTGTCATCCTCCTCCAGGGCGATGGCTTGGTCGAAGAACTCCACGGCCTTGTCCAGATTATCTTTCTTATAGTACATGTAGGCGCAGCCTACGGCTGTCTCGGCTGTGGGGGCGATGTTGTGAGCGTACTCCGAAGCCTTGAAGTAAGCCTCCTGGTCGGTACACTTGAACATACGCATCAGCGAAACCACCTTCTTCAGGTACTCCATGTTATCCTTGTTGGCCTCCACCTTGGCAGCGTACATCTCCTGCAGGTTCTCGCAAGTGGCTGCACCACTGTTGATGAAGTAGGCCTCGATGTTGTTCTTAGCGGTCTCCGTCACAGCTTTCAGACGCTCAGAGACGTCAGACAGCAGGCCGTCCACGTAAGCGGAGCACATCTGATAGTCCTCGATGAACTTCTCCTTGTGGTTGGGGTCGGTCTTATACTTGCGCGAGGATACGTCCATGTAGTCCTGCAACACGTAGTAAGTCGTGTTCTCTTTCTCCATCTCGATGGCCTTGCCCAGCATCTCGTATGCCTTGTTCACATCGAGGTTGGCCTGGTTGTAGGCGTAGAAGTCGTGTGCCTGCGAGCCGCGGATGGAACCCTCGGTCACGGGTCTCTTCACGTAGGAGTTCAACTGGTCGAGGTATTTGATGCGCTGATCGTACACACCCATCAGTTCGTCCACGTACTGTGCACGCTTGGTAGCGTCCTTCTCGTTTTCGATAAACCAGTGGAGAATCTTCACACCGTTGGTGTAGGTCAGGTTCTGAGCGGCAGGGCACTCTGTGTAGGCCACCTTCCAGGGAAGGTAAGCGTCCTTGAAGTTTCCGGTCTTCACGTACTCTGCGTACATACTCAGGTTCTGAAGGCAGCGCAGACTGTCTTCGCCGTGTCCGAATCTTGAGCCATCGTCCACTCCTTTCTGAGCGAAAGCACTTGTCGATCCGAAGGCGGCGGCAAGCATGGCTAAGGTAATCATTTTGATTTTCATCGTATAGAACTTTAGTTGTTGTTATTAATTAATATTCATATATAGTGTTTTTACTGCACTTTCCACTTGTAGAACCATATCTGTCCGAAGGTGAGGCCTACGCTGAGCTTCAGGTAGTTCTCCTTGATGAGACTGCCCTTGCTGGGGCTCACGTTCACATACTCGGCTCCCACGGAGAGGAACGAGGTCTTGCTGCTGTGGCTGTTGAAGATGGGCACCACCACGGCGGCTCCCACTCCGTATTCGCTGGAGCTGACACCCTTCACCTTCACGTAGGGGTTGGTGTAGTAACCGCCCACACGGTAGCGCATGCGCTTGAAGATGCTGCGCGCTATGGGGTTGGGCAAGTATTCCATACCGACAGCGAACTTGTGCACATCACGGAACGTCCATCCGTCCATCTCGTCGGCTGTCGTCTCGCCGCTGCCCTGGAAGTAGGGATACTTCACTCCGGCCCACTTTTGGTAGGTGTAATCGAAGCCCACGGTCAGGCGTTTGTCGTAGACGTAGGTGGCTCCCACACCGATGGTTGCGGGCAACTGGTAGGCGCTGCCGATGGTGTCGATGCGTTGGTCGATGATGGTGGTGGACCCTGTGCTGGTGTCGGAGGTGTACTGCACGCGGTAGGCGTCAGCGTCCACGTCGTGGCCCAGCGAGTAGGTCACTCCCAAGGTGAGCTTCTCCTTCTTGGAGAGGTCCAGCGTGTATTGCGCGCCGAGGTCCAACTTATAGGTCTTTATCTCGGAGGTATAGTTGCGTGTGTAAGCCCATGCGGTGGCTCCGCTGTAGCTATTGGCGATGGTGTGGTCCACGTCGCCCCATAGGTACGAGAGGTTGGCGCCGACAGAGAGGTTCGGAATCACCTGCGCTCCCACTCCGATGAAGGCTTGGCTCAATCCGCCGCTTCCGGTGTTCGATACCGTGGAGACGGCGGTTCCGTCCTCATCGTCGCGCACGGTGGAGCTGGACGAGAAGTCGTAGTTTATCTTGGAGTAAGGCACGAAGCCCAGCGTCATGCCCACGTTCTTGAATGCGCGGAACTGCATGGCCAGGTAGTCGAGGCTGGAGTTTTTGACGTTCATCTTCTGCGAGCCGTTGTTGTAGTTGGTGTTTTGCAGTGTGATGCCCGCGTCGAAGAGGTAGGTGAGCGAGTCGATACCGGAGTAAGAAGCCGGGTTGCCCACGTTGATCATCGACTGGCTACGCAGTCCGTACGAAATCCCACCCATGCCCTTGTTGGCGGTTGTACTCTGGTCCGACAAGAGGCCGAAACCGTAGCGGGAATAGGGAGATGTCACTCCATTTTGAGCCATCGCAGCGCCACACGCGAGGAGCAGCACCAGACAGCTAAGAACCTTGTTATAATTTATCATTATATTCTAATATTCTGTTTAGGCCTTTCAGCACTAAAAATTTATCTGCAAAGATGATATTTTTTAAATTCGTATCAAAAGAAAAATCATCTCCCCCCGTTAAAAAAACCAAAAGTTCCGGATATTTCCTCCGGAGGTCCATGATGTATCCTTGTATTTCATACTCCATTCCCTTGACCACTCCTGCCCGCATAGCGGTCTCGGTGTCGTAACCCAATGCGGGTACGTCGCCGTCGGGGCTCACCAGAGGCAACTTGTCGGTGAAGGCGTTCATGGCCTTCAGTCGCATCAATTTGCCAGGGGCGATGTTACCGCCTAGGTAGTTGCCCGCCGCGTCCACCAGCTCGTAAGTGAGGCAGGTGCCAGCGTCCACCACCAACAGGTCGCACCCGGGCTGTTCACCCTGCGCCCCCACCACAGCGGCTATGCGGTCGCTGCCTAGGGTCTGCGGCGACTGATAGCGTATCCTCACGGGCAGTGGCACCGTGCTGTCTAGCCGGAGCACCGCGCAAGGCAGAGCCTTCAGCTGTCGCTCCATCGTCTCCCCCAGCCTCACCACCGACGAGAGTATGGCCCTCTCGAGGGTGTAGCGCCCCACGATGTAGGGCAACGTGGAGAGCGAGCGATTCGAATCGTAATAGATGTCCACCAGCCGAGGGCCGTCGAACAACGCCAGCTTGGCTACCGAGTTTCCTATATCTATAACTAAATTCACGCTGCAAACTATCAGTTCGAGCGGCAAAGTAAACATAAAAAGGTCAAACAAATAGTATAAGTTCGGGAGTTTTTGATATTTTTGCATATCAATTCATCTCTTAATCATAAATAGAAACCTAAAACATAACGTATGAAAAGAACTATCTTTCTGTCGGGATTGCTCCTGCTGACGGCCCTCGCGGCCCAGGCGCAGCAGCCCATCAAAGCGTACAGCCTACGCGACCCCATCGCCGTACGCATGCCGTTGCAGGGCGACAGTGTCAACTTCACCGGAGCCCGGTTCCAGGCGGCCGAGCTGCTCAGGACCAGCGTCGACCTTGACTTCACCCGCTTCGCCAGCAACCGCGTGGAGGCAGACTCAACGGGCCTCGTCCGGGTGGACAAGGCCGCCGACGGGCGCAACCTCTTCTACCTCTTCTCCACCCAGCTGAGGGCAGAGCGCTTCATGCGCGCCACACTGCAGGTGAGCTCCACCGCCCGCTTCGAGGTATTCGTGGACGGACGCTCCGTATGTGCCAAGACCACCGCCGAGGACAGCCTCCGGCAGGCGAGCCGACAGAACGTGCCACTGCGACTTGAGCCCGAGCGCAACTATACGGTAGTGGTGAAGCTGCTCTCGTGTGCCGACGACAAGGCCGTGCCGCAGTTCCGCTGCATCCTGCAACCCGAGGCCGACTTCGCCCGGGTGACCTGCCACGCCGCCCCCGACCTGAAGAGCCGCCTGCGCCTCTACGACACGGAGTACATCTACCAAGTGAACAGCGCAGAGCTCTCCCCTCGCGGGAAATACTTGCTGGCGCAGTATACCTATTATTATAATAAGGACAACTACACGACCTACAAACAGCTGACCGAGGTGAAGAGCGGCAAGACCCTGCTGGCCAAGGCCAACACCGCCCTGCGCTGGATGCCCCGCAGCGAGAAACTCTACTACACCGTGAACGGACTCGCCGGCAACGACCTCATCGTCCTCGACCCCGCCACAGGACAGGAGCAGACCATCGCTACCGGACTGCCCGCCGGACATTTCTACTGGACACCCACCGAGGACGGCCTCATCTTCACCCTCACCGACCCGGGCGAGAAGGTGCAGGGCCCGCTGAAGCGTATGCTCCACCCAGACGACCGCATCCCCGGCTCGCGCGACCGCTCCTACCTCATGCACTACGACCTCGCCACGGGACTCACCGAGCGCCTCACCTACGGCAGCTACGGCGCCAGTCTAACAGACATCTCGCACGACGGCCGCAAACTGCTCTGCACCTCCACGCGGGAGGACTTCTCCGTGGTACCCTTCGCCCGCACCTCGCTCTTCGAGATAGACCTGACCACCTTGCGCACCGACACGCTGGTTGAGTGGACACCGTTTCTGGACAACGCCATCTACTCCCCAGACGGCCGTCAGGTCCTCATCATCGCCAGCCCCAACGCCTTCGACGGCATAGGGCGCAACTGCGGCTCGCTACCCATCGCCAACGACTATGACAAGCAGGCCTTCCTGCTGAACATCGCTGACCACCAGCTGACCCCCATTACACGCGACTTCAACCCCTCCATAGAGACCGCCCAGTGGAACAGCACCGACGGCTGCATCTACCTACGCGTCACCGACAAGGACCGTCTGAGCGTCTACCGCTACACGCCAGCCAGCCAGACCTTCGAGCTACTGCCCATGGACGAGGAGGCCGTCTACAGCTTCAGTCTGCCCGACCTGCAGCCCACCATCGCCGCCTACACCGGCGAGAGCGACACGCGCGCCGGCCTGGCCTACCTCTACGACATGAAACGGCGCACCTCCACGCTGATAGCCTTCCCCATGAAGGAGCGGCTGGAGCGCATCGCCTTCGGGGCCGAGGAACCGTGGAGCTTCACCGCCGCCGACGGCACGCCGATAGAGGGCACCATGTGTCTGCCGCCGGACTTCGACCCCAAGAAGAAGTACCCCCTCATCGTCTACTACTACGGCGGCACGCTGCCCTCCACCAAGCAGCTCACCACGCCCTATAGCCCGCAGCTGTTCGCCGCGCGCGACTATGTGGTGTACGTCATTCAGCCCAGCGGCACTACGGGCTACGGCCAGGAGTTCTCCGCCCGCCACGTGAACGCCTGGGGCGACTACACCATCGACGAAATTATCGAGGGCACCCGCAAGTTCTGCGCTGCCCACCCCTTCGTGGACTCCACTAAGATAGGCTGCATAGGCGCCTCCTACGGTGGCTTCATCACCATGTATATGCAGACGCGCACCGACCTCTTCGCCGCGGCCGTCTCCCACGCGGGCATCAGCAACGTCACCAGCTACTGGGGCGAGGGCTACTGGGGTTACTCCTACAGCACCGTGGCCTCGGCGGGCAGCTACCCGTGGAACGCACCGGAGCTGTACACCCGCCACGGCGCACTGTTCAACGCGGACAAGATAAAGACCCCCATCCTGCTGCTGCAGGGTACGGCGGACACGAACGTTCCTCTGGGCGAGAGCATCCAGATGTACAATGCGCTGAAGATTCTGGGCAAGCCAGTGGAGTATGTGACAGTGGATGGCGAGAACCACTTCATCCGCGACTTCGCCAAGCGCGAGCTGTGGCACAACACCATCATGGCGTGGTTCGCCCGCTGGTTGCAGGACGACCCCTCGTGGTGGAACGACCTCTACCCGGAGCGCCACTGGTAACGATGTCTCAGCGAGCGACAAGTCCCCTCTGACCTACTTTCGACATGAGGTTGGTCAGAGGGAAAGCAGTTGAAGGTTTTATATTTTGTGTTGAAGGTTACAAGTGCCTCAGACTTCTAATAACGTGAAACGTATTACATAAAACCTTCAACGACTTTTTTGTCTTTCGTCTTCCAATCTTAGAAGAAGTCTCTTAGTCCTCTAACATAAAACACAAAACTTTCAACATAAATATCGTAGGAAATAAAAAAGGAGGCCTTGAAGGCCTCCTTTTCTATTTCTCTCACGATATTTATCAGATTCCCAGTGATTTCTTTATCGCGTCTATCTTTGCCTCGGCGGTAGCGGTAGCGGAAGTGTAACACTTCGGACACTGCATCTCGCCCTTGATTTCCATGTAGAACTTGATCTTCGGCTCTGTGCCCGATGGACGGACAGATACCTTCGTGCCGTCGGCCGAGAAGTACTGCAGCACGTTGCTTGTCTCCGGCATATCGAGGTCCGTCACGTGGCCCTCAGCGTCGGTCTGCTTCAGCACCTTGTAGTCCTTTATCAGCACCACCGGCGAACCACCCAATTCCTTCGGCGGGTTGGCGCGGAAGTTCTCCATCATGGCCTTTATCTCCTCGGCGCCGCTCTTGCCCGGCTTCACCACGTTCACGGTGCACTCCTTCGAGAATCCGTATTCCACGTAGATCTCCATCAGCACGTCGTAGAGGGTCTTGCCGTTGTCCTTGGCCCAAGCGCAAATCTCTGCCAACAGGGCGCAGGCAGACACGGCATCCTTGTCGCGCACGAAGTCCTCGGCCAGGAAGCCGTAGCTCTCCTCGCCGCCACCGATGTACTGCTTGATGCCCTCGTTCAGACGAATCTGGCGGGCAATCCACTTGAAGCCCGTGTAGCAGTCGTACATCTCGATGTTGTTCTTGTCGGCGATGGCCTTTATCAGCTCGGTGGTCACGATGGTCTTCACCACAAACTCCTTGCCCGTCATCTTGCCCATGGCCTTGCGGTTGGTAATGATGTAGTAGAGGAAGATGAGGCAGGTCTGGTTACCGTTGATGAGCACCCACTCGCCCTTGTCGTTCTTGCAGGCCATGCCCACGCGGTCGGCGTCGGGGTCGGAGGCCATCACGATGTCAGCGTCAATCTCCTTGGCGAGCTTAATGGCCAGGGTGAGCGCCTCGGCGTTCTCGGGGTTGGGCGATACGACGGTGGGGAAGTTGCCGTCCTTCACCATCTGCTCGGGCACGCAGTGTACGTTCTCGAATCCCCACATCTTCAGGGCACGGGGGATGAGCATCATGCCGGTGCCGTGTATCGGGGTGTAGACGATGCTGAGGTCCTTCTGGCGCTTGATCACATCCGGGTCGATGGAGATGGTCTTCACGTCGTCGAGGTACTGCTTGTCCACATCCTCGCCGATGATTTGGATGAGCGACTTGTCACCCTGGAACTTGATGTCCTTGGCGCCTGCCACCTTGTTCACCTCGTCGATGATGCCCTTGTCGTGCGGAGCGAGCACTTGTGCGCCGTCGTCCCAGTAGGCCTTGTAGCCGTTGTACTCCTTGGGATTGTGCGAGGCGGTCAGGATGATACCGCTCTGGCAGCCCAGTTTACGGATGGCGTATGACATCTCCGGAGTGGGTCGCATGTCGTCGAACAGATAGACCTTAATGCCGTTGGCAGAGAAGATGTCGGCGGAAATCTCGGCGAACTTGCGGCTGTTGTTGCGGCAGTCGTGTCCCACCACCACGGAAATCTGGTCGCGGTCCTTGAAGTTCTTGTTCAGATAGTTCGAGAGGCCCTGTGTGGCAGCTCCCACGGTGTAGATGTTCATGCGGTTGGAACCCACGCCCATGATGCCGCGCAGACCACCGGTACCGAACTCCAGGTCCTTGTAGAAGGCCTCTATGAGTTCCGTCTTGTCGGGATTCTCCAGCATGCGCCTTACCTCGTTCTGTGTCTCCACGTCGTAGTCGGGAGTCAACCATTTCTTCGCTTTCTCGGTCACTTCCTTGATGAGTTGTTCGTTTTCCATATTCGTTGTTATTTTAATGGATTATATGATTCTGTTCTGAAAACCGTTCCAAATATAGAGGATGTTCGGCGTATAACCTAATCCTCGGGCAATTATTTTTGCAATTCCACAACTTTATAGCGGTCGCCCACCTCCTGCATCACCTTGCGGTTATATTCCTCGGGGAATCCCGGACGTATCACCGGTGCGCAGAGACCCTCGGCGGTGCGGAGGAACTTGCCGTCCTTCACCTGCTTCACCACCAGGTCGTTATACTTCACGATGAGGAACTCGCCGAAGAGCTTCCACCCCTTCAGCATGTTCTGTGCCGTGCTAACGGTGTAGTCGGTGAGGTAGGCCGTGGCCTGTGCGGGGTCGGTCTTGTAGAGTTGCATGGCGCGCTCCTCCACCTTCGGTTGCGCCTCGGCGTAGGCCTGCTCGGTGTGTTGCTGCAGCTGGCGCAGGTCGCCTATCATCTGTCCGTAGCGGGGGTAGATCATGTTGCTCACCCAGTTGCACACCCAGAAGGCGGACTCCCACGAGAAGGTCACTCCGTCCGCCACATCCTTGCGGTAGCAGGGGGGCACCTCCGTGGCGCAGCAGTACACCGGTGTGTAGGCTATCATGTTGGCGTCGTCCATGCCGAACCACAGCACTCCGCCGATGGCGTTGGGCAGGTTGCCGCGCATCTGCGACACAAAGGTGAAGGCGCTCTGCTGGGTGCCTATGGGCCGCTCGTTGAAGTAGCTCACGCCATCCACCTTGAACGAGAGGGGAGACGGGCGGTAGGGGCTGTTCCACGGTCCGGCGCCCAGGTCCTTAGTCATGTCCAGGGCCGTGCCCTCATAGTGGTCGCGCATGTCGCTCTGCACATCGGCCAGGGTCAGTTTCTTGTCGGGCTTCACGTAGAGTGGCATGGGCTCGGAGGTCTTGCCCAGAATGTAGGAGAGATACTGTTCCATCTTCGCGCTATGGCGGCGGTAGAAACTCCACACACGGGCCTCGCAGTAGCGCAGTCCGCTGAAGTCCAACGGGTTGTAAGCGTCGGCGAAGCTAAAGTCGCGGTTCAGTCCGCTGAAGTATCCCTTCTCGCGGGCGAAGCTGATGACGTCCGGCGAGTAGATGCAGTTCTCCTTGTCGTCGAGGTCGAACTGATGGATGCGCGATTGGTTGGCGTGGGCCGCGATGCAGTCGTCGGGGATGCGCACAGCCACCCACACAGCGCCTTTCACGCCGGGGCCTTTGCCTATCATCTCCAGTATCCACGCCTCGTTGGGGTCTGCCACGGAGAAGCTCTCGCCCTCGCTGCAATATCCGTATTCCTTCACCAGGTCCGTCATCACCTGGATGGCCTCACGGGCGGTGGTGGAGCGTTGCAGGGCGAGGTAGATGAGGCTACCGTAGTCTATCACTCCAGTGGTGTCCACCAGTTCGGGTCGTCCGCCGAAGGTGGTCTCGCCTATGGTCACCTGGTGTTCGTTGATGTTGCCTATCACGTTGTAGGTGCGTGCCACTTGCTTTATCTCACCCAGGTATTTGGCTGTGTCCCAGTCGAAAACCTTCACCGTCTCGCCCACGGTGTGTGTGCCGGCGGGCGAATGGTAGAGGTGTCCGAACATGCCGAAGGAGTCGGCGGAGTAGGTCACCATCACCGAGCCGTCGGCAGAGGCTGCCTTGCCTACTATCAGGTTTGTGCAGGCGAGGCCTTCCGTTGCCACCGCGAAGGCGAGGGCAACCCATGCTGTCAGTTTCTTCTTCATAATTCTACGTTCTTACTTTGTTATTATATTCTTCTCCTACCAATATAATATAGATATAAGTTTTATGTCAATAGCTGAATGTCTCCCGCACGAGGGTGGTGTTGCCACAGCAATCTGTGACCTCCAGCTCCAGGGTGTGGTGTCCGCCCCGCTTCACCGGCGCCTTCCTCAGGTCGCACGCGATGCGCTGACGAGCATTGCAGGTGAAGAGCACAAAGTGTCCGTCGATGCGTCCCTTGTAGCTGCGGATGCCGCTCTGCCCGTCGCTCAGTTGGTAGAGGATGGTGCCACGGCTACCCCACAGGCGGGGTTGCGTCACCGCCGTCACACGGGGTGGTATGGTGTCCACCCGCACGGTGAAGGCCGTCAGCTCACGCACATCAGCTTTCATCCATCCGTTCTCGTAGGTTCCGCCCACATAGTAAGAGCGTCCGTTCTTCAGCTGCGCCACGTAGTACTTCGTACTGTCGGCCACCGTCCGGTGTCGTATGCCTATCATCAGCGGACAGTAGGTGTGCAAGGGCACCGGCTTCTCCGTCAGCTGGTAGGTAAAGGCCACCGACGCGGTGTCGGCTATCACCTTCGTCTGCAGCTCAATGTCGTCGTAGAGCATTCCCTTGGGCACCACCAATTCCATGCCTGGCTTCTGCAGTTGGTTCACGCGATCGCAGCGAAACACGCGGTTCCCCTGTGGCTTGTAGGCAGGTATGTCGCAAGGCTTGCCCTCAATCACCATGCGGTAGGTGGTGCGGTTGCCGTAGGCGTCCTCCAGCTCATAGCGCAGGTTGTAGTTGCGGGCCTCGCTGATGCGGATGATGCCGTCGCCCGTGGCGTGCGAAGCCAAGCGCAGGCGCAGTCCCCGAGGTAGGAACGACTTCATGAACCACCGTCCGTGGGCGGTGCGTTCGTCATAGTCGGTCCATCCGTTTATCATGCGGTTCTCGTCGAACGAGAATCGGTCCACCACGCTGCGAAACACTTCCTTGTCGTCCACGTACAGCGTCACGTACTTCACCCCATAGGTGTTGGTGGTGCCGTCCATGTAGTCGTAGGCGCGCAGTCCCAGGCCTATCTCGCCCCAGGCCGTCACGCGCTCGGCCAACTGGTTGGCGCTCTTCTGTTCCTTCAAGGCCACCATCCGTTTGGCGGTCCCCTGCTGCACCACTCCCTTGCCCGCTTGTGGGTAAATCATCACGGCAGTGGCCCTTGGCGCGCGGGTGTCCTTTATCCGCTTCTGGTAGAACACCAGCGGGTCTATCGGCTCGTTGGTGGCCGTCTCGCGAATCTCCATGTGCAGATGCGGGCCCGAGGAACTGCCGGAGTTGCCGCTGAGGGCTATCACCTGTCCCTTCTTCACGCGGAACAGGGTGTCCGCCGGCGTCAGGTCCACAGCGAAGCTCTCCTTGGCGTACTGCTGCTGCTCCACGTACTTGGCTATAGCGGGGGCGAAGGCCTGCAAGTGACCGTAGACGGAGGTGAATCCGTCGGGGTGCGTCACGTAGAGGGCCTGTCCGTAACCCGTGGGCGACACGGTGATGCGCGACACGTAGCCCTCCTCGATGGCGTGTATGGGTTTACCCTCCACGCGCTGTGTCTTGAAGTCGAGTCCACCATGGAAATGGTTTGGCCGCAGCTCGCCGAAGTTGCCGCTCAGCGTCAGCGGGAAGTCGAAGGGCGCGCCGAACGAGGGGTGCTCGGTATGTTGTGCCGCAAGCAAGCCGCAGCAGCAGAGCGCCGCCACGACCGTCGTCAGTCTATGTCTTATCATCTCGCCTCTTCTCCCCTCCGTCAGCAGGCTTTGAAACTCATGTCGAGGCCCTTCACGCTGTGTGTCAGAGCGCCCACTGAGATGTAGTCCACGCCGCACTCGGCATAGTCGCGCAGGGTGTCGTAGGTGATGCCGCCGGAGGATTCCGTCTCGTAGCGTCCGCCTATCATCTCCACAGCCTTGCGTGTGTCGGCGGTGTTGAAGTTGTCGAGCATGATGCGGTCCACACCTCCCACGCGCAGCACCTGCTGCAGTTCGTCGAAGTTGCGCACCTCAATCTCTATCTTCAGGTCCTTGCCGTTCTTTTTACAGTAGTCCTTGGCACGTGTGATGGCGTTCTCAATGCCTCCGGCGAAGTCCACGTGATTGTCCTTCAGCAGTATCATGTCGAAGAGTCCGATGCGATGGTTCACTCCGCCGCCTATCTTGACGGCCATCTTCTCCAGCATGCGCATGCCTGGTGTGGTCTTGCGGGTGTCGAGCACGCGGGTCTTGGTGCCTTCCAGGCGCTTCACGTAGCGTCGCGTCATGGTGGCTATTCCGCTCATGCGTTGCATCACGTTCAGCATCAGGCGCTCGGTCTGCAGCAGGCTCTGCACCTTGCCTTCCACCACCATGGCCACGTCGCCGGGCTTCACCTCGGCACCGTCGTTTATCAGCACCTCCACCTTCATCGTGGGGTCGAAGCGGTGGAAGATCTCCTTGGCAATCTCCACGCCAGCCAACACGCCTGCCTCTTTGATGAGGAGTTTCGATTTTCCCATCGCGTCGGCGGGGATGCACGAGAGAGTTGTATGGTCGCCGTCGCCTATGTCTTCGAGGAAGGCGAGGTCTATCAGTTTGTCTACCAGTTGTTTTACAGTATCCATAGTTTGTTCAGAGTTTTAGTTCTACATTTCTACCGACAAAGTTAAGATTTAATTCTGAAAGTGGAGTCATCCGAGGAGGAAATTCTGAAGCACCGCGCTGATAAATTCATCTCCCTAACCAGGAAAAATAATTTTCCTAACTGGGCATTTATCTTTACATGTTATAACTCATAGTCACAAGCCGAGAAATGAGTCGTTCCGCAGGTCATTGATGGTCAAAGAAGTTATTCAGCCTAACAAGTAGTTTCCGGGTGAGACGTTGTCTGAGCTTGTCAATACATACACATACGGTAAAAATGGCGAATACCACAATCACCGACCGCAATGGGCTGAAATGTTCGAAATCGAAGAATGTTACAAGGAAATCAGGAGCATAAGCATTCTCATGCAGCATATAAAATGACTCGCCTGCAGTTCTTACGGGATGCAAACGAGTTCTGTTATCTTGTAGAAGCCTCACCTTTTCCTTTGGCAAAAGCGATGCTCAGCAGAGCGGCTACGGCCAGGAGGAGAGGGTAATATAAATATGGTATAATATCCATCGGACTGATAGCCGCCAGGCCACTGGCCATGAGGAGCTGCGCGCCGTAAGGAATCACGCCCTGCACCACACACGAGAAGATGTCGAGCAGACTGGCGCTCCGCCGCGGGTCGACCTTGAAACGCTTCGAGATGTCGCTGGCAATGCTGCCTACCGACAGGATAGCCACCGTATTGTTCGCCGTGCAGAGGTTGGTGAACGAGACAAGACCCGAGATGCAAAGCTCGGCCCCACGACGCGAATGCACACGCCGCGTGATGCTCCTCACTATATAAGTCACACCTCCAGCCTTGCGCACCACAGCCAGCAGACCACCGGCCATCATGGAGATGAGAATCAACTCGCCCATGCCGATGATTCCCTCGGAAAGGCTACTCACCCACTCCGCCGTGGACAGAGCGCCGTCAGCAATGCCCACCACGCCGGTCAGCACCACGCCCAGACAGAGCGACAGCAGCACGTTCATACCCAGAATCGCCGTCACCAGCACCACCACGTAGGGCAAAACACGCCACAGATGCACAGAGGCGATGTCCACGCCCACACCCGCCGACGAGCTGTTGAAGCCAATCACCACATAGAGGATGAAACACAGGACCGCCGCCGGGAGGACGATGCGGAAATTGGTGCGGAACTTATCGCGCATGGAACAGCCCTGCGTGCGAGTGGCTGCCACCGTAGTGTCAGAGATGAAGGAGAGATTGTCGCCGAAGAAGGCGCCGCCCACGATAGCCGCCACCATCAAGGCCGTACCGCTGCCGGTGCGCGCACTCATCTCCGCAGCCACGGGGACCAGCGCCACGATGGTGCCGACCGATGTGCCCACACAGATGGACACGATGCACGAAGAGAGGAACAGTCCCGCCAACAACAGGTTCTCGGGCAACAGCGCCATGGTGAGGTCCACCGTAGCGCTCACCGCTCCCATCGCCTGGGCCGACTTGGCGAAGGCACCTGCCAACACGAAGATCCAAACCATCAAGAGCAGGTTCTTGTCGTCCGCGCCGTGCGAGAAACAGCTCACCCGCTCCTCTATAGGGTACCCTCTGAGTGTGAAGAGCGAGGCGATGCTCACCACCAGGAACACCACGCACATGGGCACTTTGGAGAAATCGCCCATCAGCACGCCCATCAAGGCCATCATCAGCGCCAGCAACACCAAGGGCATCAGCGCCAGCCATCCCCGCCGACGCGGTCTGCCACCATGCCGACCAACGGCCTTCAGCCCGTTATTATTATCGTCTGCCATACGTTTACAACTAAAATCACATCCGCAGTACGTCTTTTATAGAATATATCCTGCTGAGTCCTTCGAACGAAAAGAACTGGTCGTCCATAATCATATAATCTTCGCGCTGCGACTTTTTCAGACGTTTGATATCCGGGAACATAGAGATAGGGACAATTACCTCTCGGCCATCAGTGAGGAAAACAGCCATAGCACCACGCTTGACATTGAAATCAAGCTTCTTGATTCCCAAATTTGTATCTTGAAATTTACACATACCTATTATTATTTATTTAAGTTTCAATATTCTAATTTTCTTGCCTGCAAAAACATCATCAATATGTTTGTTTAACAATATCAATCCATATTTTTGCGACAGTCTGTCCTCGATGAGAGTTCTTTCGTCCACGTCTTATGACGTGTATATGTCGTCTATTTTCGTTCGCATCAGTCGGGAAAACAGACAAGATGAAACATAACAATAATGCAAGTTTACCCATCAGTTGGATTATTCTAATCTATTTTGCAAAAGTATCAATTCACGATGAGCAAGCCAAACATTTTAGTTAATATTTGAAGCGGAATTTTTGTCCCAAGAACGAAAATATTGCGTAGCTTTGCACTCTTGTTGCAGACCATGTCATGCGACATTCATGATTACTCACTCTTAAATCCATACCAACATGGCCAGGAAGAACGAACAATATAGCGCTAAAGACGCGGGAAAAGCCGGCAAAAGGGCAAAGGCTGCCAACAAAGGGACGAAAAAGAAGAAGCCCCTGCTCTCCTATTTCGTCAGGCCCGCGGACATGAGCGTAGAGGAATGGCAGATCAGGCTGCGGCAGCAAGCCGCGCAAACGGAGCTGTTTGCCATCCACAGTGTCGACGAGACGTTGTGCCCAGGAGAATATGTTGTCAGCAACCCACATACCGCCAACGAGTATAAAGTAGTCTATCGGGGAGCCCACAGCGAGTGGAACTATTGTTCGTGCATGGATTTCAAGACGTCGCGCCTCGGCACCTGCAAACACATCGAGGCGGTGAAGAACTTCCTGACCACCCACACCCGGCTCCGTGTGCACCACGAGATGCCGCCCTACACCTCGGTCTACCTCTCTTACAAAGGAGAACGGTGCGTGAAGATACGCATCGGGTCCGATAACCGCGAGGCTTACGAACGGCTGGCGAAGGACTACTTCGACGACAATAGAGTGCTGAAAGAGGATGCGTACACACACTTCGGCGCCTTCCTCTCCCAAGCGTTCGACATAAGCGACACCTTCAAATGCTACAACGACGCCATCGACTTCGTCGTCGACATCCGCGAGAAGAGGAAGCGCGAGGAGATCATCAAGACCTACGACGACAAGAAACTCGACAGTCTGCTCAAGACGACCCTCTTCCCCTATCAGAAGGAAGGCATCCGCTTTGCGGCGAAGGCCGGCAAGGCCATCATAGCCGACGAGATGGGCCTCGGCAAAACGATACAGGCCATCGGCACTGCCGAGCTTCTGCGCAAAGAAGGTCTGATAGAGTCCACACTCATACTCTGCCCCACATCGCTCAAATACCAGTGGCGCAGTGAGATACGGAAATTCACGGGTGCTGAGGTCTGCGTGATTGAAGGGAGCCATTTGAAGAGGAAAGAGGCGTACAACCGTCCGGAGCCCTACAAAATCGTCTCCTACAACAGCGCCGCCAACGACATCAAGGCCCTGGGCCGACTGCGGACGGACATGCTCATCATGGACGAGGTGCAGCGACTCAAGAATTGGAACACGCAAATCGCACGCGCCTGCCGGAAGATAGACTCCAACTACTCCGTGATACTCTCGGGCACCCCGCTGGAGAACAAACTCGACGAGCTCTATTCCATCGTGCAGTTCGTGGACAACTTCCGTCTTGCCCCTTACCACCTGTTCAAGGAGCACCACATCGTCACCGACGAGACGGGCAAAGTGTTGGCTTACAAGAACCTGAATGAGATAGGCCAGGGACTGAGCGACATACTCATCCGTCGGCGCAAGAGAGACGTGAAACTGCAAATGCCAGAGCGGATGGACAAGAACCTCTCCGTGCCGATGACCAAGGAGCAGCGGGCCATCCACTCGGACTTCCATTTCCAGGTCAGCATCATCGTGCAAAAGTGGAAGAGGTACCACTTCCTGTCCGACAAAGACCGGAAACGGCTCATGCTACTGTTGTCGCAGATGCGCATGATATGCGACAGCAGCTTCATCCTGGACCAAAAGACCCGCTACGACACCAAGGTGGACGAGTGCGTCAACATCATCAGCGACATCATCAGCGCGGAGGGCGAGAAGGTGGTGGTCTTCAGCCAATGGGAACGCATGACCCGGCTCATCGCCATGGAGCTAGACAAGAAAGGAATCGTATACGAATATCTCCACGGAGGTGTGGCGTCGGCCAAGCGCAAGGACCTGGTGGACAACTTCACCAACCTGCCGACAAGCCGCGTGTTCCTCTCCACCGACGCTGGCAGCACGGGCCTCAACCTCCAGGCGGCCTCCACCATCATCAACATCGACCTGCCCTGGAACCCTGCCGTACTGGAGCAACGCATCGGCCGCATCTATCGGTTGGGGCAGAAGAACAACATACAGGTAATCAACCTCGTGTCGTCAAACTCCTTCGAGGAGGGGATGCTCGACAAGCTCCGCTTCAAGACCTCCATGTTCGAAGGCGTGCTCGATGCCGGTGAAGACTCCGTGTTCGTCGACAACAGCAAGTTCAACCATATGATGGAATCCATCACGGAAATAGTGGAAGAGACCGAGAAGCCGAACGACGAGGAGGAGTCCGCCATCGACATTTCCGAGACGGAAGCCCAAGTCTCCGATGCCGAGCAGACAACAGAGTCCATGATAGCGGAAGACGAGGACTTTGATGTTGCCCCCGAGAACCACGAGTCCGAAGCGGACTTCGACGCCGCCACCACCGAGAGCCACGAACCCGAAGCGAATGAAGAATTCAACGACGTGCCTGAGTGTCACGAACCAAACGAGGACGAGGAATTCGATGCAGCGCCTGGGAGCCTCGAAACTGAAGCGGATGAGGAATTCGAAGACGCTCCCGAAAGCCACGAGTCCAACGTGGATGAGGAGTTCGACGGAGCGACCGAGGGCCAAGAATCCGAAGCGGAGCCGAAAAGCACCGGAGATGAATCCGGCACCGCGAAGACGAAAAGCCCAAGTGAGGAATCCGGCTCTGCAATGACGAAGCACCCTCAAGGCAACGGTTCTCCTGCAGGCTCCACTTCCGGCCCCGCGACGCAGCCGAAGGACTTGGTGTCACAAG
>CAVFUK010000005.1:0-11017 GCA_963625535.1 Anaerovoracaceae bacterium | reverse complement strand
CGACGAGGACGATGGATTCCTCACCGAGACATTGGCCCGAATCTACATCAAACAACAGCGATATGAGAAGGCTTTGGAAATAATTAAAAAATTAAGTTTGAAATATCCAAAAAAAAACACTTACTTTGCAGACCAAATAAGATTTTTGGAGAAGTTGATTATTAACACTAAATCGAAATAACGAAGATGTATTCAGTTTTACTTGTATTAATTGTACTTGCAGCTATCTTGATGTGTTTCATCGTATTGATACAGAACTCAAAAGGCGGTGGCTTGGCATCAGGATTTTCCTCATCGAACCAGATTATGGGCGTACGCAAAACTACCGACGTTCTGGAGAAGACAACCTGGACTCTCGCAGCCATCATGGTGGTGCTGAGCGTAGCTTCTTCCTACACATTGCCCAACTCATCAGATAAGAACTCCGTCATCATCGAGCAGAGCCAGCAGGAGAATCAAGCTAACCCGCAGGCTATCCCCGGTTTCGACGCTTCGCAAGCAACTGCCCCTGCCGCTGACGCCAACGCCGCTGAGCAACAGCCCGCAGCTCCCGCAGCAGAGACAGGTTCAGAGAATAACGCAGCAGAATAAACTACTGTAGTCTACAAATCTGCATCGGGCGGCTTACTTTCCAAGGAGTAAGCCGCCCGATGTGTTTTCCTGTTTCCCCTATACTATATTAGTTTTCCTATACCTTATTATATATAGGACGCCGAGACGAAACTTACTATTTCCTATACCTTATTATATATAGGACAGCTAACCTTTGTAGAGCATTCCGTCCTTCAAGAGAATCTGCTCCTCCCCCACCAAGCGATCGAGCACTTGGTCCACCATCGCCTTGTCGGCATAGACAGCGTTCAGTTCATCGGCAGAGTGAGCCTCGCCATCGGCCAGGAGAGCAAGAATCCGCTCACTGATGCTCCGGAAATCCTGTTTGCTGACGGACGAGCGATATTTTCTCAGGCAGGCATCGCACCGCATGCAGTCGTGCTCGTTGTGCTCGCCGAAGTAGCGGAGCAACATACGGCTGCGGCAGTTGTTCTCCGATGTCGCATAGTCTATCATCGCCTTGATGCGCCGCTCGTAACTCTCCTTGCGGTCTTCGTACACCGACCGGGGAATGACCAACTCGTCCTTCTCCACCCGCCGTTGACGATAGGTGATGTACGGCGTCTTCTTGCGGGGGATGTAGTGCAGCACCCGCTGACGGGTCAAGGCCTTCAGCGTCTCGTAGACCTGCTCGCTGGTAAGACCCGACTTTTTGGCTATGGCCGCCTCCTCCACATAGACGTAATCGCTAAACACCCCACCATAGCAGCGTAGCACGGACCGTATGACCCGCTCCTTTTGCTCAGTCTCACTATGGAGGCGGTAGAGCTCATCGCGTTGAACGGTAAACATCAGTCGCGAGGAGTTGTCCTGCTCGTCGGTGTACTCGATGTAGCCAGCCCGACTGAGAATCTTCAGCGCGCTGTCCGCCTGCACGGGAAATCGTTTGAAGCGGGCGCAGAACTCCTCGAGGTTGAACTCGTAGGTGCACTCGAAGCCGTCGCCCATAGCCATTTGGTAGTAGTAACTCAGCTCCTCATAGATCTGCCGGATGTAGTCTTTGTCGGGGAAGGTGTCGGGGATGCGCCGGCTCAGTTGGGTGCGGTCGCGCGGCTGATAGAGCAGCACGGCGTAGGCGGACTTCTCGTCGCGGCCTGCCCTGCCGGCTTCCTGGAAGTAGGCCTCGGGCGAGTCGGGCACATCGATGTGCACCACCAACCGGACGTCTGGTTTGTCGATGCCCATGCCGAAGGCGTTGGTCGCCACCATCACACGCGACTCCCCACTCTGCCATTTCTTCTGACGAATATCCTTCTCGGCATTGCTCAGTCCGGCATGGTAGTTTTCCGCGGTGATGTGATGCTTACCCAGCAGGTCGGCAATCTCCTTGGTCTTCCTACGGTTGCGGGTGTAGACGATGGCCGAGCCGGGCATACTGTTAAGGATGTGGATGAGCTCGCCCTCTTTGTCCTCGGTGTGTCGCACCACATAGGAGAGGTTCCTCCGCTCGAAACTCATGCGGAAGACGTTCTCCTCCTTGAACTTGAGCAGACGTTGGATGTCGGTCACCACCTCGGGGGTGGCGGTTGCCGTCAGCGCCAGCACCGGCACGCCGGGCAACAGTTCGCGCACTTGGGCGATGTTGAGGTAGGCGGGCCGGAAGTCGTATCCCCATTGCGAGATGCAGTGCGACTCGTCCACCGCTATCATGCAGACGTGCATGTGGCGCAGCTTCACCTGGAAGATTTCGGTATTCAACCGCTCGGGCGAGATGTAGAGAAACTTGTAGTCGCCGAAGATGCAGTTCTCCAGCGCCACAATAATCTCCTGGCGCGTCATGCCGGAGTAGACGGCGGTAGCCAGTATGCCACGCGAACGGAGGTTAGCCACCTGGTCCTTCATGAGGGCAATCAGAGGGGTGATGACCAGGCAGAGGCCCTCCTGTGCCAGCGTAGGCACTTGGAACGTGATAGACTTGCCGCCACCCGTAGGCATCAGTCCGAGCGTGTCGCGCCCGGCACCGATGCTGTGGATGATGTCCGCCTGGATGCCACGGAACGAGTCATAGCCCCAGTATTGCTTCAGTATCGCCTCGTAGTCTGCCATGGGCAAGGAGTGTTTAGGCCTGCTCGGTGGGGCGGATATCCTCAATCTGCAGCTGCACCTCGCCCCGTTTGTGGGTGTTCTCCTCTATCGTGTAGCAGATGTCGAACGACCGCTTGGTCTTGATGTAGCGTGCCTGCGAGCTTTGGCCGAAAGCGATGCCGTTGATGACGTTGTTCGACTTGTTGTCCACCAACTCCAGTTTGATGTGCTCCTGCTCGCGACCCACCACCTTGCTGGTTCCGTAGTCGTAGACATGGAACGTGGTGAACACGGGTTTGTGGTTGTCCGGTCCGAAGGGGTTGAACTTCTTCAGGTCGCTATAGAACTTGAAGGTGATATCCTTGAAGTCGAGCGCCGCGTCGATGTTGATGACGGGACTCGTCTGTTCGGGCAGTATGTGTTGCGACACGAACTCCTCGAAACGACGGGCGAACTCGGGCACATTCTCCACCTTCATGGACAGGCCGGCGGCATAGGTGTGACCGCCGAAATTCTCCAGCAGGTCGCGGCAATACTCGATGGCCTTGTAGACATCGAACCCGGAGACCGACCGGGCGGAACCTGTCGCCAAGTCGTCCGAGCGTGTGAGCACCACGGCAGGGCGGTAGTAAATCTCCGTCAGGCGTGAGGCTACGATACCGATGACACCCTTATGCCAATCCTCGTTGAAGAGGACAATGGAACGGCGGTCGTGCAGTCCATCCAGTTTGTCGACTATCCTGTTGGCCTCGTCCGTCATAGCCTTGTCGAGGTCCTTACGGGTCTCGTTATACTGGTTTATCTGGTTGCTCTTCTCCAGCGCGGCCGAGAAATCCTTCTCGATGAGCAGGTCCACCGCCTCTTTGCCGTTCTGTATGCGTCCCGACGCATTGATGCGCGGACCAATCTTGAAGACGATGTCGCTGACGGTAATTTCCTTGTCCGACAAGCCGCACACGTCGATGATGGCCTTCAGCCCGATGCTCGGGTTGGAGTTGAGCTGCTTCAGTCCGTGGTAGGCCAGAATGCGGTTCTCGCCCATGATGGGGACGATGTCCGAAGCGATGCTCACCGCCACCAGGTCAAGTAGGCGGGTCAGTTGGCAAAACTCAATGCCGTTGCTCTGAGCGAACGCCTGCATCAACTTGAAGCCCACGCCGCAACCCGACAGATGCGAGTAGGGGTACGTCGAGTCCTCCCGCTTGGCGTTCAGTATGGCCACAGCGGGGGGCATCACCTCATCGGGCACGTGATGGTCGCAGATGATGAAATCTATTCCTTTCTCTTTTGCGTATGCAATCTCCTCCACAGCCTTGATGCCGCAGTCGAGCACGATTATCAGCTTCACGCCGGTCTCGTAGGCATAGTCCACTCCCTTGAAGGAGACTCCGTATCCCTCGTTGTAACGGTCGGGGATGTAGTAGTCGATGTTGGAGTAGAACTGCTGCAGAAACTTGTAGACCAGCGCCACGGCCGTGGTGCCGTCCACATCGTAATCGCCGTAAATCAAAATCCGCTCCTTCCGTCCCATAGCAGTGTTGAGCCGGTCCACAGCCACATCCATGTCGTTCATCAAGAACGGGTCGTGTAGGTCGTGCAGCTGAGGGCGGAAAAAGCGTTTGGCTTCTGCGGCAGTGTCTATGCCACGCTCTATGAGCAACCTGCATAGGACCGGACTGATGCCAACTTCTTTCGAAAGCTCTTTAGCCGCCTCTGTTTGTTCGTGTGTAGGAGGTTGGTAATTCCATTTGTAACTCATTTTATATATTCTTTTTTCTTTTTCTTGTCTCGAAGCCTCATCATCGAGGACCATCGGCCGCTTCCGACCAAGCCCCTCCACACCCCTCTCACCGGCGCGGACGATAAGGCATTGAATGTCAGCTAACTATTATTCCTAAGATAGTAACTAACGTTTTCAATCCGTAAAGATAGAAAAAGATATTTAGAATCGATGTAAAGAAGGGAGAGTTTTTCTGTAGAATGTCACAAAAGCGAGGAAATAGCGATTTTGTCCATCCATGCAACAGAATTTCCATACTCCACAAAGGAAATAATCTCTAACTTTGCGAACGAAACAAATCAATTACCTTTACACATGAAAACATTCAATCTGAAGACTTGGCTGATTGCCACAGGGATGTGCATGACGCTCGCCACCTATGCCCAGAGCTCGTACAAAGAGGTGAAGGTGGAGGCTCCGTTCAGCATGCCCGCCATACAAGAGTTTATCTACCCGGACCGCGACTTCAACATCACCGCCTATGGAGCCACGACCGATTCCACAGCGGACAACACCGAAGCCATAGCGAAAGCCATTGAGGCTTGTAACCAGGCCGGTGGCGGACGGGTGATAGTGCCTGCCGGCGAGTGGCAAACCGGCCCGATACATTTCAAAAGTAATGTGAACCTCCACCTGGAAGAGGGTGCCGTGCTCCGCTTCTCGGACGACCCCGAGCGTTACCTACCCGCCGTGATGACGTCGTGGGAGGGCATGGAGTGCTACAACTACTCTCCCCTGCTGTATGCCTTCGACTGCGAGAACATCGCCATCACCGGATCAGGAACACTGAGTCCGAAGATGAACCTGTGGAAGAAATGGTTCCCGCGGCCCCAAGCACACATGAACGCGCTGAAGGAGCTCTACACCAAGGCCTCAACGGACGTTCCGGTGGAAGAGCGGCAGATGGCTGTTGGCGAGAACCACCTGCGTCCTCACCTGATACACTTCAACCGCTGCAAGCATGTGCTGCTCGACGGATTCAAGATTCGCGAGAGCCCCTTCTGGACTATACATATGTATATGTGCAAGGGCGGCATCGCCCGCAACCTCGACGTGAAGGCACACGGCCACAACAACGACGGCATCGATCTGGAGATGACACAGGACTTCCTCGTGGAGGACTGTCTGTTCGACCAAGGTGACGACGCCATCGTCATCAAGTCCGGCCGCAACCGCGACGCCTGGCGACTGCACACACCTACGGAGAACATCGTGGTGCGCAACTGCAAAGTGCTGAAGGGCCACGTACTGCTGGGCATCGGCAGCGAAATCTCCGGCGGCATACGCAACGTCTATATGCACGACTGCGAAGTCACCAACTCCGTCTACCGCGTCTTCTTCGTGAAGACCAACCACCGCCGCGGCGCCTTCGTGGAGAACATCCACATGGAGAACGTGAAAGTCATCAGCGCACAGCGGGTGTTGGAGATTGACACCGATGTGCTCTACCAATGGAAAGACCTCGTGCCCACCTACGAGACACGCATCACCCGCATCGACGGCATTTACATGAAGAATGTGGAGTGCGAGACAGCCGACGCCATCATCGACCTGAAGGGCGACGAGCGTCTGCCGGTGAAGAACGTCCACGTGGAGGACGTGCGTGTGGGCAAAGTGAACGAGTTCTACAAGCAAGTGAAGAACGTGGAAAACTTCACCGAGAAGAACATCAGTCACGAATAGACTGAGTTCCACCCGACCACAAGGAAAAGTAGACGCATCATTTCATTACCAACTGAAAATTCAGTACTTTTGCAGCGCTTTTGGTCGAGGCCTACGGGCGGACGCAGATCCGACAGCCCGCAGACTCGACCGGAAGCGAGCAAACATAAAACGAGTTGATTATGTGGTTGGTATTAGCTTTCCTCTCAGCAGCGCTGCTGGGTTTCTACGATGCATTCAAGAAGAAGTCATTGAACGGGAACGCCGTCATCCCGGTTCTGTTCCTCAATACACTGTTCTCCAGTCTAATCTTTCTGCCCTTCATCTTTGGGTCGTTGGGTAGCGGCAGTCCGTTGCAGGACACGCTCTTCTACGTGCCGGCTGCCGGTTGGGAGACGCATAAATACATCTTGCTGAAGTCGCTCATCGTACTCTCCTCGTGGGTGTTCGGTTACTTCGGCATGAAGCACCTGCCGCTCACCATCGTGGGACCTATCAACGCCACCCGTCCGGTGATGGTGCTGGTGGGCGCGTTGCTCATCTTCGGCGAGCGACTCAACCTCTACCAGTGGGTCGGCGTCATGCTGGCTGTCATCTCGTTCCTCATGCTGAGCCGTTCGGGAAAGAAGGAGGGCATCGACTTCAAGCACGACAAGTACATCTACTTTGTGGTGCTGGCCTCACTGCTCGGTGCGGTGAGCGGACTCTACGACAAATACCTGATGGCCCCCGTCAGCGAGGGCGGCATCGGACTGGACCGCATGGTGGTGCAGTCGTGGTACAACATCTACCAGTTCTTCATGATGGGCTGCGTGCTCATGCTGCTATGGTACCCCAAGCGCAAGGACACCACGCCATTCCGTTGGGACTGGTGCATCATACTCATCTCCATCTTCCTCTCCGCCGCGGACTTCGTCTACTTCTATGCCTTGAGTCTGGACGGAGCGATGATCTCCATCGTCTCCATGATTCGCCGGGGCAGCGTGGTGGTGTCGTTCCTCTGCGGCGCGATGTTCTTCCACGAAAAGAACCTGCGGAGCAAGGTGGTGGACCTGCTGTTGGTGCTCATCGGCATGGTATTCCTCTACCTGGGGTCGAGATAAGGCACCGGGAGGACTCCCCTGTCAACCGCCTCAGTCGCAGTAACCGCCAGAAAGGGCTACAATCTGGGCGCACGCTGGGCATAGACAGACAAATGATTGTTCAATACCATATATATAATAATGTAAGCATAACGCAGTAACATGAAAAAGTTGATACTCACTTCGATATTTTGCCTGACGGCTGCTTGCCTCACGCAGGCCCAGGAGATGAAGTCCGTCTTCATCCAGATGCCCGACTCGCTGTCGCGCATCCTCACCAAAATCAACCGCGAAGACTGTGTGGACTTCCTCGCCAGCAACATGAAGGCGGAGGTCACCAACCGGTTCAACATGCCCTCGGAGCTGAAGACACTGACCGCAGACTACCTTCTGTTGCAAGAGACTCCGCAGTGCACTGTGGAGATGAAATTGCTACCCGTGAACGATTCCACCCGTGTGATTTGCACCGTACGCACGCTGGGTAGCTCCGTCACCGACAGCAGTGTGGCGTTCTTCACCACCGACTGGCAACCGCTATCTACCGCCGACTTCTTCCACTACCCCAACGCTGACGAGTTCTACCTGCCCACGGACAGTCTAGCGACCGACACGCTGGCCACCCTGCGCAAGGAGGCGGACATCACCTTCCTTCGTCTTGCCCTGTCGCCGGACGACCTCACCCTATCCGTCACCTACACCACACCAGCCTACCTCACCTGTGAGACAGCCGACAAACTGAAGGCCTATCTCCGGAAAGACCCCGTCCGCTTCCGCTGGAGCGAAGGGAAGTTTGTGAGAGAGTGATACCCCTCCCAAAAACGAGCCTTGGCTCATCGGGCATTGAGCCAAGGCTCATTGTACGTTGAGCCATGGCTCTCGCGACCCGCATCTAAAGCTCTATGTACACATGCGGCAAAAGGATTCTTCCGCATCCGGAACTATACAAACAGAGAGAAGTCCGAATGTCACCCGTTAGGGTTCATTCGGACTTCTCTCTGTCTCTTCCGTCAGACGACCTTTCGAGGAGGTCTACTTATTTCTTTCTGGCGTTACCGTAGCGGCTCATGAACTTATCAACGCGTCCTGCGGTGTCAACCAACTTAGACTTACCTGTGTAGAACGGGTGAGAAGAACTTGAGATTTCGAGCTTAACCACCGGATAAGTCTCGCCTTCGAACTCTATAGTATCCTTAGTTGCGCAAGTAGAGCGTGACAGGAACATATCGCCGTTTGACATGTCTTTGAATACTACCGGACGGTAATTCTCAGGATGTATACCTTTTTTCATTGCCTTTATTGTTTAATTTGTTATTATCTTTAGTTTATTGCTGGTAACAATAATTGTGTAATGGTCTATTTCGGGCAGCAAAGGTACAAACTTCCCGCATACCAGCAAAGCTTTTCCCGAAAATCTTTCCAGTCAGAGAGAAATATTTTGCTGACTAGAGAAAAAACTACACCTTTAGGGCACGTACACCGAAAGGCACGTTTTTGAAACATAGAGTTTGCAATACGATGACAGCTGGAGGCAGTTTGCTCGCGGACGAGACAAAAGACGAAAGTTTGTCCAATTTTTCTTGCCGTAAATTTGGTGGTGTCCCAACTATTATGGCTAACTTTGTGACGTTTTTAATAGGTGATAGAAATCTTATTATTATTCAATAAATAAATAAAGAGATGGTAAATTATAAGGAATTAGGCTTGGTGAACACAAAAGCTATGTTCGCTAAAGCAGTTAAAGGTGGCTATGCCATTCCTGCCTTCAATTTCAACAACATGGAGCAGTTGCAGGCAATCATTCAGGCAGCCGTAGAGACAAAATCTCCTGTTATTCTTCAGGTTTCAAAGGGTGCACGTAACTATGCAAACCAGACTTTGCTGCGTTACATGGCCGAAGGTGCTGTAGCCTACGCTAAGGAGTTGGGTTGCGAGCATCCCGAAATCGTGCTGCACCTCGACCACGGAGATTCTTTCGAGTTGTGCAAGTCATGCATCGACCTCGGCTTCTCTTCTGTAATGATCGACGGTTCTCATCTGCCTTACGACGAGAACGTAGCCCTGACAAAGAAGGTCGTTGAGTACGCACATCAGTTCGATGTGACCGTTGAAGGCGAGCTGGGTGTGTTGGCAGGTGTTGAGGATGAGGTTTGCGCTGAGCACCACACCTACACAAGACCCGAAGAGGTTGTTGACTTCGTTACGAAGACAGGTTGCGACAGCTTGGCTATCTCCATCGGTACTTCTCACGGTGCCAACAAGTTCAAACCCGAGCAGTGCACACGCGACGCTAACGGTCGTCTGGTTCCTCCTCCTTTGGCATTCGACGTGCTCGAGGGTGTGGAGAAAGAGCTCCCCGGATTCCCCATCGTGCTCCACGGATCTTCATCTGTTCCGCAGGAAGAGGTTGAGACCATCAACAAATACGGTGGTGCGTTGAAGGATGCCATCGGTATCCCCGAAGACGAGCTCCGCAAAGCAGCTAAGTCTGCAGTCTGCAAGATTAACATCGACTCAGACAGCCGTCTGGCCATGACAGCCGCTATCCGTAAGACTTTGGCCGAGAAGCCCGCAGAGTTCGACCCGCGTAAGTACCTCGGCCCGGCTCGCGACAACATGAAGAAACTCTACATCCACAAGATTGTGAACGTACTGGGTTCTGATGGTAAGTTGCTTCAGGCTTAATCAGAAGAGAACTTCCAATAGATAAGCGGGGGATGAGTCGCAAGATTCATCCCCCACATTATTTTATAGGTATTGTTCAAGTCCGACAAGTATAAGAAGACTCTATAACGAGAGCGAAGGTGAGGGCTTTGCCAAAGGGGTTATAGGTCATCGGCACTTGAAGTATACTTCACTCAAGCATAGCAAGTCCCAAAGAACTGAAGTTCGTGAACCGGCTTCTATTAGACTTTGCCTATATACTGGCGGAACTTGAACTCCTATTATTATAGATTACTGCTGTTGCATCTGCCCAACGAGTTGCGTGAGGTTGGCCGTGAGCAGACGTGCAGCGATGGCCAGCAGAATGACTCCGAAGAATTTACGCAACATGTAGATGCCACCCTTGCCCAAGAAACGCTCGACCTTCTCGGTGGAACGCAGCACAACATAGACCCAAATCATGTTGAGCACGAGGGCGATGATGATGTTGACTGGGGCGTATTCAGCCCGAAGCGACAACAACGTAGTGAAGGCACCGGCCCCGGCTATGAGCGGGAACACCAGCGGAATGAGCGTAGCCTCCTTGATGGGGCCTTGATTCTTGAAGATCTCGATGTCGAGCACCATCTCCAATGCTAACAGGAAGATGACAATGGCTCCGGCTATAGCAAACGAGGCAATGTCCACCTGGAACAGTTTCAATATCATGTCGCCGGCATAGAAAAAAGCCAACAACAAGGCAAACGATATGAGCGTCGCCTTGATGCAATTGACCGACCTGCCGTTGCGCTTCTGGTCCAAGATGATAGGTATGGCACCAATGATATCGATGACAGCGAACAACACGATGAAAGCGCTAGCTATTTCCTGAAAGCTTAACGATGTGAACATAGATAAATCCTCCTTTCTGATTGACGTTGCAAAAATAGAACTTTATTTGGAATCTATCACGAAAAATAGAAAGGAAATGTTATCCGAGGTCCATGAAGCGTCCGCGCAAAAGTTTCTATTTGACAGTACAAGAGACAGTACCAAGCCTCGATACCACGTACGCGCTTACAGATTATAACCGCACGCCTAGCATGCGTCTTCCTCACAGCCGACCCTCGCATCCCGTTTGCTTAAGAAAAGATAAATAACAAAAAAATTCAGAACATAATATCAACCCGTTCTATATAACTGATTATCTTTGTAT
>CAVFUK010000004.1:0-21401 GCA_963625535.1 Anaerovoracaceae bacterium | reverse complement strand
GCAAAAATAGAACCTATAAAACCGCACGGAAAGGAAAAAAGAATTATATTTGCAACCTTGTAAAACAGCATATAAATAAATTAAAACAAAATAATTAACAAAGTAACATGCAAAACAAAGGATTCGTCAAGGTTATTGCGGTACTACTCACGATAGTCTGTGTGTTCTACCTCTCCTTCTCTTTTGTTACCCGCCACTACATGAGTAAGGCGGAGCAAGACCCGAAGGGAGCGACACACTACATCGATTCTATGCAGAACGAGAAAGTCTATCTGGGCGTGTACACGCTGAAACAATGTCGCGAGATGGAAATCGGTTTGGGCTTGGACTTGAAAGGCGGTATGAACGTCATCCTGGAAGTTTCCGTTCCGGATGTAGTGAAGATGCTCGCTGACCACAAGACCGACGAGGCTTTCAATCAGGCCGTGGCTAACGCCGCCAAACTTCAGGTTACCAGCCAGAGCGACTTTATCACTCTATTCGTATCGGAATACCACAAGTTGGCACCCGAAGGCAAACTCGCCGAAATCTTCGCCACACAACAGTTGAAAGACAAAGTGAACACGAAGAGCTCCGACGCTGAAGTGGAGAAAGTGCTCCGCTCTGAGGTGAAGGCTGCCGTAGACAACTCATTCAACGTATTGCGTACACGTATCGACCGCTTCGGTGTGGCTCAGCCCAACATCCAGGCTCTGGAAGGTGGCATGGGACGTATCATGGTGGAGTTGCCGGGTATCAAGGAGCCTGAGCGTGTGAGAAAGCTGCTCCAGGGTTCTGCTAACCTCGAGTTCTGGGAGACCTTCGACTCGAAGGATGTGGTTCCCTACATGATGGACCTCGACCAGAAGCTGCGCCTCGTGGCTCAGGGTGAGAAACCCGCTGAGGCTGAAGCAGTGGAAGACTCCGCTGCCGTCGCAGCTCCCGCCGATAGCTTGGCCTCTACCGTCAACGCCGCCGACAGCTTGGCTGCCGCACTGAAGAACCAGAACGCTGCCGCCACGCAGACCGTCTCGCTGGAACAGGCCAAGAAGGAACACCCGTTGCTCTCTATCCTCCAGCTCAACAACTCTAGCTATGGTTGCGTGGTGGGTTATGCTCACTACACCGACACAGCCGAGGTGAACCGACTGATCTCCTCACAGGAGGCCAAGAGCGCTCTGCCTCGTGAGCTCAGCCTCAAATGGGGTGTGAAGGGTGCCGAGTTCGACAAGTCGGGCCAGGTGTTCGAACTCTATGCCATCAAGGTGACAGAGCGCAACGGACGCGCACCCCTCGAAGGTGACGTGGTAGTTTCCGCTTCCGATGGCTTCGACAACTTCGGTAAACCTTGCGTAAGCATGAGCATGAACAACGACGGTTCACGTCGCTGGGCTCAGTTGACCAAACAGAACATCAACCACGCCATCGCCATCGTGTTGGACGGCTGTGTCTACAGTGCGCCTAACGTGAACGGCGAGATCACCGGCGGTAACTCACAGATAACAGGTAACTTCACTGTTGAGGACACCAAGGACTTGGCCAATGTGCTCCGTTCCGGTAAGATGCCGGCTCCGGCCCACATCGTTTCCGAGGACATCGTAGGTCCGTCACTGGGTCAGGAATCCATCAACCAAGGTATCCGCTCATTCATCGTGGCATTGGTACTGCTGATGCTCTACATGTGCGTCATCTACGGTTTCATCCCGGGTATGGTTGCCAACGGCGCCTTGTTTGTCAACTTCTTCTTCACGTTGGGTATCCTCACCTCCTTCCAGGCTGCGTTGACCATGTCCGGTATCGCCGGTATGGTGCTCTCGCTGGGTATGGCGGTCGATGCGAACGTGTTGATCTATGAGCGCACGAAAGAGGAGTTGCGAGCCGGCAAGACGGTGAAAGCCGCTCTGGCCGACGGTTATTCGAACGCCTTCTCGGCCATCTTCGACTCCAACTTCACATCTATCATCACCGGTATCATCCTCTTCGAATTCGGTACAGGACCTATCCGCGGATTCGCCACCACGTTGATTATCGGTATCCTCTGCTCATTCTTCTCAGCAGTGTTCTTGACACGTATCGTTTACGAGCACTTCATGAACAAGGACAAGTGGTTGAACCTCACCTTCACGACGAAGTTCTCCCAGAACCTGATGCAAGGTACCAACTACAAGTTCATGGGTATGTGGAAACGCTCGTTCACCGTGTTCGGCATCATCTTGGCCATCTGCGTCGTATCGTTCTGCGTGAGAGGTCTTGCACAGAGCATCGATTTCACCGGTGGACGTAACTTCGTGGTACAGTTTGAGCAACCTACCGAGCCGGAGACCGTACGTGCCCTGCTGCAGGAGAAGGTTGGCGATGCCAACGTGCAGGCCATTGCCTTGGGTACTGACCACCGCACCGTGCGTGTGACCACCAACTACCGCATCGAGGACAACGACTCTGATATCGACCAGCAGATAGAGACCTTCCTCTACAATGCCTTGACCGAGGGCAAACTCCTCACCGAAGGCACCACACTGGAAGTCTTCATCGACCGCGACAACCGTGCGGGTGGTTCCATCATCAGTTCGCAGAAGGTAGGACCGAGTATGGCCGACGACATCAAGACCTCGGCTATCTGGTCAGTCTTCTTCGCTCTGATTGCCATCTTCCTCTACATCCTCGTCCGTTTCCATAACGTGGCATACAGTGTCGGCTCTGTTGTAGCCCTGACGATTGATACCTTGCTGATTATCGGCGCTTACTCGTTGTGCTATGGCTGGATGCCGATGTCGTTGGAAATCGACCAGACCTTCATCGGCGCTATCTTGACCGCTATCGGTTATTCTATCAACGATAAGGTGGTGATCTTCGACCGTATCCGTGAGTTCTTCAAACTCTATCCGAAGCGCAACCGCTTCCAACTGTTCAACGATTCACTGAACACCACGTTGGCACGTACCATCAACACCTCTGTCAGCACATTGATCGTGTTGGTATGTATCTTCATCCTTGGTGGCGACAGCATCCGTAGCTTCTCGTTCGCCATGATCCTGGGTGTTGTCATCGGTACGTTGACCTCTCTGTTCATCGCCGCTCCTATCGCATACCTGACCATGGGTCACCGCATGCCGGACGAGGCTCCCGCTGAGACAGCTAAGGCATAATGACGGTTAGTTCGGGACCATTCCCGACTACTAAATACCAAAAAGAGAAGTTCTCTCCCCGCAAAGGAGGGAACTTCTCTTTTTGGTACCTATTTGATTTACAACTGGTAGAGCCCAATGTTTTTCCATAAAAAGTATTACCACGCTTACACAGGGGACGAAAAAGTCCGTACCTTTGCTCTCCAATATTCAGCGATGAGGAAATTAAACTAACTAACGCATAATATTTCATTTTATTATCTATGATGAAGAAAACTTTTCTGTGGGTGCTGATGTCCCTTCTGGCGTTGCCAGGTTTCCTGCTCACCTCGTGCGATGACTCCGAAGAGGATGAGTTTGCTAAAGAACAGCGTGAGACCAAGGAGGTGCACGACAAGCTTATTCAGAACTACAACATCGACATGAGCGATGCCGTGCGCGGAAAGTCGACACTCGGCAAATGGGACCTGAGGGAAGACAGCACGTTCACCTACTACTATGTCACTAATCTTGAGAGTGACAACGAGTCCAACTTCACCTATGACCTCGACTCCATCACAGGCCATTGGCAAGCCTTCTCCAATATGGAAAATCTTTGGGACGACAACGACGTGAAGCTCTCTGGCTTCTTCGCCACCTTCGACCTCGACGAGAGCTGGGGCGTTGACGGCGAGGACGATGTGATGACGTTCTACATCGTCTACCAGGAGGATGGCCTCACCATCACCCTGTTGCGATCCAGCATCGACTACATATTTACTTATGCCAATAGCGACCTCCAGACGAAGTTCCTCTCATGGGGCGACATCAGCGACTTCTTTACCAATACGCTGCCCAAGGCCGTCGAAGATGCCATGAGCTCCATTGCCGACAAAATTTCCAAAAAATTTAATGAAATAAAACAAAACTTTTGCGACCTCTTCTCGATGCTGTTTGGCAAAGGCGTCAGTGTGTACCTCAACACGGAGGACAGCGAGCAATACTGGGAATATGCCCGTAAGTGTGTAGCGGAACTGCAGAACGGCCACGCTACCGACTATGCCAACTGGATGAGCGAAATCTACGCCGGCAAAGAGTCCACCACCCGCCTTTGCGAGATGAACATCCCCGGAAGCAACGAATCCTTCACCTGCTACATGGAAGAACGATACTTTATGACTTTCTTGAGGGACAAGGCTCAAACCCAGTATATTAGTATTGAGGACCAGTGGAACGCTGGAGTCCGTTGCTTCGATGTGCGGTTAGGTAATACCTACAAAAATGTTACCACGACCGAAGAGTATTATAATCAAAACATGCTCGGTATCTTCCATGGAAGAGTATTCTGCAACATAGATGCCAGTCAAGCGATTGATAAACTCGTGACCCAACTGAAGGCTCACCCCAAGGAGACAGCCATCGCTATGTGCTCTTTCGAGGATACGCCGAGCGAGACGACCTATAGACTTTCCCGTGAACTGTTCGAGGACGACCGCTTCAAGGACTATATCGTCCTGGACCCTAAACCGGACATGACACTGGCCGACTGCCAAGGTAAGCTCGTCGTATTCCAGTGCTGGGACGATGCCAATGACTATCCTCAGTACCGCATTGGAGCCTCTATCGAACACTGCCCCAACGAGTATACCAAGGATTGCAAGATGCGCTTCTATGACACCGCTGGCAATGTGAAGACTACCAACTGCTATTGCCAAAACCTCTGTGTGCCTGACAAAAAGAATGGACTGGGCGAATCCTTCTTTAATACGAAGAAGATGACTATGCTGGAATACTTCGATGATGTGGCCGCCACCAAAGGATCCGGCGACAATGTGTGGTGCATCAATCAGGTGACTGCTTATGAGACCGGACAGGTATACAATGAGTCCTACTCTCAGAGTGCCAACCACATGAATCCCGCCACCTTCTTCATGATTTACGAAGGCTATGTGCGCAAGAACAAGTTGGGCATCGTGGTGATGGACTTTGCCGGCACCAATCTGTCCATCAGCACCGATCAACCCTTCAGTGACGACTATTACGTCAACGGTGAGTCCTTGCCCAAGCTCGTGGTGGAGACCAACCGATACCAATAATGCATTATAAACTGACTAACAACATAACTCTATGATGAAGAAAACTTTTCTGTGGGCGATGATGACTGTCATGGCATTGCCCACTATGCTGTTCACTTCGTGCGACGACTCGGACGACGACCTCACCCCGGAACAGCGTGAGATTAAGGAGGTACGCGACAAGCTGGTACAGAACTACAACATCGACTTGAGTAGCGCCATCTGTGGGGAGTCCTCCTTCTCTAAATGGGACATGAAGGAAGACAGCACCTTCACCCTCTACCTGGTAACCAACGTCGAGGGCGACAGCAAGGATAACTTAACCTACGACCTCGACTCCCTGACAGGTCATTGGCACGCCTTCGCCAATGCGACCAACGTCTGGGACGACAACGATGTCACACTCAACGGTTTCACCGCCACCTTCGACTTTCCCGAAGGTATGGAGCTCGCTAACGACGACGGTTATCTGACGTTCTACATCGTCTACCAGGAGGATGGTGTTACCATTACCATGGAGAAATCCAGCATCGACTATGTCTTCACCAATACCAGCAACAGCCTTGATACGAAGTTTTGGATATGGGACGTAATCACTAATTTCTGGGATAAGATAGTTCCCGATCCTATCAAGACTGTCCTCGAAATGACGCTCGAGAAATTGGATAAGTTGAAGAACAACATCGCCGACTTCTTCACGGGTCTGTTTGGTGACAATACAGCCCTGAACCTCGATACGCAACAGTGCATAGAGTACTGGGCTTATGCCGATCAAGTGGTGGAAGCGTTGCAGGATGGCCACAACACCGACTACTCCAACTGGATGAACGAGATTTACGCCGGCAAGGAGTCCACCCGCCTATGCGAGATGAACATACCCGGAACACACGACTCCTATACCTACTACATGCTCAAACTGGGAACGTTTGATGCTATCAAAAGCCGTTCTATCACTCAACTGAAGGACATCGAGGGCCAGTGGAACGCCGGCATCCGTTGCTTCGACTTCCGTTTCCGTACCACCGAAGACAATGTCACAGTGCCCGTTGGCTTATATGACAAGAATTTCCTCGGCATCTTCCATGGAGATTTCTACTGTGGCATATTGGCGCAGTCCGCCCTTTATCAACTCATAGAACAGCTGAAGAAGCACCCCAAGGAGACCGCCATCGCTATGTGCGCCATCGAAGGCAAGAAGAGCGAAGGTATTTATAAACTTATCCGCCAGACGTTCGAGGACGACCGCTTCAAGGACTATATCGTCTGGAACCCCAAACCAGACATGACGTTTGCCGACTGCCAAGGCAAGCTCGTCGTGTTCCAGTGCTGGGACGACGGCAACGAGTATCCTCAGTACCGCATCGGTGCCTCCATCGAGGGCTGCTTCAACCAGTATCGCAAGGACGTGAAGATGCGTTTCTACGACTCCGATGGCAATGTGCAGACCACCAACTGTCTCTACCAGAACTACTGTCAGCCGGCCGAGACGACGGAACTCTGCAAACCCTACTGGCTTAGGAAGAGAGGCGGCATGCAGGATTGTTTTCTGGATTGTGCCCAAACCAAAGGCTCCGCTGACAATGTGTGGTGCATCAATCAGGAGAGCGGCTTTGTGGGTGCGCTTCTCATCAACATGTCCTACGCCAAGAGCTCCAACCACATGAATCCCGCCACGTTCTACATGATCTTCAGCAACAACGGTCAGGCGCTCGATCGCAAACTTGGCATCATCGTGATGGACTATGCCGGCACCAATGAGGTTTACGATCACTACTACGTCAACGGCGCGGCTCTGTCCAAACTCGTGGTGGAGACCAACCGATACCAATAACCGGTTCATACCTATATTATATATAGTAGCAGAAAGGGCTATACCCGTTGAGTGATTGTCAACTGGTATAGCCCTTTGGCTTGATAGAGTGGGTGGCGATGACCCACAGATAGTTTTGTGTGTGTTGGTTGACACGTGACGCACGATTGGTTGACACGTGACACACAATTGGTTGACACGTGTCGCATGATTGGTTGACACGTGACGCACAATCGATTAATTACTACGTTTCATCAAGCGAATGAATATCTGTTGGCCATAAAGCTATGGTTGTGTGGCATCTTTCACCTTGATGGTGCCTGTGGTCTCCACGGTTGTGGGAGGCAGACAGCTGCCGCCGTTGCAGATCTGATAGGTCAGCGTCACCTTCACGGTGAACTCTTTCTGGCCCTTCAGCTTGCTCTCGGTGGGGCAGGTGAAATCCTGACGCAAGTAGAAGTGGCCGGTTAACTCGTCGTCCTGAGAGCTTGCGGTGGCCTTTCCTATCAGTTTAAAGCCCTTCGGCATCTCCACCTTCATCTCGGTGACGATGTTGCCCTCCTGGCGGTTGTGCTCCGTGTCGGCGTAAGCATGCCAGCCCTCGGGGAGAGTTGCGCGGAGTTCGATGTAGTGGTTCTTGCCAGGACGCATCTTCTGCGGGAAGGTGGCCACGGCACTCACTTTGGAGTTGTCCTTGATGTCAAAAGACACATCCTTGTACAGACCTTCCATGCTCTCCTTGGCTTCTTTGTCGAGCTCGTAGGCGTGGCCGGTCTTTCCGTAGTATGTTTTCTGCTTTATCTCGGGGATGCCCCATTTCTGCATCTGCTCTTTCAGCTTCGCTTGCATGGCATCGTCGAAACGATAGTTCCGCGGGCTGGCGGCGATGTAGCTGATGCCAGTCGCAGCATTGTCCATCAGCTTCTTGCCATAGCGGAAGGCAAGGACTGAGGACATCAATCTTACCTCGGGAGTAACGGTGCTGCTGGTCTGTAGGAGCATGTAGCAAGCGTCGCGGGCGGCGAGCAGAACCTCAGCCGTAGCATCATCCTTGTCGTAGACGTAGCGCACAATCTCCTTGATGACATTTGTGTAGGTAGAGTCGGCGTTCCAGATTCCCCATTCCTGGGTAGGACGTTTCACTTCGTTGACTTTTCTCAACTCTGTCAAGTAGTTCACTGCGTCGCCCGAGTTGATATGCTCCAACACACGGAAGCGCAAGGGGGCTTGAGAGAGTTTCTCCGGCATCAGAGACATCAAGTAAGTAGCCTCTTCCCATTTGCTCTCGGCAGCATATTTCTCCACGGTAGTGGAGTCGGCTTGGATGCCGTCGCGCGGAATCACGTGGAGTGCCCAGATAGCAAAGCGTGCGTCGCTGGCTGTGGAGGCCGTCCAAGCATCCCAACGACCTCGGATGATGCCGTCGCCATCGAGGAGAATCAGCGAGGGATGGCCGCCTTTCAGCGTGTCGCACAGGGCATCGGCAGCCTTACCTCCTACCGTGGGGTAACCGATTTTGTGTTTTTGCCACCACTCGTCGGCATCGAAGCCTTTGTCTGCCAACGATTCATGAGCGTCTACACCGATGATTTGCACATCTTGATAGTCGCTGCTGTTGCGGATGAACAGCGAGTCGAGGTCCACCGACAGCACGCGGCAGCCCGAGCACCAGGTGGCCCAGAAGTTGAGCAACACATACTTGCCTTGCAGCTTCTTGCTGTTGAGCTTCTTGCTGAGGTAATAGTCCGGGCATTTGGAGCCAATCTGTTCCTTATACTCTTGGAACGTGTTTCGTTTGCCCGACCATGTGGACGAGTATTTGGCCATGAACTCATGCAAGGCCTTGTTTCGGGCCTCGAAGTCTTGTGCCGTAGCCACACCTATCGATGCGGCGAGGCAGAGGAGTAACAGAATCTTTTTCATTTTAATTCAATAGTTTCTTCAAATGTGTGTTCTTGGGGAGGCAGACACATCTGGTCGTTGCAGACCTGATAAGAGATGGTCACCTTCACCGGCAGTTTCTTGCTATTCAGCAGTTCGATGCCCTCTTTCTCTATGGCGAAATAGTAGCACTTGAATACTTGACGGCCAAAGTAGATGCCTGTGCCGGAGTAGGGTGCCTCCACCTTGCCGTTCTGAATGACGATGCCTGCGGGCAGCTCCACCGCCACCTTGGTGGGGATGAATTCTTGCTTGGTGGAATCCTCCAATTCAGCATAGCCGTGCCATCCCTTCTGGAACTCCACGATGACGTCAATCTCGCCCATGCGGCCACTATCTTCATCGTTGCCGCTGAGGATGCGGTAGGAGACGGGACTTCCTTCGTCAATCTTCTCGGTCTTCACCTCCACCGGGGCGGCCACGGTGAGTGTTTGCGGGGCGGGTGCGGCCACTTTGTTCTTCTTGCCGTACATCACAAAGACGTAGCCGCGGTGGCGCAGCGTCAGGTATTTCATGTCCGTCAGCTTGCCCATATAGTAGAAGCTGTTCGCGGGCTCCTCCTTTATCCGTTTCTTCAGGTCGTCGAGGGTGGTGTACATGTAGAACTCTCCAGCGTCCTTGCCGGGCATCTGTATGCCAGTGTCGTTCACCCACTGCCAGGCCACGGAATCGGCAGCTTCGTAGCCGTTGATGGTGGGGATGGAGAGGCCCATGACGATGTCGCTCACTCCGTCGCCGTTCACGTCGCCTACGGTAATCTGAGGCTGGCAACCGGGCAGTTCCTTGCTACCGTCGGCTGTGGTGAACAGGGGCACACCCGGTTCGAAGCGCAGGCCGAGGTTGGTGTTGACACCGCGGAAGAAAGTGATGGCGTTGCAACCCTTGTTGCTGTAGTTGTCCGTCGCCAGGATGTCGAGCACACCGTCGCCGTCCCAGTCTACGGGAGTCATGTAGGTCTTGCTGATGTAGCCGTTCTTATCAGAAGGGTAAGTGGATAAGCGTGTGCCGTCCACGAAGAGCAGGGGCTTGCGCAGTCCGAACTTCGGATGGTCGGCTGTGCCCTCGTTCAGAGCTACACGCAGGCCGCCTGTGCCGCCCACAAAGAGGTCGAGCAAGCCGTCGCTGTTGTAGTCGGCAAAGCCGGCGGAGGTGTAGTTCCAGTAGTTGTTGGAGTTTGGGCTGTCCGGGTCGCCACCATTGAAATATGCCTGTCCGTGGTAGCCCTCTTGGTCCACAAACTGGCGTGGGGCGAATCCTTTGTCGGTGCCTCTCCACCACGAGATGAGTCCGGGGTTGTATTGTCCTGAGAGGATGTCCAAGCGGCCATCCTTGTCGAGGTCCACCAACCGTGGGTGGATGCCGATGCAGCACCACTGGCTGTTGCTGATGGTGTCGCCGTTGGTGTCGTAGGCATAGAAGTAGTGGCCCGAGAACTTGGGTTTCTTCTTCGAACCTTCGTTGAGGTAGACCTTGATGTTGTTCTCCTTGTCACCCGTGGAGAAGTCGCCTAACAGAAGGTCGAGTTTGCCGTCTCCGTTCCAGTCGTAGAGCGCAGGGTAGCAGAGGCCGTGTTTCACGGTGCGTATCTCTTGCTTGCTGCCATCGATGCGTTGCGGCTGCGACAGCACGGGAGCTCCCGGTATCTCCGTCATCTTCAGCTGCTTTAACTTAGGGAAGAGGGTGGTGCGTATAGCGTCCTCCGCCGGATTCTCGGTGGGGTATTGCGCAAACGCCCCCACACAGGTGAAGGCGCATGCAATCAGAATAGATGTCTTTTTCATATCTGTTTCAGGAATGATGTTATTTCATCGTTTTCTCGATGACCTCCTTCACTTCGGCAAACTTGTCCGTGTGACTTAGGATGGTGCCATCGGGCGAGAGGAAGTAGAACTGGACGATGTGGTCCATCTCGAGCTTATCCAGCAGTGGAGTGCGCCACTCCTTATAGTCGCTTATCAAGTTCCATTTAGCCGGCATTACCGACGCATGTTTCAGTATCCTCTCGCGGCTCGAGGTTACCACAAAGTCTAATTCGTCATACCCCTTCGCATGATGCTGGTCGTAGAGCGAACAGAGTTGCGGATAGATCTTCTTATAATCCTTGGAAGTGGAATTGGTGAAGACCAGCAGGGTATATTTCCCTTTGTAGTCGTTGAGCGACCATTTGTCGCCGTACACGTCCGTACCTTCGATGTTGATGGGGAAGGGATTGCCCGGTTCCAACGTTTTCTCCAGTCGGTAGATGCGCTTGAACGTTTCCCACGTATCGCCGAAGAAGTTGGTCGTGTCGAGGTGAGCAGCCATGGCACTGTAGCGCTTGAAGCTGTACTTGTTCATCACGCGCAGGTTGTAGATGTGGTTCAGACAGATGTGAGCGCTTGGGTTTTTGTCGCAGAACAGCAGGAAGAGCGAGTCATCTTTCACCTTCAGGTCGTCCAGCAGGCCAGAGTAGTAGTCCCAGTTCGTTTCACCATTTATTTTGAAGTCTTCCGTACGTTTGGCATCTATTTCATTCATCTCGTCCCACACGGGCTTCATCCACTTCTGGTAAGCTTGGCAGTAGTCTTCCTCTTTGGCTCCCAGAATCTCGCCTGTGGTTCCGTTGAAGGAGACATTGTCGTTGCCGAGCCAAAACATGGCACCCCATTTATCGTCCTCACTTCGCAAAGAAGCGTGGAAGACGTGAGTCTTTTTGTCGCTCTTCATGGAGAACTCGCCGCCATTCACAATGGCGGAGTCGACCTTCGTGTTGAAGTCTCTTACAAACACTTTGGTGCCGTCTGGCAAAGGTATCGCTGTACCTTTGATGCTAAATTGTGCATACGATTGCATGACGAAGCAGATCATCATGCCCAGTAAACATGTCTTTTTCATTTTCCCAATACATCCTTTACGCTGTTATAGATTAGTTCGCCTCGCATCCGCAGCTTCAGTGCCTTGCCGTTGCCGTCGACCAACAGGATGGCGGGGATGCCGTTCAGGTCGTACCACTTGTAGATGTCGCTCTTGTCGCAACCCAACAGGTCGCTCACTTGGGTCCACGGGGTCTTGTCCTCCTCGATGGCTTTCAACCAGCGGTCGCGCTTGTTGTCGAAGGAGACGCTGATGACATCGAAGTCGGCGCCCTTGAACTCATTGTAAGTCTTTATCACGTTGGGCGATTCCTTGCGGCACCATCCGCACCAAGAGGCCCAAAAGTCCAATATCACACACTTCTTGCCTTTGATGAACTGGTAGAAGTTCACCTCTTTCCCTTCCGGGGTCTTCAGGGTGAAGTCGGGCACAGGCTTGCCCTCTTCAATGGGGCGCACGCTGTAGAAGCCGTTTATCATTTGGCGTCCAGCCTCGGTGTTCTTCATTGATGCGGGCAATTTCTTTATCAAGGCCTCTACTTCGCCGAGCAGTCCGCTCATGTAGATGACGTCGCCATAGTTGTTCACTAGGTCGATGGATGAGGCGTCGGCCCGGTCCATTACCGTTTTCAGATTCTTTTGGAAGGTTGCGTCCTGCTGCAGTGTGCTCTTGTGAGTGGTTGCTTGCCAGGTTTGCTCGATGGCCTTCATCACCTTGTCGGTGGAGGCAGCTTTTTGTTGCTGCGCCATCCCCATGAGGGGAAGCGCAGCAATAAAAGCTAAGACTAATTTAGATGATTTCATAGTTATGTTAATGGTAATTACAATCCTTTGATGTTGGCGTCGCGGATGATGCCGAAGTCCCAACCTTCGACGGTTGTCTTGTCGTACTTCACTGCCTTCGCCACCTTGCCGGTAGAGTCGTCGAGGTGGAGAGCATAGAGGGTGGAGGCACCGTCTTTCCATGTGGCTACCATCAGGATGGCGTCAGTGTTATGAGTGGAGATGTTGGGCGAAGCCAATATTTTCATCATGGTAACCTCACCATCGAGAGTCAGCGTACTGCCTTCCGCCATTTCCAGCGCTGTGGGGCTGTAGAGGGTAGCTTCGTCGTGGCCATAGTGGTAGACGCCTGACGGGGTAGCATAATAGCACATGTTCTTTGTGGAGCCGAAGTCGAAAGCGAAAGCTTTGTCGATGTCGGTGAAGCCGGACATGTCGTTGATGAACAACGGTACACTTGCCAATCCGCTTTCACCGCTAGAGCCAGCGTTAGGCCACATCTCTACCAAGAAGTTCTTGCCCGCGTACTTCGGGTGGTCACTATCGCCCTTCATCACTGCCATCACGTGCTCGGAGGCATCTGTGCTCATCTTGAGCAGGTTTGCCTTCATGTCAGCCGGATTGAAGGGAACCGCGTCGTCGCCTGTGTTCATCAATGAAACGTATTCCGACGAATAGCCTTGATAGAGTTGGCTATAAGCGATGAAACCCTTTTGCGTTTTGCCATTCACCTCGCGAACGTAACCCAGATACTCTGTGCCATCGCTTGCTACATGGATCAAATAGGGATCAAGTGTGAAGCAGTTACCGTCGCCGCAGACTTTTGAGAGAGTGATGTCGGCGAACAGGAACGGATATTCGCTGTTGCTGCACATGAACATCTCACCACCGTCGAAGGCGATGAAGTAGCCACCATTGACAGTGAATCCCTCCGGCTTGTTCTGGTTGACGGCACGGTCGCCGGTCAGGTAGAACATGTAGCTCCAGTCGCCTTTCTTGGTGAAGCTGGTGTTGCTGAGGAACGAATAGCCGTCCGTGGTACTTGCCACCAGGTCGTAGTTCTTCTTGGCGCTTGAGTAGATCCAGTCGGGATACATATTCAATACGCTCACGGCTTTGCCGGACATCTTCTCGCCACCATTGTTGTTTGAGTACATCGACGACACGGCCGTGGCCTTCTCGGGGATGGTGTTCGCTGCGGGCATAAACTCCTCTGCCATCAGCACTCCCAGGTCGCTCTGTGAGCCGTCGTCGTAGATTACCATCAATCCCGTGACACCGGAAATGGTGATGGTGAAGGTGTTGCTGCTGTAGAAGTCGCGTCCCGTGCTCTTCTGACGCGCGTGGAGGCGGCAGGTGTAGCTGGTGTTGAGAGAGGTGATGTTGTCGTCCAACTTGCAGGTATAGTCCAGCACCTTTCCTTGGTTTTCGGTGTCCACCAACGGTGAGAAGGTGTCTCGCCCTTGGTCGTTGTAGAGACTACCCATTGCCTCCCACATGAACTCGAGGTCGCTCTCGGGGATGGAGGTGTTGACAATAGGCTCGATGTGAATGGTCTCTCCCAGTGAGCCGCTGTAGGCCGTCTCGGGGATGATCATCTCCACATCATCCATGGGGCTGTCGAAATCGTTCTTGCCCTTGTCGTCGTAGCAGCTGGTCATCAGTCCCAGTGCCACCATTATGCTTATATATAACTTTTTCATTTTGCTCGTCTATTAGTTTAATAAATCGTGTCCTGTTACCATACATAGCCAAAATAGGGAGCCTCGCCCGCGTGGTCGGGGTCGTCAGCGGGATAGACGATGTCGTTGTCCGTCACGTAGTCGTTGAGCAGCTGGATAGCATAGGTCACAGCGATGTTGCTGTACCAGGTGCCTTTCTCGCCGCGTGGGTCGTCGTCGTTGCCAAACACGGCGTAATAGATGCCCATCTTCGTTTGGTCAAACTTGCCTATGTACCACACGGCATCGTCGTCGTCCCACCACGACGGACGCGCGAATCCGTTGTAGAGGCAGAGGTTGGCGCTGACTTTGTCGTTCAGACCAGGCTGGAAGCTGTCCGATGCTACGATACGCACACTGATGGTGTCGTGAACGGTGTCGAGATGCTCCTCGTTCCACACCTTCACCCACACGGTGTCTGACAGTTGGTTGGCATGGAGCACAGCCGGGGTCTGCAGCTCGTATTTGGTGCGGTTGTCGGCCGGGGTTTTCGCCACTTCCACGTTCAGGGTGCGGTCCTTGTCGGAGAGGGTGGTGGCTACCGTGAAGGGAATGCCCACCAGGGTAGCTTCGCCCACGGCCACGTCGGGGGTCTTCTTGAAGGTGAAGTCCACGTTCTCCTCGCTGAACCAGGCGTATCCTGTGGAGGAGTCCCATTTGTCTATCTCATCGGTGGAGCAGCTGGCGATGCTGACCGCAGCCACTGCCGGGAGTAAGTAATATGATATCTTTTTCATACGAATATCTTCTTTTATGATTACTGATTAATTTCTTCCTCCATAGGTCTTCTCATCGTCCGGCATCGGGAAGGTGAACAGCTCGGGACCTGTGACGGGGGTGTCATAAGCGCCGTAGCCGGTCACCGATTGGTTCAGACGTTTGTTGTAGTAGAAGGTCTGTCCCTCGCCAATCATCTCCTTGTAGTATTCCTTCTCAATCTCGTCCTGCAACTCCTGTTTTGAGCCAATCGAGAGCGGCTGCGACTCCAGGCCACGGTGTGATCGTACGGTCTCGAGGTAAGCGGTGGCCTTAGTGAGGTCCGATTCGCACTCGGCAGCGATGTAGTACATCTCCGACAGACGAATCAACGGCATGCGGTTGGCGGACCAAGGTGAGTATTTGTTGTCATAATCGTCGTCCTTGCAGAACTTGGTGGTGATGTAGAATGTGTTTCTGGAGCGTGTGTAGGTGGTCTTCAGATAAGCGTAGCGCAGGTCATACTGTTTTGAAGCATTGTCGAACACGTCGGCGTTGAATCCCTCCACGTTGCCATTGGCGCCGCTGAAGGAGTTCTCGTTCTGAACGAGGTAACCATCCATCCGGTCTTCGAGGTCCTTGATGTTGAGGGCGAAGATCTGCTCGGTGCAGAAGGTGCGGTCGCGCGACACGTACTGGCTTGTGCTGGCCACGTTGGAGACGAGCGTGGGGTTCACCCAACTGAAGGTTCCCTCGGGGGCGTTGATCACCTCCAAAGCGCATTCCAGGGCTTTCTGCTTGTCGCCCTTCCACAGGTAGATGCGGGCCTCGGTAGCCACGGCCGCATAGTAGTTGAAGTGGAAACGGCGGTTGTGCCAGTCGTAGATGTTGTATTTGTTGCGATAGCTTGCCGTACCTGTCACCGTGGAGCATACATACTCCGACGGAGAAGTCAGCGTGTACATGGGGTCGCTCTTGAGCAACTCCTTGGCAGCCTCCAGGTCCTTCAGCATCAGCTCGCACACCTGGTCGTTCGTCAGCAACGGATGCACGTTGCTCGTCAGTTCGGTGACGTAGGGGATGTAGGTCTTCTCGGCTGAATAGCTGTCGCTGCTGTAGGCATCGGCGAACAGACGCATGAGGTCGAAGTGGAGGAAGGCGCGCAAGCCCAGGAGCTCGCCCTTGAACACCTCGTAGTCGTTGCCCTCGAACACACCCTTCTTGTCGTCGATGCAACTCAGCACGGAGTTGACATTGGCGATGGTGTTGTACTGCTCATTCCAAATGGGGTCCACATCGCTGTTACGCAGGCTCTCCTTGTAGTACCTGGCATCGGGGTGAAAGTAGAAACTTGCAAAGTTGGCGTTGTTTCCGTACATGTAGGTGGCGTTGCCGCCAATCAGCTCCAGCATATACCAGGTGAGGTTCTTGCCATAGAGCGCGTCGGAGATCATGTTGACGTAGATGCCGCTCATAGCATCGGCGAAACCGCTTTCGTTGGAGAATAGTTGGCCGCGGTCGGTCTCGGTATCCGGCTCCACATCCAAGTAGTCGTTGCAACTGCTCATGCCCAGAGCCAATGCAATCGCGGATAATATTGTAGATACTTTATATGTTTTCATTTTCGTTTCGTTTAGAATGTTGCATTAACAGAGAATGAGAATGTGCGGGCAAACGGATAGGTCAGACCGCGCTCCACCTTCACAGAGGTGAGGCGGAAGAGCTCGTTTGCGTAGAAAGAGACTCTCAACTGCTCCAGACCTATCTGCTTCAGCCATGCGGCGCTGAAGAAGTCGTAGCCGATGTTGAGCGACGAGAGGTAGAGCTCGTTGTTGCGCTGCACGAATCGTGAGGTCGGCTTGGTGATGTTTACGCCCGAGTCGGTAGGACGCTGCAACATGGTGACGCCACGGAATGAACTCTGGTCGCCCGGGTTGAGCCAAACGTCGTTCACACGCTTGTCGAGGTTGCCGAAGCCGGAGATGTTCTCCACACGGTCGATGAGGGTGGAGTTGTAGAGGTCGCCACCCACTTTGTACGAAGCTACAGCGGAGAAGGTGAAACCGTGCCAACCGCCGCTGATGCCGATGGTGCCGTGCCACTTGGGGTTGGTGTCGCCGATGACCACCTGGTCGTCGGAGCTCCACGTGTAGGTGAGGTTACCGTCCTTGTCCAGATAAGCCTCTTCGCCGGTCATCGGGTCGATGCCCAGCGAGCGCATACCCCAGATGGCCGTCATGGAGCAGCCTTCGTAGTATTTCGTTGCCGGACGTGTCAGAGAGGTCTTTATGGAGTTGTACTCCTCCGTAGTGAGTGTGCTCCAGCCGAATGTCTTGTCGAAGTTGGCATCAGCATCGTCGTTGCTCTTCTTGAAGATGTCGTAGATCTTCTTGATCTTGTTCTTGTTCTGTGCTGCGGAGAAGGTGAAGGTCACCCAGCTGCGTGTGCTGTTGTCTCTCCACGGGGTGAAGCTCATGCTCAGTTCTACGCCCTTGTTCTGAATCTCGCCCATGTTCTCCTTGTAGGTGGTGAAACCGGTGGAGGCGGGCAGGGTGATGTCAGACAGCAGGTTGCTGGTGTTCTGTATGTAGTACTCGAGTCGAGCGGTCAACCAATTGCCCAGTGCCACGTCGAGGCCGAAGTTGTTGTCGTACACCTTCTGCCATTTCAGCTGTGTGTTGGGGATACCCATCAGTGTCGTTCCCTGGCGACCGTCGTAGTAAGTCTCTCCGTAGGTGTATTTGGCACGTGCCTGATAGGGGTTGAAGTTCTGTGTGCCGGTGTAACCGATGGAGTAGCGGAGCTTCAGCATCTTGATGAGGTTGCTGTTGTCGAACCAGCTCTCGTTGTGGATGTTCCATCCGGCACCTGCCGACCAGAATCCTGCCCAGTGGTTGTCCGAACCATAGACCGATGAGCCTGTCTCGCGGAACGAGAAGTCGACGAGGTAGCGGTCGGCGTAGCTATAGTTCAACGCGCCTACGAGACCTATCTCACGCGTCTTGCTGTCCGAGCCCGAGGGACTGCTGTCGTGTTGGTAGTAGGTGGCCATGGAGATGTCGTTCATGTTGTCGTTACCGAAACCTTCGGCCACTACTGTGGTGGAGCGGGAGTTGGTGGAGTTGAGGTTCCAGGTACCGTTGAGGAAGAGGGCGTGTTTGCCGAAGGTCTGGTTCCAACTCAAGCCTGCCTGGGCGGCGATGGTCTCGGTGTAACCGGTGCTCTTGGTGTAGCGTCCCTTGCGGTCGCCGTTGCCGTTGGCGTCGTAGTCGGCGAACATGCTGTGGCTGGCGGGATAGAACAGGTCCGAGCCGCTCTCGGAGCGTGAGTAGCTGAACTTGCCGGTGAAGCGGAAGTGGTCGTTGATGTGCCAGTCCATCTCGAAGTTATCGGAGAAATCGGTGTAGTTGCTCTCGTCCTTCACATTCAAGGATGCGTTGTAGAGGGGGTTGTACACAGGGTCGGTGAATCCGCTGAAGACTGTCTCATAGCCCAGTATCTTCTTCACCTTGCCATTCTCGTCGTAGGGGGCGAAGTAGGGCTCCAGACCTACATAGTCGGAGAACGATCCGTAGGGAGAGTTGTTGGAGACGTTGCGCGTGTAGTCCATCAAGTTGCGGAACACCATATTCTTATAGGTGTAGGAGAGCGATGAGTTGATGTTGAAGGTGTTGCGTGAAGACTCCTTCATCACACCCGCTACATTATTATAGGAAGCGCCCAACAGGTAGCGTACTTTGGAGTCGCCGCCTTCCAACTGCAAGGAGTGTTTGGTACCCACGCCGGTGCGGAGGGGTTTCGACAGCCAGTAGGTGTCCACGCCCGATTGTATGGCGTCGTATACTGACTTCTGCAACAGGTCGGAGTTCATCGCGCTGGAGAACGCTTGCCAATTGTCGTATTTGTGGTGAGCCACCTCCCAGTCGTACTTCTCTTGAGCGTTCATCAGGTTGTAGCCTGTGAGGTCCGGAGCCTCGATGTTGAGATCTCCGGTGTAGGAGATGCGCAACTTGCCGCTCTTGGGACGCTCGGTCTCGATGACCACCACGCCGTTACCTGCCTTGCTACCATAGACGGCCTTGGCGGCGGCGTCCTTCAGGATGGTGACGCTGCGCACACGGTTCATGTCGAGGTCCCAGATCTTCTCCAGTGTGGTCTCGAAGCCGTCGAGGATGAAGAGGGGTTGGTTGGCGTTGCCGTCGTAGTCGCCGGCGATATTAAAAGAGGTTTGTCCACGCAACTGCAACTCGGGCATGCTGTTGGGGTCGGAACCCATGTCGAGGTTCTCCACTATCTGAAAGGAAGGGTCGAGGTTCTTCAGGCTTTTGATGAGGTTCTGGTTGCCTACGCTCTGCAGCTCCTCTTTATTGAAACTGACGGACGATCCGGTGAAGCTGTCCTTGCGGCGCTCGAACATACCGTTGACCACCACCTCCTCAATCTGCGCGGCTTCTTCCATGTAGATGGTCAGATTGGTTTGCGACTTTTTCCCGTCGAACGTCTGTGTGATGGTCTTCATGCCGACGTAGGAAAACTGCAGGGTGGCGGGCTTGCCCTGCTCTGCTTCTATGATGAAGGTTCCGTCCATCAGGGTGGCGTAGCCTCTGTTGGAGCCTATCAGGCTGACGGCCACGCCGATCAGCGGTTCATGCTCGCGGTCCATCACCGTACCGCTGTAGACAACAGTCTGTTGCTGACCTGCCATGGCGGTGCGCTTGGCCTCTTCTTTGATGAAGATGTTGATGTACTGTCCGTCGATATTGAAACCGATGGGCTTGTCCTTGAGCAGAATCTGCAGGGCCTGACGGATGTCTCTCGTCTCGATGCGCTTGCTGCTCACTGTGAACTGGTTGAGGTCATCGTACGAGAAGAGAACCTTGTAACCGGAGATCTTCTCCAGCTTCTTCAGCGCCGAGGTGAGGCGCTCACTCTTCACTTCCATCTTGATGACTTTCTCACTCTGCTGGGCGTAGGTCTTCAAGGGAGTCCCCAGCGCCAACGTGAAGAATGCCAGTCCATAAAGGAATAACGTTTTTCTCATAATTTCTCTTTTAATAATTACTCTGTTATTTGGTACCTTGATGGCACGCTTATACCCTATAATCGTTTCACAACGACGAATGGCTACCACAAAAGTGATATTTTATCGAAAGTTTTTTTGGGAAAGGGGAGAAATCATCTCACCACGACGGTCATCCCCTGCAGCGTGATGTCGAGGTTCTTCATGCGGTTGAGCAGCTCTATGGCGTGCTGGATGCCCGCGTTCCGCTCACAGAGGTAGTGGAAGCGGTAGTTCATGGCCGCCTCGTTGACGAACACCACGTTCACGTTGTACCACTTGCCAATGGTCTGCATAATCTCCGACAGCGGTTGGTTGTCGAAATAGAAGAATCCCTCCTGCCAGTAGACGTAGCCGTCCACGTCGATGGTATTCTTGGTCATGGTGCCCTGGCTGTCGATGGTCACCTCGTCGCTGGGTTGCATCACGAGCGAGGTTCCGTCCTTGGCGTTGGTCACGTTCACCGAGCCCTCTATCAGGGTGACGCGTGTGAGCTTGCCCGTGTAGTTGGAGATGTTGAACTTGGTGCCCAGGACTTTCACGCCCAGGTGCTCGGTCTTCACGATGAAGGGGTGCTGGTTGTCCTTGGCCACGTCGAAGTAGGCTTCGCCCTCCAGCGTCACCATGCGCTCCTGGCCCTCGAAGCGTGAGGGGTAGACCAGACGGCTGTCGGCGCTCAGGTACACCTGTGTGCCATCGCTCAGCGTCACTTGGAAGTCCTTGCCTATGGGGGTTGTCAGCAGTTGCACGATGGGCGGTCGCTTGTCCACGGCCTTCTGGTAGTTGAGTTTGGGACCGCTGTTGGAGGCTATGAGCGCAGGCATTGCGTCGCTGGGCTGATAGTCGTCCAGCGGGAGTGCCTCGCCGTCGCCGCTCTTTAGGGTGATGGTCTGCGGTGCGTTCTTCGCCTCGAACACCACCATGCCTTCGGGCAGCTGGGCCTCGCCGATGCGTTGGTACCATGTGAAGAGGAACAGGCAGAGCAGGGTAGCGGCAATGCCGATGAGACCGCCCACAAAGAGTTGCTGGTGCCGACGCATGAACGAGACCTGTGTGGCCTTGCGGGAAGCTGTGGAAGCTGATGTGGTTCCCTCTGAGGCTCTTGCCTCTGCTGCAGTCTCTTTCGAGATTCTTGCTGAGGCTTCTGCAGTTGTTCCCGCTGCGGTGTTCGTTGTGGCTTCAGATGAGTATGAGGCTTCTGCAGCGCTTATCGTTGCGCCTTTCGCTAGGGTTCCCAGTGAGGTTGAAGCGGAGAAATCTTCGGCTTTGTCCGCGATGAACTTGCTCCACTCGTCCGCCACGTTGGGCGAGCGCTGGTCGCACTTCTCGCGCAAGGCCTGCTTGCAGTCCTGGAAGTCGTTGAGCAGACGGCACGCCTCCT
>CAVFUK010000003.1:0-17114 GCA_963625535.1 Anaerovoracaceae bacterium | reverse complement strand
TGCATCGTGGAGACGGACAAGTTCGTCTACATCTTCGAGTTCAAGCTCAACGGCACCGCAGACGAAGCCCTGCGCCAGATAGAGGACCGAGGCTACGCCAAACCCTACGCCGCCGACAAACGTACGTTGTATAAGATAGGCTGCAGCTTCTCTTCGGAAACAGGCACCATCGAAGATTGGAAAGTCGCCGAGTGAAGCAGGCAGAGGTATACCTATATATAATAAGGTAAGGAGTAATCCAAATAACGAATCAGCCGCTTGACATTCTTCCTCACGGGAGGGGAACATCAAGCGGCTGTTATCTTTACCGCAATCCGCATTCAGCACAACGGCCGTCGAATGCGGGGAATAGCGACTGTCTGTTAGTAAGCTCTAGCGAACATCACGCGGCGAGCGGAGGGTTTGCCGGTGACCATGCACTTGCCGGGGGTGGTGTCGCCGTCGAACGGAATGCAACGGATGGTGGCTTTCGTCTCCTCCTTGATGCGCTCCTCGGTCTCGGTGGTACCGTCCCAGTGGGCCATGATGAAACCGCCCTCTTCAATCTTCTCCTTGAACTCGTCGTAGCTGTCCACGTTGATGGTGTGGGTCTGACGGAACTTCAAGGCTTTCTGGTAGATGTTCTGCTGAATGTCGTCGAGCAGGTTCTTCACGTGAGCCTCGATGCCGTCGCAAGAGAGGGTCTCTTTCTCCAGCGTGTCGCGGCGCATCACCTCCATGGTGTTGTTCTCCAGGTCGCGTCCGCCCATCACGAGGCGAACAGGCACACCCTTCAGCTCATAGTCGGCGAACTTGAAGCCCGGACGCTTGTTGTCGGCATTGTCGTACTTCACAGAGATGCCCATGTTCTTCAGCGTCTCCACGATGCCGGCTACCTTGGCGTCAATCTGTGCCAACTGCTCCTTGCTCTTGTAGATAGGCACAATCACCACCTGGATGGGAGCCAACTTAGGCGGCAACACCAGTCCGTTGTCGTCGGAGTGGGACATGATGAGTGCGCCCATCAGTCGGGTGGAAACGCCCCATGAGGTTGCCCACACGTAGTCCATCTTGTTGTCCTTGTCCACGAACTGCACGTCGAACGCCTTGGCGAAGTTCTGACCGAGGAAGTGCGACGTACCGCTCTGCAGCGCCTTGCCGTCCTGCATCAGAGCCTCGATGGTGTAGGTGTCGAGGGCTCCGGCGAAACGTTCGTTGGCGGACTTCACACCCTTCACCACCGGCACAGCCATGAAGTTCTCGGCAAAGTCGGCGTAGACGTTCAGCATGCGCTTGGCCTCGGCCTCGGCCTCCTCGCGGGTAGCGTGGGCGGTGTGTCCCTCTTGCCACAGGAACTCGGCCGTACGCAGGAAGAGGCGGGTACGCATCTCCCAACGCATCACGTTGGCCCACTGGTTGCACAGGATAGGCAGGTCGCGGTACGAGTGAATCCAGTTCTTGTAGGTGCTCCATATGATGGTCTCCGACGTAGGACGGATGATGAGTTCCTCCTCCAACTTGGCGGCTGGGTCCACAATCACGCCGCTGCCGTCCTCGGCGTTCTTCAGACGGTAGTGCGTCACCACGGCACACTCCTTGGCGAAGCCTTCCACATGCTCTGCCTCGCGGCTGAGGTAAGACTTCGGGATGAGCAACGGGAAGTAAGCGTTCACGTGGCCGGTGGCCTTGAACATGTCGTCCAGCTGACGCTGCATCTTCTCCCAGATAGCATAGCCGTAAGGTTTGATGACCATACATCCACGCACGGCAGACTGCTCGGCAAGGTCCGCCTTCACTACTAAATCGTTATACCACTGCGAGTAGTTGACACTGCGCTTGGTAAGTTCTTTCAATTCATTAGCCATATTCTAATTGTCTATATTTATATCCTTTGTATGAACAAGTTGCAAAGTTACAAAAAAAGTCGTTCGTCCTACAGAAAATGCGGGCTTTATCGTTTAAGTACCGACATTTTCCTTCTTCGTCGGCATGAAGGGGGAATCTGACGTTTGTAGGAAGAACTTTATGGGCAAAGAAGAAACAGAATAAAAAAAAGGCGTATCTTTGCAGCAAGATTATCAATTTTTAATTTACATCATTATGAACAAAATTAAAATTACATCTCTGGTTCTTTGCGGAACATTGGTGTTGAGTGGTTGTAGTTCTATGAGTAACACCACGAAGGGTGGTTTGATTGGTGCCGGAGGCGGTGCCGCAGTAGGTGCATTGGTTGGCGCATTGGTAGGCAACAGCAAGGGTGCTGCCATCGGTGCAGCTATCGGTACGGCTGTGGGTACAGGCGCTGGTGTCATCATCGGCAAGAAGATGGACAAGGCTGCCGCTGCCGCTAAGGAAGTGGAAGGCGCACAGGTTGCCGAGGTTACTGACTCAAACGGCCTGCAGGCTGTGAAGGTGACCTTCGACTCTGGTATCTTGTTCGGCTTCAACTCTTCTACGTTGAGCGCTTCCGCCAAGAACTCTCTGACAGAGTTCTCTCAGATTCTGAAGGACAACCCGACAATGGATATTGCCATCTATGGCCACACCGACAAGGTTGGCACACAGGAGGCTAACGAGAAGGTTTCTTTGGCACGCGCCACTGCCGTTCAGACTTATCTGCAGCAGAAGGGTGTGAACCTGAGCCAGTTCAAGAGTGTGATGGGCAAGGCTTACAGCGAGTACGACGAGTCGAAGACAGCTGCCGAGAACCGTCGTGTGGAGATTTACCTCTACGCCAGCGAGCAGATGATTAAGGATGCTGAGGCAGGAAACTAATCCTTCTCCATCCACAACCTTACTAGAAAGAGAGCGCGTCCTCACGGACACGCTCTCTTTTGTTTGGTTAGTGACGTCGTTAGCGTCTTATCGTGTTTCCACAGCGGGAGGGGTCGCACTCGGGGCGACACCCCCACACGGGTGGAATCAACAATTCTGTTTGTGGGTCATGATGTCGAGCACCACGCGGTCGGTCTCGTTCATTCCCTGGGAACCGATGCGGGTCATGTTGTGGATGGTCTGGTCCACATCGTCGTCGATGATGCCCTCCACCGAGGTGACATACTTCTGCTGCATGGCCAACATGGCTGAGAGCACTGCGGTGGAGACACCGCTGGTCAGCTTCATGGCGCAGCTAGGTTTGGCTCCGTCGCAAATCATGCCGGTGATGTTGGCAATCATGTTCTTCACCGCATAGGTGATTTGCTGATACTCACCGCCCATCAGGTAGGTGATTCCGCAGCAGGAACCGGTGGCAGCCACCACACAACCGCACAGGGCGGAGAGGCGGCCCAGGCTCTGCTTGATGTAGATGACCGTCAAGTGGCTCAGCATCAGGGCACGCACCAACTTCTCGTGGCTCTTGTGGTTCTCCTCTGCAAAGATGACCACGGGCAGCGTGGCGGTGATTCCTTGGTTTCCACTGCCGGAGTTGCTCATCACCGGCACCATGGCGCCTCCCATGCGGGCGTCGCAGGCGGCGGAGGTGTAAGAGAGGATGTGGGCGAACATGCTGTCGCCAATCACCTTCTTCTCCATCGGGCTCTGCATCATCTTGCCCACACCGTGGCCGTAGTCACCCTTGAGGGAGTATTCGGCAGCGGCTTTGTTCAGGCGCTGGGCCTCCAGGATGAAGGAAATCTCCTCCAACGGAGAGGTGGTGGCGAAGTCGTACACCTTGCGGAGGTTCAGCCGCACATCGTCCTCGGCACTGTCTGTGCCGCCGGCGGTCTGCTTGTCGAGCAACACCTTGTCGTCCTTCGACACGTAGACGAAGTTGGTGTGTCCGCCCGCAATCACGGCCTTGGCTTGTGCGCCGTCGGCCTCGCAAAGGGCCTCCACGTAGAGTTTCTCGGTGATGTTCTCCTTCAGGGCGATGGTGATGCGTTTCTCGTCTATAAACCGTTTGCCACACTCCACGGCCTCGGGGGTGCAGTCCTTCAGCACCTCCAGTTGGTACTCCGACTTGCCTATCTGGGCGCCCAGGGCGATGGCGATGGGCAGGCCTATCATTCCTGTGCCGGGAATGCCTACGCCCATGGCGTTCTTCAGTATGTTGGCGCTCAGCCACACGGTGACGTGCTCGGGCTGTTTGCCAAGCGTCTCGGTAGCCTTGGCCACACAGAGGGCCACGGCCACAGGCTCGGTGCAACCGATGGCGGGAACAACCTCCCGGTGCACCAAAGCGATTATTTGTTCTCTTTCTGATTTCTCAAGCATGATTTTCTCTAGTAAAGTTAAGGTAGAGCGACCCAAATCAGAGTGAGATTCGGGTCGCGCATAGGTTAGATTATTTTTCTTTGCGATAGTTCTCGAGACCTGTCTGCAGGTACTTCACGAACTTGTCGATGTCTTCGTCGTGGGTGTAGGAGCCGTTCAGCGGTTTGCCGTCGTTGTCGAGCAACACATAGAAGGGCTGTGCGTTGGCACCGAACTTCACGCGCTGCAGGTAGCTCCACTTGTCGCCGATGGTGCGCAACTTGCGCTCCTTGCCGTTCTCTACGACGGTCTGCACCTGGGGCAGAGGTTCTTTCTCGTCGACATAGAGGGAGATGAGGACGTAGTCTTTCGTCATGATGTCGCGCACCTTGTCGTCAATCCACACCTTCGACTCCATCTCGCGGCAGTTCACACAACCGTATCCGGTGAAGTCCACCATGACGGGTTTGCCGGCAGCCTTGGCGGCAGCCATACCTATCTCATAGTCGTTGTACTGGGCGTGAACTTCTTTCTCTTGGTAGAGGTTGAAATCTTGTGTCTCCGAGGGAGGAGCGAAAGCGCTGATGGCTTTCAACGGAGCGCCCCACAGACCGGGAACCATGTAGACGGCGAAGGCCAGCGAGATGGCACCCATGAAGTAGCGAGGCACACTCACGTGGTCCAAATCGTCGTCGTGGGGAAACTTGAGTTTGCCCCACAGATAGAGGCCCAGCGAGGCGAAGATGATGATCCACAGGGAGAGGAACACCTCACGGTCGAGGATGTGCCACTGGTAAGCCATGTCGGCCACAGAAAGGAACTTCAGGGCGAAAGCCAACTCGAGGAAGCCGAGCACCACCTTCACGGAGTTCATCCAACCGCCGGACTTAGGCATGGACTTCAGCCAAGCGGGGAACATGGCGAACAGGGTGAACGGGAGAGCCAAAGCGACGGCGAATCCCAACATACCGATGGCGGGAGCCACGATGCTGCCCGTGGTAGAGACCTCCACCAACAGGAATCCGATGATGGGACCTGTGCAGGAGAAGGAGACGAGCGTCAGTGTGAAGGCCATGAGGAAGATGCTGAGCAGACCGCCGGTGGACTCAGCCTTGCTGTCGACAGCCGTGCTCCAGGACGAGGGCAACGTGATTTCGAAGCCACCGAAGAAGGAGGCGGCGAACACTACCAACATCAGGAAGAAGAAGATGTTGAAGATAGCGTTCGTGGAGAGTGCGTTCAGTGCGCTGGCACCGAATATGAGGGTGATGGCCAAGCCGAGCACCACGTAGATGACTACGATGGAAGCGCCGTAGAGCCATGCGTCGCGAATACCTTTTTTCTTATCGCCGGAACGTTTCAGGAAGAAGCTTACCGTCATCGGGATGATAGGCCAAACGCAGGGGGTCACCAGTGCGACGAAACCGCCCAGCAGACCCATCAGGAAGATGTAGATCCAGGAGCGGTTGGTGTCGGCCTTGCCCTCGTTGCCAAGCTCGTTGAGCTCACCAATAACAGGAGTCCAGAGGTCCTTCATTGCGTCGGTGGACTGCACTGCGGTGTTCGCCACAGCGGCTGAGTCCGCGTTCACGGCAACCGTAGTGTCGGCAACCTCGGCGGGAGTCTCTGTGGCGGCGGGAGTCTCGGCAGCGGCGGGTGCTGCGGCGGCACCCGTCACGCCCTTGCCGCTATAGTTGAAGTTCACGTCGGTCGGAGGCAGACAGTTCTGGTCGTTGCAGGCGCCATAGTTCATGTAGCCCTCCAGGTGATAAGTGGCACCGGTTATCTTTACTTTTTGGAAGAAAGTGGCTTTGTTCTCGAAGAAGCTGACCTTCATGCCGAACATGTCGTCATACTTCGTTTCCACATTGCCGCGCGGGGTGAGTTTACCTACCAGCTGGGCGCCCTCGATCTTGTCCATCGTCAGCGTGGCGGGTGTAGGTCCGTCCGCGGGGATGTCGGTTGAGTACACGTGCCATCCGGCATCGATTGTAGCCGTGAAGACGATTTCTGCTTCCGTCTCCGAAGTCTTGTTGAATTCAGTTTTGAACTTCACAGGTTCTTGAATCTGAGCCACCGATTGCAGCACGGCGGCCATCAAGAGCAAACAGCTCAAGAGAATAGACTTTTTCATTATTTGTCTTTTTAAGGTTTAAATGTAATAATGATGCAAAAGTAGTAATAATCAGTCAATCTGAACACGTTTGAGCGGGAATTTTACAGGTCGGACGGCCCCGGATTTAGCTTTTTGCTAATTTTCAACGTTTCTACAGATATTTTAATCGAACAGAGGGACCTGTAACATTGATTGGGACCTATATATAAAAAAATATCCCGTAGGCGGCTTTCACAAGTCATACGGGAATAAGTGTAATTATATATTAAGAGAGAGAATTATCGTTTCCTGTCAGCGTCGGCTTCCGGGGGAGCCTTCCACTGTATGCTTAGCAAACGCTGTGCCAAGCGGTCAACCATTCGGGTGATAATTTGTTATTGTTTCGCTCATTTGGTTAAAGATTCTAAGCAACTTGCCTAGGGACCTCTAATCGGGCTTTTATCATTCCCTTTTTGATTTCGGCTGCAAAGTAACAAAAAGACATAGACACTGGCAAACAACCCGCGAAACCTTTTAGATTAATTAATACTGCTGCAAGTATTCTTTCCATTTTGACAGACAAATAAGCACTTCATCGCATCTCTATACAAATAATAACGATTGCAACATCACTGTCACAATGGTTTCAGATTCGCACATCGGCAAATCTTATTCTATTTCAGTACATTAGCGACCATCTTCGCCCAAATTACGCTGTATAGTACAAAGTAATAGTTTCCATCCGAAACAAAACACGTCCGCCAAGTAACGAAAACCCTCTCACAAGACCCTTACCGCCGCCTGTTCCCATCGGTTTGTTACAATTCACAACAAAAGTAGCGGAAGACCTCGCACACGGTCCCTACCGCAGTCCATCTCCACCAGCGCACGACAGTTTGCAACAAAAGGAGTGGGGAACTTTCGCACCGGACGCCAATCGCCTACTTTTGTCCACGGCCCGCTGCAGTGTGCAGCAACAAAAGGAGCGGGCTCCGATGGAAACATTGTTCCCGAAGCCCGCTCCACTATTTTCTATTGTATTGCCCGTCTGTCAGTGAAATTCGCTCCTTAAATGGGAGTCCATTCGCCTGCCCATAGCTTTCGTCGCCAGGGCCGGTGGTGGAATTCGCTCCTTCAACAGAAGCCCCTCCCCCGCTGACGGCAGCTCGTCATCAAGAGAAGATGTCCGAACGCTCGATGTAGGCAATCACCTCACCGGAGTTGACGGTCTGGCCTGGTTTCACGCAAACCTCCACCACATGTCCGTCGAAGCCTACGTAGACATCCTCGTTCTCGCCCCAAGGGGTGCTGATGGAGCAGAAGAGCTCGTCGTGATGATAGCGGCGGCCTACGAAAGGCTCCACCTGGTGGCCGTCGAAGCTTACGTCGTAGAGCACCTGTCCACGGCGCGGAGCCACGATAGGATCGGCCTTCTTATGCTTGAGGTTGAGGATTTCCTCCTCCGTCATTCCGTTCTTCGACAGGGCAGCGTCCTTGGCGTGCTGCAGGTCGGCGAGGAAGCGTTGTTTGGCGACGCCGGACTTATAGTCGCGGTACTGACGGTCGTGCATGGCGAGCTCGAAGAGTTCCTCGTCGTCCTGACCATAGTCCCAGCCGTTCTCGTCCATCTCCTTGCGGTATTTGTCGAGCTCGTCGGGATAGTAGCTCTGCGGGTCCTCGTCGGTGAACTGCAGGCCTTTGGACTTCGCCAGCTCCACAATCTCGGGGTCGAGTTTGCCGGGCAGACGTCCGCTCTTGCCGAGGATCATGTCCCATGTGTGGCTGTCCATCATGCTGAAGCGGGGCTCGCCCTTGATGAGCTGCATCACGTTCATCAGCGCCACGTTCTTCACGTACTGGCTGAAGGGGGTCACCAATGGAGGATAGCCCAGCTTAGGCCATACGTAGGCCACCTCGTCGAAGAGCATCACCATCAGGTCGTCGAGCGACAGGGGGTCTTTGCCTTGGCCTTTGAGTATCATGTTGATGCCCGAGTGCACGCCTTTCAGGTCGGCCATCATGGAGCCCATCATTCCGCCCGGCAGGCCGCAGCCCAGCAACAGGGACGACATGTGTTTGTTCGTCGGGTCCATGAAGTAGCCCAGGAAGTCGTCGATGAACTCCTGTGTGAGGCTGCGCACCTTCATGTAGGCGTTCATGTTGATTTCGGGCACGTCGAATCCGGCGTTCTTCAGCATAGACTGCACGGAGATGATGTCCGGATGAACCTTACCCCAGGAGAGCGGCTCCACGGCGGTGTCGATGATGTCGGCGCCGTTGCGGCACACCTCGAGGATGGAGGCCATGGAGAGGCCCGGGCCGGAGTGTCCGTGGTACTGGATGATCACCTGCGGGTGGCGTTCCTTGATGGTCTTCACCAGCTGACCCAGCATGGCGGGCTGACCTATTCCGGCCATGTCCTTCAGACAGATTTCGGGAGCGCCGGCCTCAATCAGTTGGTCGGCTATGTTGGAGTAATACTCTACGGTGTGTACGGGCGAGGAGGTGATGCAGAGCGTTGCCTGCGGAATCATGCCTGCCTCCAAGGCGTAGTGGATGGAGGGGATGATGTTGCGCACTTCGTTCAAGCCACAGAAGATGCGGGTGATGTCCACGCCTTGGGCTTTCTTCACTTTGTACATCAGTCGGCGCACGTCGGCGGGCACGGGGTACATACGCAGGGCGTTCAGTCCACGGTCGAGCATGTGTGTCTGGATGCCGGCTTCGTTGAAGAACTTGGTGAAAGCTCTCACTGCCTTGTTGGGGTTTTCGCCATAGAGCAGGTTCACTTGCTCGAAGGCGCCGCCGTTTGTCTCCACGCGGGCGAAGCAACCCATCTCCACGATGTAGGGGGCTACCCTAACGAGTTGGTCTACACGGGGTTGGTATTTACCCGACGACTGGAACATGTCACGGTAAACGAGACTGAATTTTATTTGTCTTTTCATACGTTAGTTATTTGAGGTATATTTTACGTTCTACTTTACAAAAGTAGTCATTCCCCGCCACCATCCGAAATAAATCAATTAAAAAAATCAAAAACGGACGATTTTAACGACGGGCGTCGCTCCGCCGCTTCGCTGTCAGCAGGGGAATCTCCTATATATAATAAGGTATAGGGAGGGGGGAAAGAGAGGAAGTAAGCCAGAAAGGCGGACGAAGAAAGACAAAGGAGGAAGAGCACGAGGAAGGCAAATCGGTTTCCACCGCAAGCCGAGATAATTCAGCGGGAAGGCAAGTGAAGGGGAACGACTCGGCATCTGACGAAAACGAGAAGCCTTGCGGCTGAGGCCAGAAAGTCCGGCACTGTTTCCGCAAAGTTTCTCGTCAGTAGAACTCTTTATTCGAAGAGTTTCTTATCCGCAAAGCTTCTTACTCGAGCGAAACGAGTAAAGGCTGCGGGAAAGTCGTCAATCCATATGGAAGACTTCACGCAGGGGGACGGTCACGGGGGAGTTGTCGGGGTTCACCTCCATGATGTCCGCCATCATGTCCCACCAACGTTGGGTGATGGGGTCCACCTCCTCGGTGTCCTGGCTGGTGGTGTCGCCGTCGCACTTCTGCACACCGAACAGGATGTTGGTGTCCTTGTCCCAGTAAATGGAATAATCACTCACGCCCGAGTCTTTGATCATCTTCTTCAACTCTGGCCAGATGGCCGCGTGTCTCTTTGCATACTCTTCTTCGCACCCCGGTTTGAGGTACATCTTAAAAGCGAATCTTTTCATGGTACATTACGTTTTTCGTTTCCCCTACCCCCGAGGGAACCATCCTTCATTTGGTTGTCTCAGATAAACGGCCCGCGGGGAGGGTTTCATTTCATAGATGCACAAATGTAGAGGTTTCCCCCGAAAGGGCGAAACTTTTAGCGTAAAAACTTTCGGGAGAGGGACGATTTTCGTTCTGCTAGCACTCCCCCTTGAGCACCGGCAGCGACCAATGGTACTTCGCGGCCAGGATGCGCACCACGAAGACACTGACGCCGCAGAGGGTCTGCGTAAGCACCAGGTCGAGACCGAGCCATTGGCAGAGGCCGTAGACGAGGCCGCCGAACACGCAGGCCAGGGCGTAGATTTCCTTGCGGAAGATGAGGGGAATCTCGTTGATGAAAATGTCGCGCAACACACCGCCGGCGGCGCCGGTGATGGTGCCCATGATGATGGCCACCCACAGGGGGAAGCCCAGGTTGAGCGTCTTCTCCATGCCCACGACGGTGAAGAGGGCCAGGCCGATGGCGTCGAAGATGAAGAAGGTGTTGTTCTGACGGATGACGCGCTTGCCCAGCACAATCACCCACACCAGCGCCAGGGCGGAGCAGATGAGGTAGATGGGGTCGGTCATCCAGAAGGGAACCACGTCGAGCATAATGTCGCGTATGGTTCCGCCGCCGATGGCCGTGGCAAGGCCCACCACGTAGGCGCCAAACCAGTCGAACCGCTTGGCGGAGGCCAGACGGATGCCGCTGATGGCGAAGGCAAAGGTTCCCAGGAACTCCAGTATGAAGCCGAAGGAGGGTATGGTTATCGGAAAGTTCATCTTGTTCTGTGTCTCTCGGGGAGGGGTTGAAAAGTTACGTTGTTTCCAGTTTCTGTGCCACATTATTTATAGTGTTCCCCTGCAGGTAGCTGCGGAGGTTGTCCACGGCGATGTTCATCAGCCGCACGCGCGCCTCGCGGGTGGCCCAGGCGATGTGTGGGGTGACGAAGCAGTTGGCGGCGTGGAGCAAGGGGTTGTCGGCCTTGGGAGGCTCGCACGAGAGCACGTCCACGGCGGCGGCGCGCAGCTGTCCGCGGTTCAGAGCGTCGGCCAGGTCCTGCTCGTTCACCAGGTCGCCACGGCCGGTGTTGATGAGTATGGCCGTGGGCTTCATCAGCGCCAGGCGACGGGCGTTCACCAGGTAGCGGGTGTCGGCGGTCAGGGGGCAGTGCAGCGTCACCACGTCGGCGGTGGCGAACAGCTCGTCCATCTCCACCCGACGGATGCCCTCGGGCAGTTGCTCCTGGGGCTTGGAGGTGAAGGCCACCACCCTCATGCCGAAGGCCTGGGCGATGCGTGCCGTGGCCTGTCCGATGTGGCCCAGGCCCACGATGCCCATCACCTTGCCGTCCAGCTCGATGAGGTCGGTGTCCACGTAGTTGAAGTCCACGCTGCGGGCCCACTTGCCCTCGCGGTTGCGGTCGGCGTAGTACTCCACGCGCTGGGTGATGGTGAGCAGCTGGGCAAACACCATCTGCGCCACGGAGGCGGTGCTGTAGGCGGGGATGTTGGTCACCACGATGCCCAGTTCGCGGGCCACGCGGACGTCCACCACATTGTAGCCCGTGGCAAGCACGCCGATGTACCTCAGCCGGGGCAGGGCCCGCAGCTCGCGCTCCGTGAGCACGGTCTTGTTGGTGATTACTATCTGCGCGTCGGCAGCGTTGCGCAGCACGTCCTCGGGGGCGGTGCGCTCGTAGATGGTGCACTCGCCCAGGGCACGGAAGCCGTCCCACGAGAGGTCGCCACGGTTGAGCACGTAGCCGTCGAGCACCTTGATGGTTATCTTTTCGTCGTTCTGTCTATTCATAGCGTTCTTTCCATAATTGTTTCATGCGTTCTTTCAGTTTGTTCTCCGCCGCGTTGTCCTGAGGCTGCCAGAATCGGCAGTGCTCGGCTCCGTCGGGCAGGAACTGTTGCTCCACGAAGTGTCCCTCGTAGTCGTGGGCGTACTTGTAGTCCTTGCCGTAGCCCAGTTCCTTCATCAGCTTGGTGGGGGCGTTGCGCAGGTGCAGTGGCACGGGCAGGTTGCCCGAGCGTCGCACCTCGTCGAGCGCCGCGCCGATGCCCATGTAGGCGGAGTTGCTCTTGGGGCTTGTGGCCAGGTAGACGGTGACCTCGGCCAGAGGGATGCGTCCCTCGGGCCACCCTATCTTGCTGACGGCGTCGAAGGCGGTGTTGGCCAGCAGCAAGGCGTTGGGGTTCGCCAGGCCGATGTCCTCGGCGGCGGAGATGAGCAGGCGGCGGGCGATGAACTTGGGGTCCTCGCCGCCCTCTATCATGCGGGCGAGCCAGTAGAGGGCTCCGTCGGGGTCGCTGCCGCGGATGGACTTGATGAAGGCGGAGATGATGTCGTAGTGCATCTCGCCGTCCTTGTCGTAGGCCAGGGGGTTCTGTTGCAGGCGCTCGGCCACCTTCTGGTCGGTGATGACCACGGGGGTCTCGCTGTCGGCCTCCACCACCAGCTCCAGTATGTTGAGCAGCTTGCGGGCGTCGCCGCCGGAGTAGCGCAGCATGGCGTCGGTCTCCTGCAGCACCACCTGGCGTTCCTTCAGCAGGGCGTCCCGGCTGACGGCCCGTTGGAGCAAGGCCAGCAGGTCGTCCTTCTCCAGCGACTTGAGCACGTAGAGTTGGCAGCGCGAGAGCAGCGGGCGGATGACCTCGAACGAGGGGTTCTCCGTGGTGGCGCCTATGAGCGTGATGGTGCCCTTCTCCACGGCTCCCAGCAGCGAGTCCTGCTGCGACTTGCTGAAGCGGTGTATCTCGTCGATGAAGAGTATGGGGTTGGCCTGCGAGAAGAAGCGGCTGCCGCGGGCCTTGTCTATCACGTCGCGCACGTCCTTCACCCCGGAGGTGACGGCGCTGAGGGTGTAGAAGGGGGTCTGCAGCTTGTTGGCGATGATCTGCGCCAGGGTGGTCTTGCCCACGCCCGGAGGTCCCCACAGGATGAACGAGGAGATGTGGCCCGCGTCAATCATCTTGCGCAGCACCGCCCCGGGGCCAACGAGGTGGGTCTGACCGATGTAATCGTCGAGCGTCGTGGGACGCATACGTTCCGCTAGAGGTTGTGCCATACGCTTTGCTCTGTTTTTTAGAATGAGACCTTGATGCCGAGCCTCACACCGTCGCGGTTGATGTCCGGATGGTCGAGGTATGTGAAGCGGTGGACATACTCCACCTGCAGTATCTTGAAGATGTTGTGCACGCCGGCGCTCACCTCCACGTAGGGCCGCCGGGGGTCCATGGCGAAGCTGCTCTGCACGCCGTCCCTCGTGGGGAACAGCAGCAGGTCCGTGTCGGTGGGGTTCTTCGCAGGGTCGTTCTTGGCCGTCAGCTTGCCGCAGAGGGCTTTCACGCTGAAGTGCTCGCGCCACTTGAGCCTACGCAGCAGGGGGATGCGGTTGAGCAGCTTGCCGTTCATGTCGTAGTCGAGGTCCACGGTGGCGTAGCGGTCGGTCAGAAACTCCATGTTGTTCATCAGGTTGAAGGTGCCGCGCTGCAGGAAGTACGAGAGGTTGGCCTGTTGCATGGGCAGCAGGGGGAAGGGCACCTTGTTCCACTGGGCGCCGGCTCGCAGCCTCACGTCCACCCTGCCCCACGAGCCGAGCCACACGCGCTTGAAGACGCTCAGCTCGGTCAGGTTGAAGCGGTAGTCGCCTCCCATCACGCCCTTCAAGCCCAGGGTGTGGCTGAGGGTGAACACGGGCGCGTTGCGGTTCACGGTGTAGCGTTTCTGCTTGGAGTTCATGTATTGCTCGCCGGGGGCGAAGCGCAGGGTGAGCTCGGCCTCGGTGGTGCTGATGTCGTGGAGGAGCTCGGTGCCGTCGCCTCCCGAGCGGACGTACTGCAGCTTGCCGGCGGGCTCGTCGTTGTTGAGGCGCAGCTCCAGCTTGGTGGAGAATCCGCTGTAGGCCTCGTACTGATAGGCCAGGGAGAGCTTGCGCACGTAGGAGAGTTGGTCCACGGTGGTGGACTTCAGCGAGTTGAGTATGTTGTCCTTGTCGCGGGTGAGGAACTTGTCCACGGGCGACTGCACGTCGTAGCGGTAGCCCAGGGTGACGGAGTTGCGTGGGAACTCGAAGGGCATGTAGGCCTTCTTCTCGAAGCTGTACTCCAGCTCGGCGTTGTACTTCGAGCGGTGGTCCTTCAGTCCGTAGGCGTAGAATCCCTTCAGGAAGAGGTGCGGATTGAGGTTGGCCGTGGTGGTGCCTCCGAATCGCAGGCGCACGCCGTCCACGTAGTTGGACGAGAGGATGGTGCTGAGCGGTCCCACGTCCACCTTGCTGGGTGTCTCCTGGGAGCCGGTTGTCACGTAGTTCTCCACGCAGAGCTTCAGCAGCCAGATGAATATCTTCAGGTTGGGGGCCTCCTCCACCTCGCGCACGAAGTTGCCCATGTTGGCCTCCTTGGCGGTGAGGGGCAGCTGGCGGTTCTCGGCCCAGAAGTCCTTGCCGCGCAGCATGGCGTCGGGCAGGGTCTGCTTGGTGCGGCTGTTGCCGAAGTCCTTCTCGGGTATGGGGTCGAAGGAGTGGTGGCTGTAGCGTATGGTGCGCTTCACCAGCACGCCCTGCAGGCGCAGCAGGGGCGGATAGAGGTCGGTGGAGAGGTCGTCCTGCAGCACTCCCCAGGCGCCGTTGCCCAGCCGTCCGTAGAGCTGCGAGATGCGCATGTTCTCCACGAAGTTGACGCCCGTGTGGCTCGGCAGCTGCATGGTGCACTTCTTCACCTGGTACGACGAGTCGGCCAGCACGTACAGATGGCCCGTGAAGCCGAAGTCCTGGGCGTTCTGGGGCACGAAGGAGAGGTGGAAACATTTGTCGCGCTCCACCATCAGCGTGTCCATGATGTAGTATTTATAGAAGGAAATGGCCTGGTCGGAGATGGGGCTGACGAACTGCTTCTTGAGCAGGTACATGTTGTTGCGGTAGATGTTGACGTCGGCAAACACGTCCTGCATAATCTCCTGCGTCACGTCGCCCACGTCGAAGAGGTTGTCGAGTCCGGTGTTGTTGATTCCCTTCACAATGGTCTTCTTCAGGCGCGGCTCCTTGCGGTAGAGCACCTCCGAGGCGGTCTCCTGCACGGAGATGGGCACCACCAGTTGCTTGCTCACGGTGTCCACCTCCAGCTGTCCGCCCAGGAAGGGCATCTTCTTGTAGAGTCCGCTGCTGAGTCGTTCGGGGGTCATGTCGTTCAGCGCCATGGAGATTTTCTCGTACTTACGGTAGCGGTAGAAGTCGTTCACGTCGAGGCTGCTGCTGTCCTTGGCGGCAATCACCTTGCGCATCATGATGACGGCGGGGTTGTCCTTCTTGCGGTAGCGCTCGCGCCGTGGCTTCACCACCACCTCGCCCAGCACGATGTCGTCCGGCACCAGCTGCACGCTCAGCTTCCGGGTGGTAGCGGGGTCTATCCTCACCGTCTTCTTCACATAGCCCATGGAGGAGAAGGTCAGCTCGGTCCACCCCTGGTGCGCGTCGATGCGGAAGTTGCCCATGTTGTCGGTGATGGTGCCCACGCCCTTGCCGTCGTAGTAGACGGCGATGTAGGGCAGACACTCCCGGGTGAGCGAGTCGGTCACCGCGCCCCTTATCTGCTGCGCCCTACCCACGGCAGGCAGCAGGGTGAGTATGCTTAATATAATAATGTATAGTCTGTGGTTTGTCATCCTTTGGTCCGATGGTAGTCATCTCATTCTAATCGCGTGCAAATGTAGTGAGAAAAACAACACTCCATCCCAACTTGGCGAACAAAAATAGGGGCTCTGAGAGGGAACGTGCTGCCTCCAATACCGACAATGCATCCTACACAGAAGGGGCGTGGAGGAGGAAGGTGGCACCAACCCCAAAAGGACAGAGCTGCTTCAGTTTCGAATTTCACTTAGAAAAAAGAAGGTACACACACTAGCAGGTTCTCCCCTACTTATCATTATAACTTATTGATTATTAATAATATATATAATATAAGAAGAGAGAGGAGCAAGAGTCGCATACCTTCGTAAAAATCATCTGAAAACAGAAACCGAAACCAATCCCTTGTCAGCACAACACAGCATCAGACTTAACTCTCTATAAAGCAACAAGATACATCTCATCGGAAGTGTCATTCCCACTACCCGAAAGGTTTCAGAGTGGGCAAAATTCCCAAAATCGCCGTTCACAGAGCCCACGAAAAGTGCGAATAGAGGGCACGCTACGCCGCAAAAGTCCGCTTTTGCCCTCCGATAGTGGGTGCCAGGCAGAACTTCCCCCTCAACGAACGACACGGAATTTGCCGTGAAATGCATCGCCCCGTGTGCGTTCCTCTCAGTGTCCGCGGTGTTTTGCACCGCCAGCGAGGGGGGATATTGAAGCATTCAACGGCATTCTCCACGAAAATTTCCACCCCCAAAATACCCCTACGAGGAAAATCCACCTCCCCGACCAAGAAAAAAGTTTTTCCCGACCGGGCATTTATCTTTACAAACAAGACAAGGAAGGCAGTAGGACGAGGAAGACTGTAGGACAAGCCGCAGCAACGCTGCGGAGAAAAACAAAATCGGCAGCCCTTTAGGGCACAGGCTCCGCTGCCGATACCTTAGATCTGGCGTAAGCCGGTGAACATCCCTTTCCCTTCGAAGGGAAAGGGCTTGGGAAAGGGATGGACCCCTCTTTAAGGGTAAAGAGGGGACGGGGTGATTTTCGAAAAAAGCCGGAAGTCGGGGAAGACGAAAAGACCGAGGACCATTCAACCTTCAACATAAAACCTAAAACACAAGACCTTCAACACCTCGAGGGTTCCCCTCGAGAGAAAAAATACAGTCTATTTTTTTTACTAAATATTTCGTCCAAAGCACTTGGCCAATTCGGGAGAAATCCCTACCTTAGCCACCCGGAAGCGGATGGTGTGCCACGCCCCCAACGGCGTGCCTACCGACGAGACTCCGACACCGCGACCACGGGCAGCGCACCGGCGGGGCGGACATTAGAAACACAGGTAAACATATAGATTAACACAACAATAAACTCAAACGACATGAAGAAATCATGGCTCACAATGGCAGCTCTCGCCCTCATCGTGGCAGGCTGCTCGTCCAGCGAGGACAACCTCC
>CAVFUK010000002.1:0-18082 GCA_963625535.1 Anaerovoracaceae bacterium | reverse complement strand
CGCAGTACTACATGGAGAAGGGTGTATACCCCTATTTCCGCGAGATAGACAGCGCCCAGGACACTGAGGTGCTGATGGACGGTAAGAAAGTATTGATGTTCGGATCTAATTCCTACATGGGACTTACTTACGACAAACTAATCATCGACGCTGCCATCAAGGCAACGCTGAAGTATGGCACGGGATGCGCCGGTTCGCGTCTGCTCAACGGCACGCTGGACATCCACCTGCAGCTCGAGCGCGAGCTCGCCGAGTTTGTAGGCAAGGACGAGGCACTCGTATTCCCCACCGGATTTACCGTTAACGAAGGCGTCATCGCCTGCCTGACAGGACGTAAGGACTACATCATCTGTGACGACCGCGACCACGCCTCCATCGTGGACGGACGACGCCTCTCATTCTCCACCCAGCTGAAGTACAAACACAATGACATGGAAGACCTCGAGAAGCAGCTCAAGACCTGCGACCCCAAGGCCATCAAGCTGATTGTGGTGGACGGCGTCTTCTCCATGGAAGGCGACCTGGCAAAACTGCCCGACATCGTTCGTCTGAAAGAGAAGTACAACGCCAGCATTATGGTGGACGAGGCTCACGGCTTGGGTGTCTTCGGCAAACAGGGACGTGGCGTTTGCGACCACTTCGGTCTGGCCGACAAGGTGGACATCATCATGGGAACCTTCTCCAAGTCGTTTGCTTCCATCGGCGGCTTCGTCGCTTCGGACCACGACACCATCAACTGGCTCCGCCACAACGCCCGCTCGTACATATTCCAGGCAAGCAACACGCCGGCAGCTACGGCAGCAGCCATCGAGGCGCTCCACATCATCAAGAGCGAGCCCGAGCGTCAGGCTCACCTGTGGGAAATCACCAATTATGCCCTGAAGGAGTTCCGCAGCCGTGGCTTCGAGATTGGCGACACGGAGAGTCCTATCATACCTCTTTATATACGTGACACGGACAAGACCTTCGAGGTGACACGCGCCGCTTTCGACGAGGGTGTCTTCATCAACCCCGTTGTGCCGCCCGCATGCGCTCCTCAGGACACGTTGGTGCGCTTTGCCCTCATGGCGACACACTCCAAGGAGCAGGTAGACCTTGCCATCAACCGGCTTACCAAGTGCTTCAAGGAGCTCGGCATCATCAAGTGACAATCTATTAGTCTGATTAATAATAGGAGAGGGGACAGGTTTCGGCTTTGTTCCCTCTTTCTTTTTTGCCCGTCGTTGGTAGGTGGTATCTCTTGTGGAAGTCCGCCTAGGCGATAGGCCTCTGTGGCCTTGTTGGTCTTCGTTGGCGGTGTCCTCGTTACTCCTCTCAGCATATATTTCGCCTCACATCGCAGAAAAAGTCTCGAAAAGTTTTGCACGTTACGGAGTAATGATTACTTTTGCAACGTCAAAAGGGGTATTAGCTCATCTGGCTAGAGCGCGACACTGGCAGTGTCGAGGTGAGCGGTTCGAGTCCGCTATGCTCCACCCCAATACCGAGAAGAGTCGTTCGTCAAGAGCGGCTCTTTTTTATTTGTGTATGCTCGGCATGAGCAGGTCTAACGGGCGGCTATCGGTTCACTTCGGCACAGTAGACTCACTTCACTTACCGAGAGAACGGATATGTTTCCTTCTTGGAAGGAAATAAATGGCGAATTGTTTCCTTCTGAAAAGGAAACAGGCCTGTTGGGAGTTGAACGACGACAACCTCGAGCGTGAAGTGGGCGGACTGCTGGCAGCCCGTTCCGCCACGGGTTGCGACCATTGCCAAATCATCACCCTGTCGCAGCAACAGACTCTGGAACGGAACGGCATCAAAATTGATGTCCTGCCGGTATGGGGAATGAAGTAACAGTGCAAGCTTAGCGGCTAACAGTGCAAGCTCAGACTTAATAATGAAATGACCTAACGAACAGTTGTCCCATTCATCATTGTATTCATCTGTTCACCGCATTGCAATCGGAATGTAATAGGGTTCGTCTACTTTTGCGGGCAGTAAAAGTAAAGTGTTGCAGCGATGAAACTGATTTTTGTTGTGCAGGGAGAGGGTAGAGGTCATCTGACGCAGGCCCTGACGTTGAAAAAGATAGTGGAGGACAATGGCCACGAGGTGGTGGAAGTGTTGGTGGGCAAAAGCCCCAACCGGGAGATACCGGCCTTCTTCAAGGAGAAGATGGGAGTGAAGATCACTTCGTTCCTCAGCCCGAACTTTCGCCCGTCGAAGGACAACCGCAGGTTCAACCTGTTCAGCTCCATCGTCAGCAACGTGCTGTCAGTGCCCGAATATGTGTCGAGCATCGTCACCATCCGCCGTCACATACAGGAGAGCGGGGCGGACGTGGTCATCAACTTCTACGAGCTACTGTGCGGCGTGGCTTGCGGCTTCTTCCCGCTGAAGGTTCCCGAAATCTGTGTGGCGCACCAATACATGTTCCTCCACTCGCACTTCCACATGCCTGGCAAACAACGCATACCCGAGGCGATGTTGCGACTCTTCACCCGCGTCACCTCCTTCGGTGCCACCGCACGGCTGGCGCTCTCCATCCGCAACTACCCCGACGACCGACGTCACCACATCAAGGTGGTGCCTCCGCTGCTGAGGAGCGAGGTGCGCACCACCTCCGTCACCCGCGGCGACTACGTGATGGGCTACATGCTCAATGCTGGATTCTATGCCGACGTGATAAGCTGGCACCGCGAGCATCCCGACACTCCACTCCACTTCTTCTGGGACAAGAAAGGCGCTCCCGAGGAGTTGAAGGTGGACGACACCCTGACGCTGCACGCCATCAACGACGAGAAGTTCCTCCAATACATGGCCGGATGCCAGTCCTATGCCACCACCGCTGGGTTTGAGTCGGTGTGCGAAGCGTTGTATATGGGCAAACCTGCCATGCTGATTCCCGCCCATGTGGAGCAGCTCTGCAACGCTGTTGACGCGGAGAAGGAAGGTGTCGGCGTACGGAGCGACGCGTTCGACATCTCCCGTCTGCAGGAGTTTGCCCGTACTTACAAGGAGGACAAGGCTTTCCGCGTATGGGAGAACCAGGCCGACGTGCGAATCATTAACGCCATAGAGAGTGTGGTGGACGGCTATTCCCTTCCTACCATACCGCGCCTGGTGCTTGCCGGCTACGGTTCGCTGACGGGAGAGCACAGCCTTATGAGCAGGCTTCGCCGTTGGTAATCCCAACAGTCGCTTACACACGCGAAACTCCCTATTCCGTAAAGAAAAATGCCCGGTTAGGGAAAAATATCGCCCTAACTAGGGAAAAAGTTACTGTTATTTGCCATTGCTCCCACTGAACCCTGGAACAAGGTGCCGGGAAGGTGGGCAGAGGCCCCATTGACGGTGTGGAAAAATGCGATGCTTCGCGCGGGCAAATACAACCGGTTGTCCGGGCCAAAACAACCGGTTGTCCGGGCCAAAACAATCGATTGTCTGAGGCAAAACAATCGATTGTCTAAGCCAAAACGAATAGATTGTTTTGCCCCTTGCGAACATTGGCTCGCGGAGGTGCCTTTGATGCCATGCGACTCGCCGTCCGTCTACACCCGCGAGGCGATGTGGCGGCGATACATGTCGAGGTTGGTTTCGTTGAGCACCTGGTGGATGTGGCCCAAGCGCTGGTCTTGGGTGGTGAAGTTGTCCGCGGTGTTGTCCTCCCGCATCTGGAAGGAGCCCTTGCCGGTGACGGGCAGATACTCGTCCCAGTAGACGGGCACGTCGTGGAAGCGTCCGTCGCCGCCCAGCTTAGTCACATAGGTTACACGCTCTTCGCTGCGGTAGCCGTAGGCGCTGACGTTGATAGTGACGTTGTCGTCCGCGGTGCGCTGTTCCTCGGTCTTCAGCACACAGTCCGTCACACAGTCGGGGTGCTTGAAGTGGTCGTTGCCCCAGAAGTTGGCCAGCGCCTCGTGTTCCCAGAAGGAGCTCCGTTGCTGCATGTCGCGTCCGTAGATGTCGCTCAAGGGGCGGATCTGTTGGTAAATAGGCACGCAGAGTAGGGGTGCCATGCTGAAGTAGATGGCACGGAAGTAGTGGACGTTGAGGTTGTAGAAGTCCCGCTTCGCCTTGTCGAAGTCGAAGCCGCGGTACTGCGCCGGGTTGAGGTCGAGGTTGAGCGACTGCAGGTGGTCGGGCGTGATGGTGTTGATCATCTTCTCCTTGTCGAAGTCGAAGTCGTCGCCATAGCCGTACTTGGAGTCCTGTAGCAGCTTCATCATGCTCTCCTGTGCCACGGGGGTGAAGAGCAGGGCGAACTGCTGGTTGTTGTTGCGGTCGCTCGTGTTGAACGCCACCTCGAAATCCTCGTTGGTCATCATGGCGAAGTCGTCGCCCTCCAGGTCGCGTGCCTTCCGGCGCAGCTCGTTGCGCTTCATCTTGAACTTCAGCGACCCTACCTTCTTCGCCAGTCCGCTCTGTTGGCGGTGGAAGATGAGGTCGGGCGCCGCCGTGTTGCCGTAGATGACGCAGGTCTCCTCGGGGTATTCGGGGTAGGGCGCGTCCACTGAGGCATGCAGCGTTTGGGAGTGTTGCCGGGTGTAGCTCTTCCCGTTGGCGTCCCGCTCGATGGTGGTCCAGTAGATGGTCTTGCTACCGTAGTAGGTCTTCGTGCCCATCTCCATCCGCTTGGTGCGGCAGATGACGAAGGGGTTGCCGTTGATGAGCCCCGAGTGGGAGTAGAGGACGGAGCGGTCGGTGTTGAACGAACCGTCCCATCCGTAGGTCTGCTGCAGGTCCGCCAGGCGCTGGGTGGTGAAGTAGGGGTCGAACTCCAGCCGTGGCACGGTGGCGGTCATCATGCGGGTGAGCACGTCCCAGTCGTAGAGCCGGTTCAGTGGCTCCATCTGTTTCCACGCCTCTTTTTCCAGCTCTGCCTTTTGTCCGTCGAGGGTGTCGCGCTCGGCCTTCTTGGTCTTCAGCGTGGAGTGTACTTTCGTGAAGAGGAACAGCAGTATCATGGCGGCACCGCCGACGATGAGGATCGTCACGTCGGAAGTGAGCTGATTCCAATAGAGAATGAGCACGGCGATGCCTGCCACCACCACTATCCACAGGAACGCGCATATCCACGTCCAGTTGGTGATGGCGCCCTTCAGCGTCTCGATGGCTGCGGCCAGGTCGTACACCTGCTTGCAGGTCTTGCGGTTCGCCTCCTGGTCCACATTCGCCTCCGCGGCCAGCTGGTCGAAGGTCTTCTCGGCCACTTCCTTGAAGCGGTCGTTGAACACCTCGGCATACTCCGTGAGGGGGTCATAGACATCCTTCAGCATACACTCTTTTCCCCTTTCTGTGCGTTGTGCGGATTAGAAGAACTTGGCGCGTGCCGCCTGGCGTGTCTCGGCCGAAGCCGTGAACGGGATGCGGGTGGTGTAGCCTTGGCGGGCTGCCACAATCATCTTGGTAGGCCACGAGAAGATGTCGGTGTTCCACTGCGTCACGCGGCTGTTGTAGACGGTGCGCGCGGCGGTGATCTCACGCTGCAGATAGCTGTTCTGCTGCATGGCGTCGGCTATGGCGTTGTGCGCCTTCAGCTCGGGGTAAGCCTCCACCTGCGGGAAGAGTCGTCCGAAGGCGGTGTTCACCTGCTGGTTCACCTCGCTGCGGTTCTCGGCGTTGATGGTGCCGCTGCGCAAGGCGGCCACAGACTTCATCACGTCCTTGTCCAGCTCCACGGCACGGTCCACAATGCCCACCACGTTCTGCAGAATCTGCACCCGCTGCTCCAGGTAGTTGTCGATGTTCGAAGCCTCTGCCTGGATGCGCTGCTCCAGTTGCTGGAAATAGTTGCGTGCCGAGATTTTCATGAACATGAAGATGACTCCCGGCAGGATGCCTACGACGCAGCCCACGACGGCCACCAGCACGGCATTCTCCAACTGGGAGCCCATGATGGCCACAAACACCAGCACCAAGATGGGGATGAGCGCCCACAAGGCTATCTCAAAGAGGGTGGAACCAAAGCCGACCTGCACCGGCAGCTGTCGGTCTATCACGTGAATGTCGCGTCCTTCGTTGTTCACAGGACCTGTCACTTCATCCAGTAAATTTGCCATAATCGTAAATACATTAAATGGGTTAATACTAACATTTATGCAAATGTACGGATAAGGATTGGAAAAGAAGAAGGAATGGACAGAAAATATCTTCGCAAAGATGAAACGAACCGATAATCGCTGCCCGCGGGAGCGAAAGAGGTCGGTTCGCTTGATTGCAACCGACAAAAGCGTTACTTTTGCAGCCGATTAACGAAGGAACTGATACAATGCAGAAGACTATAGAGATTGTGGACGGCGTGACACGACATCCGCTCTACAGAATGAAGGAGCCGGTGAACTTCACCCTCGAGCGGGGTGAGCACCTGGCCATCGTGGGCCCCAACGGGGCAGGGAAGAGCATCCTGGTGGACACCATCACGGGCAAATATCCGTTGCTGATGAACGAGGTGAGGTACGACTTCTCGCCCTCGGCCTCGAAGATGGCTTTCGAGAACATCAAGTACATCGCCTTCCGCGACTCTTACGGCGACACGGACGGCAACTACTACTATCAGCAGCGGTGGAACTCGCAGGACACGGAGGACACACCGCTGGTGCGCGACTTGCTGCCAGAAGCCAAGGACCCTGCCTTGCGCGACCGCCTCTACGGTCTGTTCGGCATCGAGGAGATGCTCGACAAGCACATCATCCTGCTCTCCAGCGGCGAGCTGCGCAAGTTCCAGCTGACCAAGACGCTGCTGACAAACCCGCGGGTGCTCATCATGGACAATCCCTTCATCGGGCTGGACGCGCCCACACGCGACCTGCTCCACAACCTGCTCCGCTCGCTGACCACAGTGTCGGACCTGCAGGTCATACTCATACTCTCCAAGACGGACGACATCCCGCAGTTCATCACCCACGTGGTGCCTATGCGCGACATGGTGTGCGGACCGAAGATGACGAAGGACGAATACCTAAGTCAGCAGGAGGAGGTGCCTGCTCACGTGCTGAGCGAGGAGAAGCGGCAGCGCATACTGGACCTGCCTTACCGCGCGGACCTGTTGCACGCCGACCACATCGTGGACCTCAACCAAGTGTCCATCCGCTACGGCGAGCGCACCATCCTGAAGGCGCTGGACTGGAGCGTGATGTGTGGAGAGAAGTGGGCCCTCTCGGGCGACAACGGCTCAGGCAAGTCCACGTTGCTGAGCTTGGTGTGCGCCGACAACCCGCAGTCCTACGCCTGCGACATCTCGCTGTTCGGACGCAAACGCGGCTCGGGCGAGAGCATTTGGGAGATAAAGAAACACATCGGTTACGTGTCGCCCGAGATGCATCGGGCTTACCTGAAGAACCTGCCGACGATAGACATCGTGGCATCGGGCCTGCACGACTCCATCGGACTCTACCGTCGTTCCACGGAAGAGGAGCTGGCGAAGTGTGCCTGGTGGATGGACATCTTCGGCATCGGCGACCTGCGCGACCGCAACTTCCTGCAGATCTCCAGCGGTGAGCAACGTCTGGCGCTACTAGCCCGCGCCTTTGTGAAGGACCCTGAGCTGCTGGTGCTCGACGAGCCGCTCCACGGCCTGGACATGCGCAACCGCCGCTTGGCGAAGGATGTGATAGAGACCTTCTGCCAGCGCCGCGAGAAGACCCTCATCATGGTGACGCACTACAAGAATGAGCTTCCCTCGGTGATAGACCACAGCATCTATCTGCAGAAGAACCGATAAAGGGATTCGGAATATCGGAAGATGCTCCTATCTGCTGAAGAATCGGTAACTGATTTCAGTATATCAGTATATCAGAAGAAAAAGGAAGAGGATAGTCCCGCGAGGATTCCGGTATTTCAGTATATCAGAAGAAAAAAAGAAGCCCTGCCGAATCAACCATCGACGGGGCTTTGCTGTCTCTTTATCGGGTATTGCCGCGCACGCTACTCGCTCTTCCCAATCATGGTGCCTTTCACACGCAGGCGTACAATCTCCTCGGGAGTGTTGGTGCGCAGAATGATCACCTTCTCGAACTTGCCAGGGTGCTTGCCCGCACCATTGTAGGTCACCTTTATCTCACCCTCTTCGCCCGGTTTGATAGGCTCCTTGGGGTAGGTGGGGGTAGTGCAGCCGCAAGAGGCGATGGCCTGATAGATAACCAATACCTTCGTGCCGGTGTTCTTGAACTTGAAGACACAGGTGACAGGGCCGTCGGCCTCGTTGATGGTACCGAAATCGTGATTCACATTCTCGAAAGTTATCTCTGATTTGGATGTCGTCTGCGCCCAAGTAAGTCCGGTGGCCATGACGGCCATCATCATGAGGAGGAAAATCTTTTTCATCATATTCCCACGTTTTTATCAGTTAATTCTGAGGGCAAAGTTATGAACTTTACGCCAATAATGTTTGAGGCGGACTATAAAAATATATAATTTAGCCGCCAATTGAAGTAACACCTATTAAAGAAGAGATGAAAAACATTCTTATGAACATTGCCATTCTGTGCGGCATGATGTTGACTGGCAGTCAGTTGACAGCACAGAGCGTGACGAAATCGGGGCTGCAGCGCAAGAACTTCCAGACGGAGATTGACGGCAAATACACCGACCTGTTCGTACTGAAGAACAAAAACGGCGTGGAAGCCTGCATCACCAACTACGGCGGTCGCGTGGTGTCGCTCATGGTGCCCGACCGCAAGGGCAAACTGGAGGACGTGGTGACGGGATTCCCCACCATACAGGAGTACACCTCCATCCGACAGAACTACGGAGCCGCCATCGGCCGTTACATCGGTCGCATCCAAGGCGCCAGCTTCACGCTGGACGGTGTGACCTACCAGCTAGAGGGCAAACCCCACTGCTCACACGGCGGCAAGCCTGGCTTTGCCAACCGAGTGTGGAACCCACGTCAGGAGGACGCGCAGACGCTGCACCTCTACTACACCTCGCCCGACGGTGAGTGCGGATTTCCCGGCAACTTGACTATACACCTTACTTATAAGCTGACGAACGACAACGCGCTGGACATCACCTACGAGGCCACCACGGACAAACCGACGGTGCTCAACCTCTCGCACCACTCGTTCTTCAATATCACGGGCGACTTGAACCGCTCCATAGAAACCACCTACATGCAGGTGGACGGCGACTACATCACCGAGTACGACGCCACCAAGTGCGTGACAGGCAACCTGTTGCCGGTGAAGGACACGCCGTTCGACTTCAAGCAACTGAAGCTCATCGGCAAGGATATCGATGCCGACGACGCGCAGCTGAAGGTGACGCGTGGATATGACCATGCCTGGGTGCTCAACACCAATGGCGACGACAAGAAGGTGGCCATCCATCAGGTGGACTCGGTGAGCGGCCGCACGCTGGATGTCTACACCACCGAGCCGGGCATACAGGTCTACACCGGCAACGGACTCAACGGCAAGACCATCGGCAAAAACGAGGTGGCTTATCCGCGTCGTGCCGCCGTTTGCTTCGAGGCGATGCACTTTGCCGACAGCCCCAACAAACCGCAGTTCCCCAGCACCGTGCTACGCCCGGGACAGACCTACTACACCCACACGGTCTACAAGTTCGGTCGGCTGAAGAAGTGAGAGGCTTCCGATGTGCATTAAGGCCTACGTTCATGAGTGTCGGCTGAAGAAGCAAAAGCCTCCGATGGATAATAAGGCTGACGAAACAATCGCCGGTTGAAGAAGCGAGTGACATCCGAAAGACATTAAGATAGACGAATACGAGCGTCCTTCGAGTGAAGGGCGCTCGTTTCATATCCTGCGGAATTGCGGTTTCCGCCGCATGCCTTCTCGTTTCGGCGAGATGCCGAGTCGTTTCCGTGAGATGCCTTCTAAAATACTTTAGATGCCTTGTGGCGAAAATAGACCCTATATAAATAAGGTATACCTATATATACAAATAAGTATAGGGAGCATCGTCAGTTTCGCATCACCTGCTTCACACCCTTCACTCCACGAATCTTCTTGATGAGGGCTTCCAACTTCGAGGTGTCGTCCACCATGACGGTGAGCGAGCCGGAGAAGAGGCCGTCGTGCGAGTCGATGGAGATGGAGCGCAGCAGGATGTTGCCATCCTTGGATATGATGGAGGTGATGTTGTTCACGATGCCGATGTCGTCGTTGCCGATGACGTTGAGCCGGATGGGATATTGCGTGCCCTTGCCTTTGCCTGCCCAGCGTGCGGGCACGATGCGGTAGCCGAAACGGGCGCGCAGTTGCGAGGCGTTGGGGCAGTCCATGCGGTGAATCTTGATGCCGCCGTTCACGGTGACGAAGCCGAACACCTCATCGCCATAGATGGGGTTGCAGCATTTTGCCAGAGTGAAGTCGATGCCCTTCAGGTTGCGGTCTATCACCAGCACGTCGGAGCCGCTGTTGCTCTTCAGTGTCTCGTCCATGGCGGCCATGTTGAAGCCCTCGGCGCTACGTGCCACCTCGGTCACCTCCGTCTCCTTCTTCTGCAGGGCGAGGTAGCTGTCGATGACGTCGTTCACGTCCAGGTTGCCCTCGGCAATCTTCTGGTAGAAGTCCGACACCTCCTTGAATCCTTCTTTCTTGATGAGCCGCATCATCACGCCTTCGTCGTACTCTATCTTGCGGTTCTTGAACTTGCGGTCCAACGTCTCGCGCACGAAGTTGGCCTGGCGTACGGTGATCTCCTTCAGCGCCTGGCGTATCTTGGTGCGTGCGCGCGAGGTGTGCACGATGTTGAGCCAGTCGCGCTTCGGGGTCTGTGTGTTCGAGGTCATGATCTCCACTTGGTCGCCGCTGCTCAGCTCGTAGCGTATGGGCACGTTCTTGCCGTTCACCTTGCCGCCGATGCACTTACAACCTACGTTGGAGTGGATGTGGAAGGCGAAGTCGAGCACTGTGGCGCCCTTGGCCAGCTTGTAGAGGTCGCCCTTGGGGGTGAAGACGAACACCTCGTCCTGGTAGAGGTCCATCTTGAACTGGTCCATCGCCTGCATGTCGTTGTCGCTGTTCTCCAGCGCCTCGCGGATGGAGTTGAGCCACTCGTCGAGCCCGCTCTCGCCCTTGATTCCCTTGTAGCGCCAGTGCGCCGCCACGCCGCGCTCGGCGATGTTGTCCATGCGCTCGGTGCGAATCTGCACCTCCACCCATTTGCTCTCGGGCCCCATCACCGTGATGTGGAGCGACTCGTAGCCGTTGCTCTTGGGGATGGAGAGCCAGTCGCGCAACCGTTTCGGATTGGGTTGGTACATGTCCGTCACGATGGAGTAGGCCTGCCAGCACTCCTGCTTCTCCTTCTCCAACGGAGAGTCCAGAATGATGCGGATGGCGAACAGATCGTAGATGCCCTCGAAGTTGGTGTGCTGCTTCTTCATCTTCTGCCAGATGGAGTGGATGGACTTGGTGCGTCCTTTCATGTGGAACTTCAGTCCCGCCTCCTCCAACTTCTTCTGAATAGGGGCGATGAACGAGGCGATGTAGCGGTCGCGCGAGGCCTTCGTCTCGTTCAGCTTCTCCTTAATATGGTAGTAGACGTCGTGCTCGGTGTACTTCAGTGAGAGGTCCTCCAGCTCCGACTTCAGCTTGTAGAGTCCCAGCTTGTGGGCCAGCGGCGCGTAGAGGTAAGCCGCCTCGTTGGCCACCTGTATGCGTGCCGCCTCGTTGGGCGAGTCCTTTATCTGCCGCATCACGTTCACGCGGTCGGCTATCATGATGAGGATGACGCGCATGTCCTCGGCGAAGGAGAGCAACAGGTTGCGGAAGTTCTCCGACTCCACCGTGGGGCTCTTGGCGTAGAGCTCGTTAATGCGAATCAGGCCGCGGATGATGCCTGCCACGTCCTCGCCGAACTCCTCGTGCACCTGCTCGGTGGTGAGCGAGTGGGCCTTCACACTGTCGTGCAGCATGATGCCCAGGATGGAGGCGCGCTGCATGCCTATCTCGTCCGCCACGATGATGGCGGTCTGCATGTTCTTGATGATGGGATTCATCCCGAAGTTGTCCCGCTGCAGCGAGCCGGTGGCCGTGGCCTCAATGAGGTGCGCCTTCAGCTTGCGGCAGTCGTCGCTCTTGAGCGTTCCGCCCGAGAGGGCCAGCAACTCTTTATATAAGGTGAACAGCTGCTTGCGCTCCTGCTCGGTGAAAAAACTGTTCTCTTCCATAATCGTTCTCTGAAAAAATGTTCCTAAATACTGCAATGCCTGTCGCCCTTGCGGGGCGGCCGACGTTCTTCTCACATTACAAAGGTATGAAAAAACATCTATAGCCGTGCCCGATAATCATTTTTTAATAGATTTTATTAGCATACTACCCGAAGATTGTCTATTTTTGTCAGACCAATTAAGCCTCGCTTAATGTATTTTTTACGAGAACACTAAAAAGCTACATATTATGTTGACACAAGAAGACAAAGAGTTAATGGCCCGCAAAGGCATCAGCGAAGCGCAGATAGCCGAGCAGTTGGCCTGTTTTGAAAAGGGTTTCCCATACCTGAAACTGGAAGGCGCTGCATCTATAGGCAAAGGCATCATGGCCCCCATCCCCGAGGAGCAGAAGTTCTACCTCTCCGCATGGGACGCATACAAGAGTAACGGCGAGAAGCGCATCGTGAAGTTCGTGCCCGCCTCGGGAGCCGCCAGCCGCATGTTCAAGAACATGTTCGAGTTCCTGGGAGCCGACTACAACGAGCCCACCACCGACTTCGAGAAGAAATTCTTTGCACAGATAGCCAACTTCGCTTTCTATGCCGACCTCGACGAGGCTTGCCGCAAGAGCACGGGCAAGAGCATCGACCAACTGGTGGGCGAGGGCAACTACAAGGCTGTGGTGTCCAACCTGTTGGAGGCTGTGGGTCTGAACTACGGCGCGCTGCCGAAGGGCTTGCTCAAGTTCCACAGGTATGAGGACGGCGCACGCACCCCGCTGGAGGAACATCTGGTGGAAGGCGCCCTCTACGCCGCAGGCAAGTCCGGTAAGGTGAACGTGCACTTCACCGTGTCGACCGAGCATCGCGCCCTCTTCGAGAAACTCATTGCCGAGAAGGTGCAGAAGTATGCCAAGAAGTATGGCGTCACCTACGACATCTCCCTCTCTGAGCAGAAACCCAGCACCGACACGGTGGCTGCCGACATGGAGAACAAGCCCTTCCGCGACAAAGGCAAACTGCTGTTCCGTCCGGGAGGCCACGGCGCCCTCATCGAGAACCTCAACGACCTGGATGCCGACATCGTCTTCATCAAGAACATCGACAACGTGGTGCCCGACCGTCTGAAGGGCGACACCGTCACCTATAAGAAACTCATCGCCGGTGTGCTGGTGACCCTGCAGACCAAGGCGTTCGAATATCTTCACTTGCTGGACAGCGGTAAGTACACCCACGAGCAGATTGAGGAAGTCATCCGCTTCGTGCAGCAGAAACTCTGTTGCCGCCGTGCCGACCTCAAGGATCTGGAGGATGCCGACCTGGTGCTCTACCTGAAGAGCAAGCTCAACCGACCCATGCGCGTCTGCGGTATGGTGAAGAATGTGGGTGAGCCGGGTGGAGGTCCGTTCCTGGCCTACAATCAGGACGGCACCGTGTCGCTGCAGATTCTCGAGAGCTCGCAGATAGACATGAAGGACCCTGCGAAGAAAGAGATGTTCGAGAAAGGCACACACTTCAACCCCGTGGATTTGGTTTGCGCCGTACGCGACTATAAGGGCAATAAGTTCGACCTCACCCGCTACGTGGACAAGAACACCGGCTTCATCTCCTACAAGTCGAAGAACGGTAAGGACCTGAAGGCCTTGGAGTTGCCAGGTCTGTGGAATGGCGCCATGAGCAACTGGAACACCGCGTTCGTGGAGGTACCCTTGAGCACCTTCAACCCAGTGAAGACGGTGAACGACTTGCTGCGCGAGCAACATCAATAACAGACCGTTGAAAACTTTTCTGCGGAAAATGCTAGGAGATACCATATAATATTGTACCTTTGTCAGCGAAAAAATAGACCATTAGGTTTTATAGCGATATGACTAAAAGAATTTTACTTCTCGGATCGGGTGAGCTCGGCAAGGAGTTCACGATAGCGGCCAAGCGCCTAGGACAGTACGTCGTTGCATGCGACTCCTACGAAAAAGCGCCTGCCATGCAAGTGGCGGACGAGTGTGAGGTGTTCGATATGCTCGACGGCGACAAGCTGATGGCCGCGGTGGCAAAGCATAACCCCGACCTAATTGTCCCGGAGATAGAGGCCATCCGTACGGAACGCCTTTACAACTGCGAGAAATTGGGCATCCAGGTGGTGCCGAGCGCCAAAGCTGTAAACTTCACGATGAACCGCAAGTCCATCCGTGACTTAGCAGCCAAGGAACTGGGGCTGAAGACCGCGAAGTATTTCTATGCCAAGTCGTTCGAGGAACTGCAGGAGGCAGCCCGCAAGATAGGGCTCCCCTGTGTGGTGAAACCTCTGATGTCGTCTTCCGGTAAGGGACAGTCCGTAGTGAAGAGCGAGGATGACCTGCAGCATGCGTGGGAGTACGGATGCAACGGGAGCCGTGGTGACATCAAGGAACTGATAGTGGAGGAATTTATAAAGTTCGATAGCGAGATAACATTGCTCACTGTGACGCAGAAGAATGGACCTACGTTGTTCTGCCCACCTGTGGGACATGTGCAGAAAGGCGGCGACTATCGGGAGAGTTTCCAGCCGGCGGCCATCGCGCCCGAGCACTTGAAAGAGGCTCAGGAGATGGCGGCGAAGGTGACAGCGGCCCTCACGGGAGCAGGCATTTGGGGCGTGGAGTTCTTCTTGAGCCACGACAACGGAGTCTACTTTTCCGAACTCTCGCCCCGTCCGCACGACACGGGCATGGTGACGATGGCAGGCACGCAGAACCTCAACGAGTTTGAGCTCCACTGCCGTGCGGTGTTGGGACTTCCTATACCGGAGATTACGCTAGAGCGTATGGGAGCGAGTGCGGTCATCCTGTCGCCCATCGCCAGTCACGCGGCACCGCGCTATCGGGGTATGGAGGATGCCGTTAGCGGTAGCAATACCTACCTACGCATCTTCGGCAAACCCTTCACACGGATGAACCGTCGTATGGGAGTGACCCTCTGCTACGCCCCCTTGGGCAGCGACATGGATGCCTTGCGCGACAAGTGCAAAGCCGCCGCGGCAAAGGTAGAGGTTTATTGATGACGCGCTTAGCGAGCGGATGCAGTATAGGAATTCGCTGCGGCAGAGTCAGGGCATTAGTTGATATTGATTTACATAAAAGAGATATCAAGCGGTAATAGCTCAGTTGGTAGAGCGTTGGCTTCCCAAGCCGAAGGTCACGGGTTCGAGCCCCGCTTACCGCTCATATTTGTTAACTAGGTGTTTAAGGTTTCCCCGATGTGATGTCGTGGGAACCTTTTTTGTGTTCTGGTGGATATAGTCGTTTCCGTGGCTTTCCTTATCCTAAGGAGAGTCTTACTTCATGTTGTTTATTCAAAACATAGGGTCCCTTACACCTTGCTCGTTTAACCCATTTGATGTAATTTTGCGATGGAAGACTTAATTATAACAATATACCCTATGAAAGAAATTCAAGATGAGAGGGAGGTGCGTAGCATCGTCACGGCGGATGCGCCTTACATCGGCCATGTGACACGCATACCCGAAGAGATACAGAAGCGGGCAAAACGGCTCTGCTGGGAGTATAACCGGACGGACCCTACGAACGGGAAGGCTCAGGCCACCATACTGAAGGAACTGCTCGGCTCGTGGACGGAGACTGTCGCCCTGATGCCGAACATCCAGTTCGACTACGGCATCAACACCCACTTCGCCGGCGGACACTTCACTCTCGTGAACTACGACAGCGTATTCCTCGACACCTCTCCAATCCACATCGGCGAAGACGTGTTTATCGGCCCGAAGTGTGTGTTGGCCTGCCCCAGTCACCCCATCCACAGTGGTCAGCGGCGGACGGAACCGCTGTCTGTGAGTAAACCTATCCACATCGGCAACAACGTGTGGATGGGGGCGAGCGTCACCGTGCTGGGTGGCGTGAACATTGGCGACGGATCGGTGATAGCCGCCGGAGCGGTCGTCACGAAGGACATCCCTGCCGGTGTGGTGGCAGGCGGCGTACCCTGCAAGGTGATAAGGCCGATAACTGAGGCCGACAGAATAAATCCGGAAGACATTACATTCTAACTCGCGACGACGATGAACAAACTTATCCTCCTCATCAGCGACCATGGTAACAAGGTGCGGGTGATGAACGTGTCAGAATAATTTGCAATGTTCAGCTGAAAGGCATATATTTGCAAAGAAAATAAAACGAGGAAGCATTTGCCCCTTAATGTAAAACTATAAAAACATGACACTATTGGATGAGTCGATGAAGCCTGTGCCCCTGGAACGCGACTTTTACTCTCCAGTGCTTGAGCGTACCGATGGCGCACAGGAGACTCCCGCCAGCTTTATGGTACGTTTCGGTAGGTATTTGCATGACCAAGACAACGATTGGGATTGGCAAAACAGTTCCTTTATGATGACGCTGTGGAATCCGATAAAGGTAGTCGTTGGCGACATCACGAAGATGCGGGTGGACGCCATAGTGAACGCTGCCAACACGACCCTCCTGGGAGGTGGTGGCGTGGACAGAGCCATACATGCCACAGCAGGTCCGGGGCTTTTGGAGGTGTGTAGGAGGATGAACGGTTGCGCCACGGGACGGAGCAAGCTGACGAATGGCTATAACCTGCCTTGCAAGCGCATCATCCACACAGTGGGCCCGGTGTGGAGAGGTGGTGACAATGGTGAGGACAAGTTGTTAGCGTCGTGTTACCGCACATCATTGAATATAGCCATCAAGAAGGGCCTGATGAGTATCGCCTTCCCCTGCATCAGCATCGGAGCCAACGGTTTTCCTCGGGAACGTGCCGCGAAGATAGCTCTCGGCGTGATAGTGGAGTACATGAAGTCCGGCAAATACACGGGCGACGTGATTCTCTGTTGCCACAGCGACTCCGATGCGGAGATTTACAAGGAGCTGCTGGAGGAGTGATGATGATGGCTTAATGTCTCTATTGATAGAAAGAATAATCAAGTTTTAAAAAGTCAATTTATGATTATAGATAAAGAATATCCAGCTACTCATTCCATGAGTACCGCCTGGTTTGCTATCGACATTGATGGTAATGTCGGTATATTGGACTTTAATGAAAACGGTCCTGTCCCAGACGGGATACCCCAAACATGTCCAGACTGTGTGTTGACAGACACGATGTCCGATGAAGAAAATGGTATCAGAACCATTCAATGGAATGATGACCAAGTGGATGAAGTGCTGAATATTATGTCAGACTTCATCGGCTTCAAAGACATTGATATGTGTGCCTTGGTTCTGATAGATACAGCTCAAACAGATTATTTTGTGAGCTTGTTCTCGTCTGTACTTTCTAAAGAATGCGATTGTGAATTTGTTTGTCTATCCAAAAAGAGAGGCTTGTATTACGTCAATTTTTATGAGTTGACCAATAAGCAGAAACAAACTCTCGAGAAACACAATACAATTCTAAAACACTTGGGGCGGTATTTTGATACTAATGATGAGTGGGACAGTGGCAAGAACGATGTAGTATTCACTCATGATTTCAATCACTTGCCCGTGTATCTCTACCAACAGCCTTATTGGAATCAAATCTTGATGAGAAGAACCTATGTGCCCAAATATCCGTTAAAAGAAGACCAATTGTCAATGCGGGTTAGGGAAAAGGCGTTTCGTTTACCGTTCCGTTTTGATGACAAGAGGGAACTTCAAATCGCAGAGTACTATCCTTCTAGTGCGATTGGTTGTGAGTGTGAAGATCAAGGAGAGTACTACAAATTGCCAACTGAGGTTAATCCGGATGCATGCATTAGAGGCAATACGATTCCCTATGTATGGTGTGGACATACTTGTCGCAAATGTTACGATGAACATTGTAGAGACACCCGTGATTACTATTCAAATCAGTATTGTGAACGCCCTACGCTCGCAATCATCTTTGGTGCATATTCCGAATTGGATTATGAATGGATGGAAAAATGGCCTTTGTTGAGACATGCGGTGTCATTGCCCATCATTCATGGATATCCTTTGCC
>CAVFUK010000001.1:0-19542 GCA_963625535.1 Anaerovoracaceae bacterium | reverse complement strand
TCTCAATTCAGCTTCGCTCATACTCTATAGTTTATCCAAGTGCAAAGGTACATCTTTTATTTTACTTATAAGTATAAAGCCGAATAATAAATGAAACACGCCTTAATTGAGTATGACGTTAACCAGAAATAGGTTATAAACAGAAAACAGCATCGCTTGTTATTCCGGCGGCAAAGGATGTCTCGTAAGGAGACAACGGGGAGTTGCGGCGGGAATAGCAAGCGATGCTACAGAAGCGGGACGGAGTGAGCAAGGGGTTATTTGTAGTTCTCCGTCACCGAGAGGCCTTGCGACATCTTCTTGTAACGGGTCAAAGCCTCGATATAGTAATAATCAGCATAATTGATGGAGGCGTCTATCTCCGACTTGGCGGGCCAATGACCGGTGGAGTGAAGCAGGAACGAGGGCTTCACATCGCGACTCTGATACTGGTCGGTGGAGAGTTCCGCTAAACTGGCTACCGCAAAGCGCTTGTACTCCTTCGCCTTCTCCTCATCATCCTCGAGTTGCAAGAGTTCCAACAATGCGGAGGCTACCACAGCGGCAGCGGAGGCATCCTTCGGCGCGTTAGGGATAGCAGGGTCGTCGAAATCCCAGTAAGGTACACACTCGCCCTCCGGCAGACGACTCAAGTAGAGGTCCGTCACCTTCTCGGCAAAGCGAAGGAAGCGTTTGTCGTGCGTCTCGCGGTAGACCATGGTGTAGCCATAGATGGCCCACGACTGACCTCTTGCCCAGAGGGTGCTGTCGCCATAGCCTTGGTGGGTGACGCCTTTGATGAAGTTGCCCGTGATGGTGTCGTAGACAGCCACATGGTAGCAACCGCCGTCCTCACGGAAGTGATGCTTCATGGTGGTCTCGGCATGTTTGGTGGCAATCTCCGCCAAGTGGTCGCCGCCACCGTTCTTGGCAGCCCAGTAGAGGAGTTCCAGGTTTATCATGTTGTCCATGATGGTGTTGTGGGGCCAGTTGTTGGGCTCCACCTCACGCGGCCACGAGAGGATGGTGCCTACTTTCGGATTGAAGAGCGAAGCCAACATGTCGGCAGCACGGAGGATAGCCTCCTTGTAGCGTTCGTTACCTGTCAACCGGTAGCCATTGCCATAGCTGCAGAAAATCTGGAAACCAATGTCGTGGTCGTAGGCGGGTTGGCGCGTGAGGGTGTCGAGCATCTCGGTGTAGCGGGCTGCCACAGCCTCATCCTCGACCTTACGGGTATTCTCGTAGTTGTACCACAGAATGCCAGGCCAGAAGCCGACGGTCCACTCTTGTATGGTGACGGGGCGCATGTTCCAATGCGTCTCGTTGGCCATGATGTTGCGGGGAATACCGTTTTGGTCGGAAATCTCTGCCAAGGTACGCTGCACCTGATGCTCGCAGTAGGCCAAGTTCTTGTCGACATCCAAGGTCGGCTCGTTGACGCAACGGCTCATGCCGACAATCATCAGCAGGCAGAGCAGCCCGACATAGCAGATGGATTGAATATTCTTCATACAATATAGGGTTTATCTATTCATATAAGGTATATCAATGTTTCTGTACCGAGCCTCCCAGGCCAAAAGCACAATAAGTCAGATAGAGCACACACACCAGGATGACGAACACGCCACCGATGATGCCCACGGCATCCGTGGCCACACCGATGAGCGGAGTGACGGCACCGCCACCAGCCACAGCGGTAATCATCAGACCAGAGATCTGGTTGGCCTTCTCGGGACGGGCCTGCACGGCCATGGAGTAGATGATGGGGAAGATGCACGAAGCCAAGAAGCCTACCGCACCGATGCAGCAAAGATCAAAGACAGGCTGCTCCACGAAGGCAAGAGCCAGTAGGGCAACGATGGCCAGCACGATGTTGGCCTTGTAGTATTTGATTTCGGCAATCTTCGTCATCAGGAAGGCACCGATGAAGGCACCCGCCGTACGGCAGATGAAGTAAATCTGCGGAGCGATGGCAGCGTCCTGTTTGCTCCAGTCGAAGCGTACCATCATAATCTTGTTGCTGATGAAGTTGGTGGCTACGTCCACGCCCACCACAAAGAAGATGCCAAAGAAGAGCAACAGTATCTTCTTGTCCTTGAATAGCGAGAGGGTCTCCATGAAGGTGTTTCCGCCTTCGGTGACCACATGCTCTTCACGCTGAATGGGTGTGAGCAGCAACCAAACGGTAGAGATGAGGGTGATGGCTCCCATGATGGGGAAGCTGTAGTACCAGAGTTGCTCGTCGCCATTGCCGAACACATTGACGGCGAAGAGGACGATGTAGGGTCCGGCAAAGGAAGAGACGGCCTTCACCACCTGTCCGGCTGTCAGGCTGCTGGTCAAGAGTTTGTCATCGGTAACGACATTCGCCAGCAGCGGGTTGAGCGATACCTGCAACACGGCGTTGCCGATGCCCAGGAAAGCGTAAGCCAACATGCAGGTGACACTGTTGTAGGATACCATCGGGATGACCATACCCAAGATGGTGACCACGTTGCTGAAGAGTACGGTGTTCTTGCGTCCCCATTTGTTCATCAGTATACCCACGGGGATGCCAAGGAAGAGGAACCATACGAAAACCATCGAGGGAACGAGTCCCGTCATGGCATTAGACCACCCGAAAGCTTCCTGCGCATAGCTGGATGAGATGCCGACAATGTCGCAGAAACCCATCACGAAGAAGCCGAAGAGTACGGGCAGAGTTTTAAGGATTGAATTGTTTTTCATCTTGTCTATGTTTTATTGTTTTATTCACGTGTTACTCCGTCAGGACAAAGCTGCGATGGCGGACCCGATGAGGTTGGGGTCTTGCATCCGTTCCTTGTCCACGATGGTTAACTTCACGCCTTGCGGCAGCAATTCCTTCAGTTGTGCCTCCACCTGATAGCGGTAGTCGTTGCTCCAGAACACGGAGCCGTCGACAGAGAGGCAGATGTCCTTCACGGCTGGGTTCTGAGCCACCAACACCTGCGAGATGCCCGCCAGCGAAGCGGCAGCCAGCATGGCCGAGCGGCCGAATATCCAGTTAGCCACAGCCACATGCTCGGGCTTGTGTTCCGACGGGTGGTTGACGATGTGGCTGAGGTCGCCGCCATCGAAACTGGACTTTATCTTCTCGTGGAGGAAAGTCATGCGGAAGATTTGTCCAAGGTATCCACCCGACACAGCCTTCTCGAAGCGTTGCGAGCCTTTGTTGTTGGAGACAGCGTCCACCAGGTCGTCCACGGCCATGAAGCATGTGGGGCAGAAGTTGCCGGACTCCATATTCACCGGTATCAGTTCGGTGGACTTGTTGTTGAGTTTCTCTATCTTGTCGAGCGGCATCAGGCAGGCCATGTTGGTGCCCGTGCCCAGTATCAGTCCAATGTAGGAGTCGTAGGGTCTGCCGTCGGGCTTCACCTCGGTCAATCCACTGAAGAGGCAGGCCACGGTATCGTTGATGACCTTGATGTCGGTGAAGGTAGTATGGATGTTCTTGTTGTTGTTGAGATACTCCACCAATGATTTACCCACGGGTTTGCCCAGCATGTCGGGGATGTCGAGACCCTTGGTCCAACGCAGCAGCACGGCGTCGCCATTGAGGCGTGAGGCTGCGGGGTAGCTGAAGCAGTAGCCTATCTTGGTGACCCGCTCGTCGAGCGTCTTCAGCTCGCCGATGTAGGCGGCGAAAGTCTCGAAGAGGCGTTCCTGGTTGAAGCCTTTGGTCTCCACCTTAGAGAGGGGATGTTTCACCTGCTCCAGTATGGTAGCCTTCTCGCCTTTATATTCCACCACAGCGGCACGGAAGTTGGTACCGCCCCAGTCGAGAGCCAGCACACGCTCCTCGGCGATGTCCAGTTTAGGTGTCACGTGTGTGGGAATAGCCAAAATCTCTTGGTTGTCCGTGCGCAGTCCTTCTTCGATGCGCTCCTGCAGTTCGTTGGCCACTACCTTCAGTTCGTCCACGGACAAGTCGAATATATTTTCCATGTTATCGTCGTTTAAATAGGTTTATATTTTTGTGTCATTCTCAATCGTTGAACAGCAGACTACCGAACGAGGGTTGGTCGCGGTCGAACCCTTCGGGGCGGATCTTCTTCAGCACCTCTTGGGTGTAGGGCATCGCGAATCCCTTGCGGCGGAAGAAGTGGTTGAGCGCCATCTCGTAGATGGGTATCAATTTGCCACGGCTCCGCTCGGAGATGGTGGTCCAGTTGCAGTATTTGCCGGTCACGTCGGTCCAAGTACGGAAGGGCACATCATTGCCGAGGTTATACTTCGCCACATATTCGTAGCCCTTCAACAGACGATTGTCGAGCAGCGACCAAAGGTCATCGCCCTGTTGCCATGCCAGCTCGCAGATGGTGGCGAAGGCACCGAGCGCCAACTGCGGGTGTCCCTGGTCGCGGCCGCTCTCCTGGGTCTGACCGGTCTCGCCATCAATGTAGTTGGCTATGGTGCCGTTGTCGTATCCGTTGAGGTAGAAGTCCTTGGCGAAGTCGTACATCTTGCGGTCGTTGAAGTAGATGCCGGCGGCCATGTAGGTGCGCGTAATCACCGGTCCCCAGTTGCCGTTGGTGTAGGGCGGCGTGGTGTAGAATTTCTCCAGTATGGGCAGGAAGTGGGTCTTGAACATCTGTTCGATACGTGCCATCTGTTTCTTGGGGGCATCGTAGGTGTGGCGCAGTATCTCCATAGCGTAGACTATCTTAAAGCCCTCCAGTCCGGCCAACAGCGGGGAATCGTTGGTGGCGGGGATGAACTTCAGGGAGTCGGCATAGGCGGTGAGTATCTCCAGCGATTTCTCTGCGTGTGCTTTATCCTTGGTCATGTACCACATGATGGAGTTAAGGTAGGCGGCGGAGAAGTCGCTCTCCATCTTACTCTTGGTGTAGCCGAAGGCACCGTCACGTGAGATGACACGGAAAGGACCAGCCATCTTGTAGTCGGCCTGCGCCTTCTCGTTGGACTTCAGCAACTGCCACGACCCGTAGGCGGGCTCCACCTTCTGCTCTACCATGTAGCGCATCAGTTCCATCTTCTGGGCGGTATGCAGGATGCCCGGATGGATGAACTTCTGTGCGGTGGCGCTGCCCAGGGCGGCGAGGCAACCGCAGATGAGTGTAAATATCTTCTTCATGTTCTTATACCTTATTATATATATGTATCGACTCTTTCTAATCTATGTCTAATATATTCCAGACAGTTCTTACAACATCTGTCCTTTATAGCGTTTATACTGTTTCTGGTCGGCCTTGGTGGCAGGCTCCAGGCGGATGGCACATCCACCGCTGGCTTTCAGTTGGAAGCGGAGCACCGATTTGCTGTCCACTATCAGGCGGGTCACCTTCACGTGCGTACGCGTCTGCACCGTCTCGTCGTCGGTATAGATGTGGGCTACATACTTCTGCGACGGGTCGAGGAAAGAGAGCGGAGTCGTCACACTGCGGGATTCGTTATTTGTTAATGTACCTATGGACCACTGTTTGTCTGCACGGCGAGCTATCGTGACAAACTCCCCTATCTCTCCATCAATCACTTTCGTATCGTCCCAAACGGTCTTCACCTTGTCGAAGAATTCAATCTCGGGTTCTCCCTGGTAGGCCGATGGTTGGTCGTACCAATAGATGAACTGCAACGGACTGTAGTAGACGGCAGCCATGGCCAACTGGTGGGCATGGGTTGTCTTGATACGGTTGTTGTAGTAGCATATCGTGTAGTCGCCAGGGCCGCAGAGGAAGCGGGTGAAGGGCAATATCGTGTTGTGCGTAGCATCGGGCATCTCCTCGTTGCCACGGATACCCTCCTGCGTCAGCAGGTTGGGATAGGTGCGGCTGAAACCTGTGGGGCGGTACTCGTCGTGGATGTCCACCATCAGCTGATACTCGGCACATTTCTTCACGGCATTGTGTAGCCAGTTGGTCCAGTATTGGTTGCCCACCTGCACGAAGCCGAACTTCAGTCCCTTGAGGCCCCACTTCTTATAGATAGGCAACAGCGAGTCGAGTTGGTTGAAAAGGGCGCGCTGGTTCACATACACCCACACACCAATGCCTTTCGATGCGGCATACTTCGTCAGAGCAGGCATGTCGAAGTCTTTCGATGCATCGGGCGACGAGGCGTCGGAAGCCACCTTCATCTCCGGACCGTACCAGCGGGCATCCAGGTGGATGTATTTCAGACCGTGCTCGGCAGCGAAATCGACGCACTTCAGTGCGGAAGCCTGCTTCAGGTCGGCGACGCGGATGACCTTACCCGGCTCTATCCATGAGGTGTCTTCGATCTGACAAGCAGGATTGAGGTTCAGTATTAGGTCGTTGTGGGCTATCAGGTCGATGGCTCTCTCCCCTACCATGATGGTGCGCCACGGGGTGCTGTAGGGACTGATGACATCCACGGAGCTGTAGACCGAGGTCTGCAACACATTCTCCTTCACCAAGCGGAACTTGGTGCGGGCGTAGTCGGTCATCTGTGCCTCACACAGCGCCACGGTCAAGCCATTGGCCAGACGCATGGTCAACGGACGTTCGCTTTCTGCCTCCCAATCCTTCAAGGGAATGTAGTGGTAGGGACCCTGTGCCCACTTCTCGAAGTAAGACATGGTGCCCTCGGGCATCACGAACTGGCTCTTCTCCCCCACCAGGTGGAGGAAGAGGCCGTTGTCCGTCTCGGGAAAGAAGTAGCGGAAGGCCACGCCCTCGTCATAAGCCCTTACGATGAGGTGCATCCGGTAACAGAGTCGTTTGTCGAAAGCATCGGCGGCCAATCCACCCTCGGTACCTTTCTTGAACTGCAGTTCTATCTGGTTATAGTGGTCGCGCACCTGGCTACGTTCGCCGTAGACGGGTGTCCACACGGTGTCCTGTTGCGTGGTGACGGTCTCCATCAAGTTGAGGTTCTCGCCCCAGTCGTCAATCTCCTCGTTGGGAATGCCCAGGGCCGACTCAAAGAGTTGGTTCTCCAGCTGCATGCCTAACTCGGATTCCTTCACCACCTCTTTGCCGTCGTAACTCAGCGTGTAGTAGAGGCGTTTGCCGCCTTTGGGCATCTGCTTCTGATAGGTTACAAACTGGTAGCGGCCATCGGGCGAGGTCACCTGCTGGCGTGTCGCTTCGATGATGGTCTGCGCCTGTGCGGCAGAGATGCCAAGCAGCGAGGCCAGCAACAGTGTTTGTATGTTCTTCGTGATATTCATATCTTCTATTTATTTAGTAATGTAAAATGTCTGTTCTACGGGTGTGGCGGACTGCACCTTGCCTTGCAGGCCGAACTGCCAAGCCACCACGGTCACCTTCACGGGGAACTTGGCACGAGGCGGAATCTGTGTCAGCACGAGCTTGTCGCCCTGCAACTCCGCCGGGCCTTCCTTCACATAGTAGCCCACAGGCAGTCCGCTGTCGGAGGTTGCCTTCAGCGCCACCTCACGAGCATCGCCCACGTGCACGTCTGCCAAGCGGGGAAAAGTGATTTGCTGTGCCGTTCCATCCTTGATGGGGTACGGCAGGTCGATGGAGATCTCCTGCACACCATTCTTCAGTCGTTTGTTGCCGGCATGGCAGACAAAGAGGGTGATGCTACGCGTGCGGCGAGGATTGTCCATGCCCATGCGATAGAAGGCCACACGGAAGGTGGTGTCGTTCACCTGCTCCACGGGACCGCAGATGCGACGGATGTGCACATCCTCCCCATTGCCGATGACGATGGTGTGGGTGCTGTCGGTGCGTATGCCCTTCAGGTGGAAGGTGACGCCATCGGCCTCGGGCACGAAAGCGCCTCTGTACTTGGCGTGTAGTTCTTTATGATAAACCAACGGTTGTCCGTTTTGCATGTAGCCAATGTAGTTTTCGGCCTTACCGCGCATGGTGGCGTAGTAGGCCTCCGTGGCCTCGGCCATCTCTTTGTCGATGTACCAGAAGGCATCGTGCGCGTCGCCTTTGTATCTGTTGTAGGGCGCGGTCTTGGCACGGCGGGTCTGGCCCAGGTGCCAGCGTTCGGCCAGGTATCCGTCTTGGGGATTGAGTTTCTTCAGGGTTTCTCCCTCCAGACGGTAGTGTACCGCCTTCTTGAGGAAGAGGCAGATGTAGCGTACCACCTCATCGGACACATCGAAATGTCCGTGGCCTACATCGGCCAGGAAGGAGATACAGCTCTCGGGGTACATCATGCGGAAGGCCAACGCGGGGTTGACGCGGGCTTCCCACCATTCATACTCGCCCTCTATCATCAGGCCGGGTATGCCGTCGATGTTGCGGGTGCGTCCCCACTCGAGGTTCTCGCGGCCGTAGCCACAGAGGTTGGTACGCGGGGCGTCTCCTTTATAGGATATGAGTGCCAAGGTACGTTGGGGGTTCCACGCCGCGAAGTTCCATGGCATGGTGGCCATGGCGGAGTGGCCCACAGGCACAAGGGGCACGCGTTGCAGTTCGTCGTAGCCGCTGACGGTGGCCAGGTCGGCCAGCATCTTGTCGAAGGCTTTCTGGCATCCGGTCTCCACCTTCCACTGTTGTTCAATTCCCGGGGTGATCCAGATGACGGCGAAGTTGAGGTCAGCCAAGATCTGACGGAAGACGGGATGTTCGAAGATGGTCTCCTCGCACATGTTGTGCATGCCGAACACCACGCCGCGCACTTGCTGGCACGCCTCCGGCACATAGAGGAAGGCGGTGGGGTTGGCATTCGTCTCGTTGGACGTCCATTCCGTCACCTTCACCGACCACTGCCACACGGCGGCTTGCGCCTGCATGGTCAGTGCCACTAACAGTGTAGCCAGTGCCATCAATCTTTTCTGTCCACTTATATGTTTCATAAAAGTTCGTTCTGTCCATTTCATTAAAGGTACCGCCCACCTGCAGGCAGGCGGTACTGTTCAACCAAATACTAGTATAATAACACACTTGTAACTTACGTAACTTACTCTCGGTACAAGGTATTCATTCCATGAGGTTGAAACTACTAAAGCGATTGTCGTGATGGCCTTGCCGTCGACTTTGCCATTGACGCTTCCAACCAGGTGCAATGAACACGATGCAAAAGTAAAAAACAGATAAGGTAAATCTAAGGTATATTATCCAAAACGGAGGGGTGTATTGTCCAATAGACTCCCATATAACCACTTTTGGAGGATTTTCGACTCCCGATTTATAGTAGTACATCAAACTCTCGATACATTGTTTGAGGTTTTGTATTCCGATAAAGGAAGAACATGAAAAGTCCCGGCCTGCGAGCGTGCAGAACCGGGACTTATCATTTATGTTCAACCAGATACTGCTAATAATAGCGTGACGAAAGACAAGCCATACAGCTATTTTATCCAATATATTCGGTCGTTTTTTTTCTAGAATTCCTCTCTGAGGGCGGTTTATACGACTTCCTTGGATGATTTACCCAAGCCATTGCATTCTGCCACTATCCTATTGCTTCCCCTAGCTGCTGCCAGATGATGTCCAACAGGTCAGACAGCATACAGCGGAACGCAATAGAGTTGTTCTTGCTGGCGATAGGGCAACATGGAGAAACGGACGGCTTTTAAGTCGGAATTAGCTTTGAGCAGAGTCGTGAGCGAGTTGGACCTAACGTTGCCCTCGGCCTTTACCTCTATGGGCAGCAATCGCCCTTCGTACTGGATGACGAAGTCCAACTCCAACCGAGAATCATCGGTCTTGTGGTAGAAGACTTTGGAAATGCCACGACTTTTCATCTCCTGCAGGACGTACTCCTCCGTCATGCCTCCCTTGTACTCCGAGAAGACGGTATTGTTGATGAGAACCTGAGCGGCGTCTGTATCCACCATCGCGCCCAAGAGTCCGAGGTCCAAAAGATATAGTTTGAAGGCAGAGAAGTCCTCGTAAATTGCTAACGGTAAGGCGGGTTTGGTGCAAAGGGGTACCTTATATAATAGTCCCGAGTCGATGAGCCATTGGATAGCCAGTTCGAACTCTTTGGCTCGGGCACCTTTGCGCAACGCCCCGTAGATAAACTTCTTGTTGTCCTTGAACAGTTGTGACGGGATACTCTTCCACACAAGTCGGATACGTTCTATCTGTTCCACAGGTGCATGCTTGGAGAAGTCCCGTTCATAACCTTTCAGTATATCGTTTTGTATTCGCCGGACATCAATGAGCGAGGAGGTCTCCACGAAGCTCTTTACGGCCTCTGGCATTCCACCTACATAATAGTATTGGCGCAAGAGGTCCAAATACTTTTCGTGGATGAGGTTTGTCACTTCGAAATTCTTCTCTTTCAGCAATTGGAAAGCTTGGTTCTCGCCTTTGGCCAAGAGGAACTCTCCGAAGTTCATCGGGTAAATGTCTATCTCGTTTACCTTGCCGACGGGGAAGGAGACGTCGTGATGCAGCGAGATGCCGAGCAGAGAGCCCGCTACGGCGATATGGTACTGAGGTGCATCCTCACAAAAGTATTTCAAGGCTTCGATGGCTTCTGGAATTTCCTGCACCTCGTCCAGTATTATCAGCGTATCGCCTGGAGTAATGTCGACTTTGGTCAGAGCTTTCAGCGAAAGGAGGATACGTTCCACATTGAAGTCTTTCTTGAAAACCTGTTCTACCAACTCGTCCTTTCGGCACAGCACATAGGCTTCTTTAGCGTATTCGCGCTTGGCAAATTCCCGCAAAGCCCAAGTCTTCCCCACTTGGCGAGCGCCATTGAGGATTAGTGGTTTTCTGTCTTCTCTATTCTTCCACTCCACAAGCTGTTGTAATACAAACCGTTCCATAGCTACTATTACATTTTTCCGCACCTAAATACAGCCTACGACTACATTTTTCTGCACCTTATTTCCATACAAAGATACATTTTTCCGCACATAATTCGGCCGTATGAATACATTTTTCTGCAGATAAAGGGAACGTCAAAGAGAACAAAGAACAATAAGTCCCGGCCTGCGAGCGTGCAGAACCGGGACTTTTCATTTATGTTCAACCAGATACTAATATAAATACGATTTATTCTTGATACATCATCAGGGTGTTCCAGCCCAACTGGTCGAAGGCTCCGGAGTTGGTGCCATAGCGGCTGTTACCGTCCGCTCCACATTCGGGGCGCATCTTGTCGGCAGCCATCTTGGCATACTTGTAACCCGTCGTGAGCTTCTTCACCTTCGCATAATGGTTGTAATAGATTTCCCAACCGGGACGCAAACTACCGCGGCCACTGTCATCGGCAATAGCGGTATGGACCGTGCTGTGTGAACTACCAGCGTGGGCGCAGTCCATACAATACCGATACTCGTTGAAAGGCATCTTGGTGGCGTTGGCAATCCATGCGCCACTGGCGTTGAGCTGGTCGCTGCCGTCGCGCAGGTTGAAGAGGGCCACGTACTCACCCATCTTCATCAGGGCATTGTCGTTGGCGGCAAAGAAGTCGAGCTGCTGGATGTCCTTGTTGCTCTGCATCAGCGTGTAGGCCATCTGTGCCAGGGTGGCGGACACGGCAGCGGACATCATGGAGTGACCTTGGTCACGGCCGCTCTCCTGGTTCTGTGCTATCTGCTCGCCACTTCCGTAGGGGTCGTCGAAGGTTCCCTGTATCAGCCGTTTGATGCAGCCGTTGCCCACACCCGTGTAGAAGTAGTTGACCACATAGTTCACCATATCGTCGTTCTCGCAAAGGATGCCGATGCCGAGGTAAGAGCAGAGATTCACAAGGTCCCAGTTACTCCAGTAGTGGTCGGCACAGCTGTTCTCGTGCTTGCCAAGGAACTCGATGTTCACCGAGGCGAACACGTTCATCATCCACTCCTTGTACTTGGCGAAGTCGGTAGAGCTCCAGCCGCTGTAGGTACGCATCATCTCGCCGGCACAGGCGAAGGTGCAACCTTGCGCTCCGGCAGCCAGCACCTTGTTGGCGTCGTTGGAGCGGATACCCTTGCAGCCTACGGCCCATGCGTTCATCACCTTCACGGCAATCTGGGCATACTGCTCGTCGCCGGTAAGCTTCCACAACATAGCGCACTGGTATGCGGCAGCCGCGTCGTACATGGCCTCGGCATAGTGTTCCTTACCATCGGAGGTGATGCCCGTTCCGTCGCCACGCACGATATACTCCAGCACTGTGGGTTCGTAGCCGGGTGCGGTGAAGCGGCTGTTCTTCAAGGCGGTGAACTCATCATTCACGGCTTGCGGGGCGGTGCCGTCGTCCAGCGACTTCTTTACACGGTCGAAGTCCGACTGGTTGAACATGGCACAGGGGTGCGAGTAGGTGTACTGGGCAGCTACGGGAGTGTAGGTCTCCTCCTCTTCTGCAATTTCCAGGTCCACCACGCCGAATTTATTCTCGCGGCAGGAAGTCTGCACTGCCATGAGCAGTGCAAGACTTATATAAGATAACGTTCTTTTCATCATAATCGTTCGGTGTTATTTGATTACGTCATAGGTCAAGCCCTCGGAGGTGATGTATGATTTCACATCGTCCAGCGTCTTGAAGGTCTGTACCCAGTATACATTGTATTTCAGCTCGTCGGTCGACACGATGTCGGCGTACTTGAACTGCAGGGTCTTGAAGGCAGCGGTTGCCGTTGTAGGCAGGAGGCCTCCGTTGGCCCACTTCTGTTGAGTCAGGTCGTAGATGAAGACATGGCTGCCATCGGAGCACTTGTAGTCGTGCAACCACTTGTTGTTGTTGCCATCCAGACCGCCAGAGTAGGTCGCGCCGTCGCAGGTACCCGAGGCATCGAGGGTGATGTTGCGTCCTGTCACTCCATCCAGATCCTTCAGGTCGTCCATGCGGATAGCGAAAATCGGATAGGTGCCGGCGTTGAGCCATGTGGTCGCGCTCCAGCACTTGAAGTCACCACGGCGTTTGGTAGCGTTCTGTTTGTAGGTGGTCACCGTCACATAGCCATCGTGCCACTCGTGTGACGAAGAGGTGCCGTTGCCACTCTGCTTAGAGTTGTACCAGGTGTAGTTGTTCTGGTTGTGGAACAGCTCGCGTACGAGACCTTCCTCTATGTGGAGTTTGATGCTCGACGACTTGCCGGTGGTAGGACAGGTAGCTGTGATAGTCACGTCGCCGAACACACCGGTCTGGTTCAGCGTCACCACACCATTGGCTACAGTAGCCACGGTAGCGTCGCTGGTGGTCCACTCGATGAGCGACTTGGTGCACTGGGCAGGCACGGTGGTGTAGTCCAGTGTCAAGCTCTTATCGGCGATAGCCAACAGGTAGCCCTCGTCAGCGGAGTACTTCTGGTCGATGGTGACCTCTTCCGGATCGACAATCTGCATCACGGTGATATCCTTCTCAGCCTTCACGCCACTGCCGTCGAGGGCGGTAGCCGTGATGGTGACTGTGGCACTGTAGGCATCGTTCTTCACACCTGTCACCTTGCCGGTAGCGTCCACGGTAGCCAGCTTCTCGTCGCTGGATGTCCACGATACGGTCTTATAGGTAGCGTCGCTCGGCAGAATGGCGGCAGAAAGTTGGATGGACTCGCCTGCATACACCTCTTCAGCGGTTGACGAGAGGGTGATGGACTCGGCCTTGGTGAGCGAGTTGGCCACAATCACCTTCAGGGTCGACCCGATGTTGCTGCCTGAGTAGTAAGCCACAGGGGCAACCTGTATGATAGCGTAGCCTGTGCCGTCGCCGCTGACAGCGGTCACCTTACCGGTAGCGTCCACGGTAGCCACGTTCTCGTTGGACGAGGTCCACACGACATCTTGATAGGTCACATCGTCGGGGGCGATGCTGAAGCCCAGCGACACCTGTTCCCCTTTAATCAAGGGGAGCACGGTCGTCTCGGTACTGGCTTCTGTGTAGAGCAGTGCCTGCTGTGCATCGGGGAGCACCAGCTTCACCGCCTCAGGATACTTGGCGTTCTCCAGTTCAGCGAACTCTGCCTTATCCTCACATGAAATCATTGCAGTGGAAAGGGCTGCCAACAGCAGCGATCCAAATCCGTATTTCATTGTATGTATCATCATATTCTTTCTTTAGGATTAAGTGAATTTAGTTGCTCCATCCGGGATTCTGTCCCAGTTGCGGGTTGAGTTGCAGCTGGTCGGACGGCATCGGGTAGAGATAGAGTTTGTCGCTCCAGGTACGGTTGGTGTACATCGTCAGGCAACCGTCGCTGCTGAGTGTACGTCCGTGGCCGGACCAGTTGGCCTCGAACCATGTGCCTGTCACTTTCACGCCGTAGAGGTCCTTCACCATCTCCACGGGCGAGAGAGCCCAACGCTTGAGGTCGTCCACGCGGTGACCTTCGAGGAAGAGCTCCACGGTGCGCTCGGCACGTATCTCGTCGCGCATGGAGAGTCCGTTGGCGCTCACCAGGCTGTTGCTCAGTTTGGTCATGTTGGGGTTCACACGAGCACGCACCTTGTTGAGGGAGTAGTCCAGCTCGCTGTCGGTGATGGAGCCGTTGAGCTCATAGGTAGCCTCAGCATAGTTGAGCAACACCTCGGCATAACGGATGATGGGGAAGTCGTATGACTCGTAGTAGTCGTCCACCTGACGCTCGGTACCCCACTTGCGGTTGATGTAGCCGCTGCCGCTGCGCACGTTGCACTGCAGGGCGTTGTCCAGGTCGGCGTCGGTCCAGGTGGTGCGCCACTTACCGTCGTTGTTCCAGTAGGCCTGTCCGTGGTAGAGCATGTTGTTGGTCATACGGTTGTCGCGGTTCTGGAACTCGTCGGTCACGCCCGCATAGCCCTTGAAGAGGGGCGACTTGGTGACGGGCAGTCCGTCCTGACAGCGGTACATGTTCGCCATCTTGCGGGTCACATAGCACACGTTAGCCACCAGTCCGTGGGTCAGGTTCCACGAGGTCTTGTCACCGTTGCGATGACGCTTGTAGTAGATGTATTCGTTGTTGTCGGACTTGGAGAGGTTAGCGGGGTTGCACTGCACGCCATCCTCCAGGATGAACATGTAGCGATAGCTCTCCGTACCCAACGTGGCGTTGTAGAAGAGGCTGTACTTCCCGCTCTTTATCACCTGGTCGGCAGCGTTCTTGGCGATGGTGAGCAACTCGGTGCTACGGGTTGTGTTGCTCTCGGTATCGTTGCCGTTGGTGTGGAACTTCTGCCAGGTGCCTTCGTAGAGAGCAACCTTCGAGAGCATGGCCAGAGCGGCGTACTTGGTGATGCGTCCGGCCTCCGAAACGGTCTCGGGCAGCAGCTCGGCAGCCTCCTGCAGGTCTTCGATGACGAAGTCTATCACGTCACTACGGTCGTCGCGCGCTGCAGTCAGTTTCTCGCTGTTGAGGTCTATCGGCTCCTTCAGGATGATGACGTTGCCATAGAGTTGCACCAGTTCGAAGTAGTTGACGGCGCGGAAGAACTTGGCCTCGCCCATCGGGGTGGCGATGGCGGACTGGTCGCCAAAGCTCTCGGCGTTCTTCAGCAACAGGTTGGTGTAATAGATGTGCGTGTAGGCACCCGTGTAGTTGCCGTCGCTGGTAGGTATCGTGTTGGTACCCTGCGCATAGACGTTGACGGTGGAGGTGCATATCAGGTCGCCGCGATAGTCGCTGTGCGGATTATCGGATACGGCGGTAGAGAAGTCGTGTGGCCACGAGTAGAACTGGTTAGCGAACAGTTGGAAGTTATCGGCTGTGTTCCACACCAGATTGTCGCCCAAGCTTGCTTTGGGTTCAAGGTCGAGACAGGAGGTAGCGACCAAGGCCATGGCTGCCAAAGATGCAGCATGTATATATTTGTTCAATTTCATTGTCGTAGAGTTTAGAAGGCACAATTTAAACCGAAAGTAAAGTTACGTGTGAACGGGTAGCGTCCTGTTCCCGACGGGTTACGTTTGGCCTCGGGGTCCCATCCGTCCTTAATCTTGGTGGTCTCCCATAGGTCGGTTCCCGTGATGTAGATGCGGGCGCTGCTCAGCACGCGGGTCTTGCTCAGGAGTGAGCGCGGGAAGGTGTAACCGAGGGTCACGTTCTTCAGACGCAGGTAACGACCGTCCTGGGCAGTGAGCGACGAGGGCTGGTAGTTATAGTTGTTGATGTTGCCATCGCTGGTGTAGGGCGAGTAGTAGGCATTGGGGTTGTCCACCGACCAGGTGTTGCCAATGGAGGCGGTGCTGGTGTTGGTGTAGTAACCGCGGAACGGCACCACCAGGTTGTTGATGTCGCGGTACACGAAGCGATTGGCGTCGCCTTGGAACACGAAGCTCAGGTCGAAGCCTTTGTATTCGATGCCTCCGTTGAAGGAGTAGGAGATCTCAGGCGTGTCGCTGCCGAGGTAGATGTAGTCATTCTCGTCGAGCTTGCCGTCGCCGTTCTCATCGCAATACATGTTGTCACCCAGGCGGAGGTTCGACGGCATGCCGATGCCGTTGTTCTCGTAGTACTTGGCCTTGTAGGCAGCGAGCTGGGCCTCGGTCTGAATCTTGCCACCGTAGCGCAGTCCGAAGATGGAGTTCAGCGGATAGCCCTGCATGGTCGACTTGTATCCCGAGGAGAGGACGGTGGTGCCACCGTAGTCGGTCAGTTCGTTGCGCGAGAAGGTGAAGGTGCCGCCGATGTGGTAGTTCACCTGGCCCACCTGGCCGCGATAGGTCAGCTGACCCTCGACACCCCAGTCCTTGAACTTACCGGCGTTGGCCGAAGGTGCCTTATCGCCGAGGATGCCCGGGTAGGTCACGCTCACGAGCATGTTGTCGTTCTGCTTCAGGAAGGCCTCAACCGTACCGCTCAGCGATCCGTTGAAGAGTCCGAAGTCGATACCTACGTTGTAGTTCTTGATGCGCTCCCATGTACGGGTCTTGGATGCCAACGTGCCGCTGGTCTTGATGTAAGCCAGTTTGTCGGAACCGATGTAGGCGCCGCTGCCTGCAGCCACGAGGCTGTAGAGTTGCACACCGTCGTAGTTGCCGATGCCACTCTGGTTACCCACCTCGGCATAGGATACGCGCAGCTTCAAGTCGCTCAGCCAGTCCACATTCTTCATAAACTCTTCTTGCTTCACACGCCATCCTGCGGATGCGCCCCAGAACATGTTCCAACGATTCTCGGGGAGGAACTTCGAGGAGCCGTCGTAGCGTCCGTTGATCTCCAACAGGTAGCGTCCGTCGTAGTCGTAGTTGAAACGTCCGAAGTAAGAGAGATTGGAGTTCTGGTATTTGTTCTCGCTTCCGCTGAGGGTCACCTCACCGGAGCCGTTGATAATCTCCAGTCCATTCTGAATGTCCTTCACCTTGGCTCCAAAGTAGGTGTACTCCTTGAACTCGTACTGGGTACCGAGTGTGAGACTCAGGTTGTGTTTGCCAAAAGTTTTGTTGGCAGCCAGATAGCCTGTCACGGAGTAGAAGTCGGTGCGCGATGAGGTCTGTGTGTAGGTGGAATTGTCCTGTGTGGGACTGGTGCGCACCACCTTCGTGCCGTTGTAGTTGTAGAAGTCGATGGAGTTGTTGGTGGTGTTGCGGGTTGCCGTGCTGGTGGAGTAACCGAGGTTGGCATTGGCCTGCAACCAATCCGTTATCTTATAATTAAGGGTCTCGCTGAAGGAGATGGCGGACACGGAGAGTTTGTTGCTGCCACCGTATTCCACCTGTGCGGCCGGCGAGCACCAGGTACCCCACGCGTAGGGTTTACCGTCGACGGTCTCGAAGGGCAGACCGGGCATAGGCAATGTGCTCGAAAGGGCGGAGCTGATCTGCGTAGGTGCCACCTGCTCCTGACGGTTGTAGGAGATGGAGGACTCCAGCTTGAAGTCTTTCGTCAGCTGGAAGGTGTTATTCATACGGAAGTTGTACCGTTGATTGTTGTTCTTTCCGTACTGCAGGGTCGAACCATCGTAGAGGTAGCCGAGTGAGATGCGGTAAGAGGATTTGTCCGTACCGCCGGAGAGGCTCAGGTTGTGCTCGGTGCTCCATGCGTCGCCGAAGAGGGTGTCGAACCAGTTGACATCGTCGGCAAAGGCGAAGTCGGAGACATCGGTGAAGGCTGCCGTACCGAAGGGGTTGCCGCTCTGGTCGAGGTCGAGCACCTGTCCTTTGTACTTCTGTGCCAGTTCAGCGTAAGTGTACCACACGTTGCTCTGGTTGCCGTCGTTCACCAAGGCCTGCTTCAGACCTTCGGCCCACTGGTCGAGGCTCATCACGGACTGCATCAGACCGGGGGACTTCACCGTGGCGCTGGCACCATATTCCACCTTCACCTTGCCCGAAGCGCCTTTTTTGGTGGTGACGAGCACCACACCGCCGGCAGCGCGTGATCCGTAGATGGCGGCGGCACCGTCCTTCAGGAAGTTGATGGTCTCGATATCGCTCGGGTTCAGCAGGCGCATCTCGTTCACACTCTCGTAGGCCACACCATCGATGATGATGAGCGGGTCGGTGGAGTTGACGGAGACGGAACCACGGAGCTTCATGCCCCAGCTCTCGTCACCCGGGGCGGACGAGCTACGGGTGATCATCACACCCGGCACCTGACCTTGCAGAGCCTGCAAGGGGCTGGATAGTCCACCCTTCTCGCGGAATATCTTCTGGTCGACCACGGTCACGGCTCCCGTCAGCGACTCTTTCTTCATGGTACCGTAACCTACCACTACCACCTCGTCCAGCAGCTCACTGTCCTCCGCCAGTGTGATGTTGAGGAACTGTTTGCCGGCGGCGTTCACCTGTTGGGTCTTGTAGCCCACGTAGGAGACCACCAGCACAGCCTTGGACGATACGTTGTTCAATGTGAAGTTTCCGTCCAGGTCGGTGATTACGCCTGTCGTGGTGCCTTTTACCATGATGCTGGCGCCAATGATGGCTTCACCACTGGCGTCGACCACCTTACCTTTTACAGTACTCCCTTGCTGTTGCACGAGGGTCGCCCCATTCGTGTCAGCAAAAACAAATCCCGGATTTCCTGCCAGCAGAGCCGCCATAGCCAAAGCGGGCAGCAGGACCTTCTTCGATGAGAAGTTGAAATGTTTTTCTTTCATACCAAATTTAAAAGTAACTATTATAATTAATAACTGTTTTCATGTTCAAGTTCATCCACCTGTCATAGGTGACGCACACGATAGCCTACATCGGGTGCCATGAACACGGTGCAAAAATAGGTAGTAACAGGTGAATTATCTAAGCTATTTTATCCGAATCGATAGGGTGAATTGTCTAAATAGCCCATCCACGGGCACTTTCAGAGGATTTACCACTATTCGATTTCTTTCTCGGAAGAGACCGTCTAGCCGAGCTCTGCCTCAGATGAAGGAGCGTATACCTTATATATACAGTATAGGTATAGAGAGTTCCTCAGAGAACAGAAAGTCCCGGCCATGCCAAGGGAGCACGCCGGGACTCTTTGTCCTTTATATCCTGAACGATCTTTTTAACTTTGAGAGTATATCTTAATTTGAGTCACCACTTGTTATTGTCAAGTTTTCACTTGTAATGTATGACTTCAATTCGACAATTGACTTGAAGGTCTGTATCCAATATACGTTGTAAGACAAAGCCGTCGATGAAGTGGTTTCAATATCTGCGTATTTAAGCTGGAGAGTAGTAAATGCATACGATTTATCGGCTGACATTACACCACCAGTTTTCCATTTTTGAGTACTCAAGTCATACACAAACACATGGGTACCATCACTCAATGTATAGTTATACTTATAT